>NZ_JBLRVZ010000006.1:0-375063 GCF_048159505.1 Streptomyces sp. T028
CCACCCGCACGATCTGGCAGCCCGACGCGGTCAGCTCGGCGATCTGCTGAAGGGTCGCGCCGACGTCCGACGTACGGGTCGTCGTCATCGACTGCACCGACACCGGGGCCCCGCCCCCGACCGCCACCGGCCCGACCTGGATCCGCCGCGACACACGCCGCGCGGCGACCGGCCGGACCGGCACCTCGGGGACGCCCAGAGGGACGGCGGTCATGCCCTCACTCCCGGTTCCCGGAGACCGTCTCGCGCAGCGCGCGCAGCGACTCCTTGAGCGAGCCCATGGTGGCGAGGACGGCGGTGGGCTCGTAGCCGCAGTGCGCCATGCAGTTGGCGCAGCGCGGGTCCTTGCCTCGGCCGTACTTGTCCCAGTCGGTCTCCTCGATCAGCTCGCGGTACGTCGGCACGTACCCGTCGCTCATCAGGTAGCAGGGGCGCTGCCAGCCGAAGAGCGAGTAGTTCGGGATCGCCCACGCGGTGCACGGGAAGTCGACCCTGCCCTCCAGGAAGTCCAGGAAGAGCGGGGAGTGGTTGAGCCGCCACTTGCTCCGGTTGCCGCCCGCGAAGGCCTTCCTGAACAGCTCGCGGGTCTGCTCCACGCCGAGGAAGTGCTCCTGGTCGGGCGCCTTCTCGTAGGCGTAGGCGGGCGAGATCATCATCTCGTCGACCTTGAGGTCGTCGTTGAGGAAGTTGAGCACCTCGATGATGGTCTGCGGGGTGTCGGTGTTGAAGAAGGTCGAGTTGGTGGTGACCCGGAAGCCGCGCCGCTTGGCCTCCTTGATCGCGGCCACGGCCTCGTCGAACACGCCCTCCTTGGCCACCGACTCGTCGTGCCGCTCGCGCAGCCCGTCGATGTGCACCGCGAACGCGAAGTACGGCGAGGGCTTGAACCTGTCCATCTTCTTGCGCAGCAGCAGGGCGTTGGTGCAGAGGAAGACGTACTTCCTCCTCGCCACCAACTGCCGCACGATCTCGTCGATGTGAGGGTGCATCAGGGGCTCGCCGCCCGCGATGGACACCATCGGCGCACCGGACTCCAGGACCGCCCCCACGGCCTGGGCGACCGGCATGCGCTGCTTGAGCACCCCCGCCGGATGCTGGATCTTGCCGCAGCCCTCGCACTTCAGGTTGCAGGCGTACAGGGGTTCCAGCTCCACGATCAGGGGGAACTTGTCCCGCTTGCGGAGCTTTTGTTCAGCCAGATATGTAGCGACCTTGATGGACTGGCGCAGCGGCATGGCCATTCGGCTCACCTCCGGGGGAGCAGCACATTACGGTGCCATTCGAAGAATGCAGGCAGGACGGAACGAAGGACACGGAAAGCCGATATTCCACCGCGCACCGTGCCGATCCGGACGAGTTCATGTTCTGGAGCGTCCACGACCACCCGGACGGCCGCAACCGGGCGTCCGTCCGCGCGCACGGCGCTCAGGAGCGTGGCCGCGGACTCCATGTCGACGGCGATCGCACCGGTCGCCAGCAGATCGGCCCGTTCGTGACCGCGTACGACGTGGTCGGAGCCGGTCAGAGGGCCGGTGTGGACGGTGCGGCCGGGCAGGGTACGCACGAGTTCCTTGACGAGCAGTTCCGTGGCCACGCAGGGCACGGTGCCGCGCGGGTCACGGGTCTCCTCGGCGACGACCAGGTCGCCGGGGTGCATACCGGGGGCGAGTCCCGCGCAGAAGCCCGTGGCCAGCACGGCCGCCCCGGCCAGCACCGGGTCGGCGAGGACCCGGGTGACGGAACGCTCGGCCGCCTTCGGTCCCATGCCGGTGCGCAGGACGGTGACGGGCCCGCCGGCCCCGCTGCGGTCGCCCATGCGCAGGGCGAGGTGCTCGATGCCGAGGGCGCAGGCGATCAGCAGCGGGGCCGGGACGGGCTGCGTGCTCATTCAGCTCCCCTTGACCTCGACGGGAGCGGCCTCGGCAGGAACGGCCTCGACGGGAGCGGCCTGGGCAGAGGGCTTCTTGCTGAACGGCTCCCCGTGGACGTACCGGCCGAGCGCGGTCAGCGGGAAGACCTGCCGGTAGAGGTGGTAGTTGATGGAGAAGTCCCAGGGGAAACCGGTGCCGGTGAAGTAGGGCTCGTCCCAGGAGCCGTCCTCGCGCTGGGTCCGGGCCAGCCAGGCGATGCCCCGCTCGACGGCCCGGGAGTCCCGCTCCCCCGCCGCCAGCAGAGCCATCAGCGCCCAGGCCGTCTGGGAGGCCGTCGAGGCGCCCCGGCCGCTCCAGCGGGCGGCGTCCTGGTAGGAGCGCAGGTCCTCGCCCCAGCCGCCGTCGTCGTTCTGGACCCGCTCCAGCCAGGCGACCGCCCGGCGGATCGCGGGGTGGCGGGCGGGCAGTCCGGCCGCGGTCAGGGCGGGCACCACCGACCCGGTGCCGTAGACGTAGTTGACGCCCCAGCGGCCGAACCACGAGCCGTCCGGCTCCTGTTCGGCGAGCAGCCAGCGGATGCCGCGCCGGGTGCGCGGGTCGTGGGAGAGGCCCTCGACGGCGAGCATCTCCACGACGTGCGCGGTGACGTCGGCCGACGGGGGGTCGATGACCTCGCCGAAGTCGCAGAACGGCAGCCGGTTGGGGAAGGGGCTGGTGTTGTCGACGTCGAAGGCGCCCCAGGCCCCGCCCCGCGACTGCATGCCGAGGTTCCAGCGCACCCCGCGCCCGATCGCCTTCTCCACCCGCTCGGGGTCGTGGTGGCGGACCCGGCGCAGCGCGAGGACGACCTCAGCGGTGTCGTCGATGTCCGGGTAGTTGTCGTTGTGGAACTCGAACGCCCAGCCACCCGGTGGGAGTTGGGGACGGCGTACGGACCAGTCGCCGGGCCGTACGATCTGCTCGCCGAGCATCCAGTCGGCGGCCCTGACGAGCTGGGGGTGGTCGGCGGGCAGTCCGGCGTCGGCGAGCGCGATGGTCGCCAGGCAGGTGTCCCACACCGGGGACTGGCAGGCCTCGATCATCCGGGCGCCGTCCTCGCGCCACACGGCGTAACGGTCCAGCGACTTCAGTCCCTCGCGCATCACGGGGTGTTCGAGGTCGTAGCCGAGCAGATGCAGGGCGATCACCGAGTACACGGCCGGGGGCTGGATGCCGCCCCAGCAGCCGTCGTTCTCCTGGCGCTCGATGATCCAGCGGGCGGCGGAGTTCATCGCGGCCTTGCGCAGTCGGCGTACGGCGACCGTGCGGTAGCCGCGCACGACCTTGTCGAGCCGCTGGAAGAGACCGTCCCAGCTGTTCACCGGGGCGAGCGGCCTGGGCGGGTTGGGGAGGTTGGGGTCGGTGTGCAGTTCGTCGAGCGGGAACGGCGCCGGGCGCACGGGGCGCTTCGCCGACACGACCGTGAGCGGGACGATGGTCTGCCGGGCCCAGCAGCCGAAGTTGTAGATGCTGAGCGGGAACCACCTCGGGAAGTACAGCAGCTCCGGCGGGAGTTCGGGCAGGTCCTCCCACTTCCACCAGCCGAACAGGGCCAGCCAGATGCGGGTGAAGACCCGGGCGGCGGCGATGCCTCCCTGCTCGCGGATCCATGCCGAGGCCTTCGCCATGTGGGGCGCGTCAGGGGTGTCACCGGCCAGGCGCAGGGCGACGTACGCCTCGATGGTGGCGGAGAGTTCGGGCGGGCCGCCGTAGAAGGTGGCCCAGGTGCCGTCCTCGCGCTGCTCGCCGCGCACGAAGCGGGCGGCGGCCTGGGTGGTGGCCTCGTCGCGGATGCCCAGGAACTGGCGGAGCAGCAGGTCCTCGGCGTCCATCGTGACGTTCGTCTCGAGGTCGCCCTTCCACCAGCCCTCGGGGTCCTGCCGGGCGAGCAGGAAGTCGGTGGCGCGTCGCATCGCGCGTTCGGCGGCTTCTTGTCCCCCGGCCGCCACGGGGATGGTGATGTCGGTGTCGGTGTCGCTGGCCGCGGCCGCCCGGGGCGGCAGGGCCGCCCCGGTGCTTCCGTCGGTCGTCGCTGTCATGGCTTCCCCTTCGTGCAGTCGTGCGAGTCGTGCTGCTGTGGGAACGCCGTCGGCCGGTGCGCATCTCGCCTCGCTGCACCGGCCGGCGACTACGCGAGGACTATTCGACCGATAGTGATCATCTCTTTCGTACGACGACGAAGTCGGCGAGCGCCGTGAACCGGTCCCGCACCTGCTCGGGCATGTCGACGGCGTTCAGGGCCTCGATGGCGACGGTGTGCTGACGACGGGCCTCCCCGGCGGTCCAGTCACGGCCGCCGGCCTCCTCGATGAGTGCGGCGCGGGCCGCGAACTCCTCCTCGGAGAAGGTCGCGAAGTCGCTGCTCTTGGCGTCGGCGGCGAGGATCTCGCCGAGCCGCTCGGAGGCGGGGCCGCCCGCCGCGAGCGCCGCCACGACCGGCAGGGACTTCTTGCGCTGGCGCAGGTCGCTCCAGGTCTGCTTGCCGGTGGAGACCGGGTCGCCCCAGATGCCGAGGAGGTCGTCGACGGCCTGGAAGGCCAGGCCGAGGTGGTAGCCGTACTTCTCCAGCGTGTCGGCGGTGCGCTCGTCCGCGCCGCCGAGCACGGCGCCGATGGAGCTGGCGCAGGCCAGCAGGGCGCCGGTCTTGTTGCCCTCCATCTCCAGGCACTCCTCGACGCTGACGCGGTCGCGGTGCTCGTAGGAGATGTCCTGGGCCTGACCGTCGATCAGGGCGCGGGTGGCGGTGGTCAGCCTGCGGGTGGCGCGGCCCGCCTCCGCGGTGCCGAGTTCGAGGAGGATCTCGTTGGCGAGGGCGAACAAGGCGTCGCCGACCAGGATCGCCTGGGCCGGGCCGTGCACCTTCCAGACGGTGTCGCGGTGGCGGCGCTGCTCGTCGCCGTCCATCAGGTCGTCGTGCAGGAGCGAGAAGTTGTGGACCAGTTCCACGGCGACCGCGCCGGGCACGCCGACCTCGGGCGCGGCCCCGGTGACCTCGGCGGACAGCACGGCGAGCGCGGGGCGCACGGCCTTGCCGCCGTCGCCGTCGGTCGGGTTGCCCTGGGCGTCGATCCAGCCGAAGTGGTAGGCGGCGACCGTGTCCATGGGCGGCGCCAGTCGGTCGACGGCCGCCCGGAGCACCGGTGTGGCCAGGGTGCGGCCGCGCTCCAGGAGCGCGGTCACGTCCACCGCGGTCCTGCGAGCGGCCGGCGAGGCCGGTGGCACAGTGGGCACAGTTTCTCCTCTTGTTGCGGTACCGGAGGGGGTGCGGGGGTGTGCCGAGCCGTGCTGATCGAGCATCAGGCCGCCTCCTCGAACGCGAAGAGCCGGTGGGGTCGGGGCCGGCCGAGGGCGCCGAGCGCGGCGTCCGCCGCGTTCACGCCGCTGCGGACCGCACTCTCCATGGTCGCGGGCCACCCTGTGGCGGTCCACGCTCCGGCCAGGTACAGGCCGGGAACCTTGGTGCGGGCGCCGGGGCGCAGCCGCCCGACGCCGGGGGCGGGGGCGAACGTGGCCGTGCGCTCCCGGGTGACGAAGAAGTCCCTCACCTCGGCGCCGCGGGTTCGGGGCAGCAGCCGTTCGAGCTCCGGGAGATAGCGCTCGCGCAGGTCGGCGACGGGGGTGTCGATCTCGTCCTGTGCGGCGGACTGGGACAGCGCGAGGTACTGGCCGTCGCGCAGCCCGGAGGCGTCGGTGCGGTCGAACACCCACTGGACGGGGGTGCCCAGCGCGGCGAGGAAGGGGGCGTCCAGCACCTTGCGGTCGTAGACGACATGGACGTTGAGGATGGGCGCGGTGCCGATCTCGAGCAGCCGTTCGGGGGCGTCCAGGGCCCCGGCCGGCAGCAGGTCGTGGGTCTCGCGCTGCGGTACGGCGAGGACGACGGCGTCGGCGGTGAGTGTCTCGCCGGGAACCCGCACGCTCCAGCGCCCGTTCTCGTCGGGGGAGACGGAGGTGACGCGGGTACGGACCTCGGTGCGCACGCCCGCGGAGTCGAGCGCCTTGCGGGCCAGACCGTCGTGCAGTTCGCCCAGGGGGACATGGGCCCAGCCGATGTCGGCCGCGCCCGGGTCGGAGAGCAGACCGGTCTTGAACACCATCGCGGCGAGCCCCAGGGAGGCGTCGCCCGCGACCGCGTTGAGGGTGGCGACCCCGACCAGGTCCCACAGGGCCTCGACGGCGCGTGCCGACTGGCCGTGCGCGGTCAGCCAGCTGCCGAAGTCCTGCGTGTCCAGCGCCGGGTCGGCGAGGTCGAGCCCCTGGAGCGCGAGCGCGGCCCGGCCCACCTTCGCGCGGTCGGCGAGGGAGAGATGCGGATACGTGGCGAGGCTGCGCCCCAGGTGCAGCGGCACCGGCAGGGCGTCGCGCCGCAGTCTGCCGAGCCTGCGTCCCTCGGGCCGCGCGACATCGACAACGGGCACGTCGAGACGATTTTGCAGCGGTGCCAGCGCCGCGCCCCCGATGCGGTCGAGGAACCAGCGGTAGGCGGTGCAGCAGCGCAGATAGACGTGCTGTCCGTTGTCCACGGTCAGTTCGCCGCGCCGGAAGGAGAAGGCCAGACCGCCGAGGCGGGGCCGGCCCTCCAGCAGGGTGACACGCATGCCCGCGTCGGCGAGCGCGAGCGCGGTGGTGACGCCGGCGAGCCCGCCGCCGACGACGACCGCGTGCCGCCCCTCGGCGGCCTGCCGTTCGTCACTCATCGCGCACCCTCCCCTGCCGCCCTGGCGTGGTAGGTGAACTCTGCACGGCGGGCGGTCGCACTCAGGGACGCCACACCGCAGCGGAGGGTTGCGTGCCGCTTTCCGTCGGTTCCTGCGGGTTCCCCGGCGGCATCACCCCGGCCCACGGTGTCGGCCTCGGTGTCGCCCATGGTCCCCATCAGGAGTGCCTCCTGACGGTCTGCCGCGAGACGTGCCGGGCGTCCAGCCCCGACAGTCCCCGTACGGCGACATAGGCCTTCTCCCGGCCGGGCAGCGAGACCCGGCCGCGCAGCACGGCACCGGGGTCGCGTTCGATGCGGTCCAGGAGGCGGCGGTAGATGCCGGCCATCGCGGCGACACAGGCGCCGCTGCGCCGGTCGAGCATGGGCAGCAGCCGGTACCCCTCGGCGAACAGGGCGCGGGCCCGACGCACCTCGAAGTGCACGAGTCCCGCGAAGTCGGAGCCCTCCGGCGGGACCGCCCCGTCGAACCCGGCCGAGCAGCCGAACTTGGCGAGGTCGTCGGCGGGCAGATAGGTGCGGCCGCCGGCCGCGTCCTCGCGGACGTCCCGGAGGATGTTCGTCAACTGGAGCGCGAGCCCGAGTGTGTCCGCGTACTCCGGCGCGCGCTCGGCGCCGCGCGCTCCCGGTTCCGTACCGAACACGCCGAGCGAGAGACGTCCGATGGCGCCCGCCACACAGCGGCAGTACACCTTCAGGTCGTCCCAGGTCTCGTAGGTCTCACCGCGTACGTCCATCAGGACGCCGTCGATCAGTTCGCCCAGGCCGCCCAGCGGGACCGGGAAGGCCCTCGCGGTGTGAGCGAGGGCGACCGCGACGGGATCGGTGTCGTCCTCGTCGACCTCGCCCTCGCGGACCCGGGCGAGCAGCGCGCGGGTGTCCTCGAGGCGGGCGGTCTTGACCTTGTCGTCCAGTGCGCCGTCGCCGATGTCGTCGACACGGCGGGAGAACGCGTACAGCGCCGACATCGCGCGGCGCTTCGGTGTGGGCAGCAGCCGGATGCCGTAGGCGAAGTTCCGGGCCTGCTGTCCGGTGACGGCCTCGCAGTAGCTGTAGGCGGCGAGTACCGGTGCGGACACGTGCGGTGACGACTCCACGGTCCGGATCACCCCTCTTCTCGCAGGGTCACGCCCACCTCGCGCAGCAACCGGAGCTTGCCGGGCTTGGGCGGGCCGGGAAGTACGTCGTGTTCGGCGGCGGCGATCGCGTGGATCGCCGCCCTTCCCCCCGCCACGAACCCGGCGAGCAGCAACCTCAGCCTGCCGTGGACGCTACCCACGAGGGGGGCGCCTTCATTCAGCAGATCGCGGGCGCGTTGCGCCTCGTACGCGACCAGGGCGCGCACGGAGGCGCTCGCCGTGCGTGCGGCGAGATCCGCCTCCTGCACATGAAAGCGCTTCATGTCGGCGGCGGGCAGATAGACGCGGTCGCGGCCGAGGTCCTCGGCCACGTCCTGCAGGTGTTCGACGATCTGCAGTGCGGTGCAGATGGCGTCGGAATGGCGGATCCGTTCGGGGGTCGAGGTGCCGGTGACGGCGAGGACGAGACGGCCGACGGGGTTGGCGGACAGCTCGCAGTAGGCGAGGAGGTCGTCGTAGGTCTCGTAGCGCTTGACGAGCTGGTCCTGGCGGTTGGCGGCGATCAGGCCGAGGAACGGCTCGGGGGTGAGGGAGCGACGGCGGACCGTGGGGCGCAGACGGCGCAGGAGGGGGTGGCGGGGCCCGCCACCGGAGTCGTCGGACCCGTCGGATCTGTCTGAGCTGTCGAAGACGCGGCGCAGATCGGCCTCGAAGGCGTCGAGGAGGAGCATGCGGTCCTCGGCGTCGGCGGCCGGGACGCCGAGGAGGGCGGCGTCGGCGCCGCCGGGGGCGAGGTCGCCGTCGCCGATGTCGTCGACGAGACGGGCGAAGCCGTAGACGGCCATGAGGTCCTCGCGCCAGGCCCTGGGCAGGAAGAAGGGCGCCACCGGGAAGTTCTCGTCCGCGGCCTTGTCGAGGGTGCCGCGCTCCGGGCCGCCGGCGCGGGGCACGGCCGGCGCCGTCATCGTTCACTACCCGGGGCAGGGACGGCACATGCTGCGTTGAGCTGGGGAGTTTCCGTAGCCATTGCCGTCACATCTCCCGTTCTACACCGCCGACCCAAGACACACTATTTCGGACACGCCGCCCGGCCGTCCGCACGGCAGCCCCGACCAGGGTGTCGCGCGTTATCGCCCCACTTGACGCGTTTCGGGACCGGTCACAGCTTACGTTGTACAACGCAGCGAGGTTCGCGCGGGTGTCCCGCAGATCACAACAACACACCGATTGGCGTCAAGATTCCTACGGTGGGCCGGAGTTGACGTTTCCTTTGCAGACGCGGGGCCCCACCGGTCAGTTCCGGCGGGGCCCAGGCTCGTTCCGGCTACTTGCCCGTGAACTTCTCGTACTCCTTGAGGACCTCTTCGGTCGGTCCGTCCAGGCGGAGTTCACCGCGCTCCAGCCACAGGACGCGGTCACAGGTGTCGCGGATCGACTTGTTGCTGTGGCTGACCAGAAACACCGTGCCCGCGTGCTTGCGCAGCTCCCGGATGCGTTCCTCGGAGCGCTTCTGGAACTTGCGGTCGCCGGTGGCCAGGGCCTCGTCGATCATCAGGACGTCGTGGTCCTTGGCGGCGGCGATGGAGAAGCGCAGCCGGGCCGCCATGCCGGAGGAGTAGGTGCGCATCGGCAGGGTGATGAAGTCGCCCTTCTCGTTGATGCCGGAGAAGTCGACGATCTCCTGGTAGCGCTCCTTGATCTGCTCCCGGGACATACCCATGGCGAGACCGCCGAGGATGACGTTGCGCTCGCCGGTGAGGTCGTTCATCAGGGCCGCGTTGACGCCGAGCAGCGAGGGCTGGCCGTCGGTGTAGACCTTGCCGCTCTCCGGCGGCAGCAGACCGGCGATGGCGCGCAGCAGGGTGGACTTGCCGGAGCCGTTGGAGCCGATCAGACCGATGGCCTCGCCCCGGTAGGCGACGAAGGAGACACCGCGCACCGCGTGCACCTTGCGCACCCCGCGCTCCTCGCCGCGCTTGACGATCCGGCTCAGGGCGGCGGTGGCGCTGCCCTTGCCCGTCTTCGCGCCGTTGACGCGGTAGACGATGTGCACGTCGTCGGCGATGACGGTGGGGATCTGCTGCTCGGGTACCTGGTCAGCCACGGCCGTACCTCTCCTCCGCCTTCCAGAAGTACAGGAAGCCGCCGACCGCGCACAGCAGGGCCCAGCCGCCGGCGACGGCCCACACGTGGTCGGGGAGGTTCTCGGCGCCGTACTCCTCGATGAGCGCGAAGCGCATGAGGTCCATGTAGATCGCCGCAGGGTTCCACTGCAGGACGTTGGCCACCCACTGCGGCTTGTCGGCGAGGAAGACGGGGATGGAGAACATCACGCCGGAGGCGTACATCCAGGTCCGCATCACGAACGGCATCAGCTGGGCGAGGTCGGGGGTCTTCGCGCCGGCCCGGGCGAAGACCAGCGCCAGTCCGGAGTTGAAGGCGAACTGCAGGATCAGCACCGGCACGATCAGCGCCCAGGAGGCGTCCGGGTAGCTGCCGAAGGCGATCACGACGGCGAACATCACCAGCATCGAGTACAGCAGCTGCTGGAGCTGCTGCAGCGCGAAGGAGATCGGCAGGGAGGCGCGCGGGAAGTGCAGGGCGCGCACCAGGCCGAGGTTGCCGGAGATCGCCCGGACCCCGCTCATCACGGAGCTCTGCGTGAAGGTGAACACGAAGACGCCCGTGACCAGGAACGGGATGTACACGTCCTTGGACATGCCCCGGCTGGCGTTGAGCAGCACGCCGAAGATCATGAAGTACACGAACGCGTTCAGCAGCGGAGTCGCCACCTGCCACAGCTGGCCGAGCTTGGCCTGGCTGTACTGCGCGGTCAGCTTCGCCCGGGAGAAGGCCAGGATGAAGTGCCGGCGTCCCCAGAGCTGGCGGACGTACTCCCGCACCGGGGGCCGGGCGCCGCTCACGGCCAGCCCGTACTTGGCGGCCAGCTGGGCGGCCGTCAGGCCCTCGTCGGGCGACGGAGGCGCGCTCACCGCGACTCCGCCGTCATGCGTTGTCTCACTCACAAGTAGGAAACTTTCGTCTTCGCGATGCACAGCCTTGACGGGGCTGGCATGAGCCGGGGGACTCACGGTGCGGCCGGGAGCCCTCTGGGACGAGCTTGTCAGATGACCGGGGGGCGGCCCAGTCGGGTCAGCCGCCACACCGTACGCCACTTCATGGGCCTGCGCGGCCCGCAGGGCGTGGTCCAGCCTTCCCGGAAGCCGCCGAACCACGCCTTCAGCGCGGACCGGGAGGGCCGCCGGGCCAGGGTGAGCAGCAGCCACACCCCGAGATAGACCGGGACGAGCACGGCGGGCAGGTTGCGCCGGGCCAGCCAGACCCGGTTGCGGGCCACCATGCGGTGGTAGACCGCGTGCCGCGAGGGCGCGGTCGTGGGGTGGTACAGCACCATGTCGGACCGGTAGTCGATCATCCAGCCCGCGTCGAGGGCCCGCCATGCCAGGTCGGTCTCCTCGTGGGCGTAGAAGAACTCGTCCGGGAGTCCACCCACTTCTGCGAAGACCTTCGTACGGACGGCGTTGGCGCCGCCGAGGAAGGTGGTGACCCGGGAGGAGCGCATCGGGTCGGAGGCCCGCAGCCGGGGGACGTGCCGGCGCTGGGTGACGCCGGTGTCCGGGTCGGCGATGCGGAAGCTGACGATGCCCAGCCGCTCGTCGTCCGCGAAGACCTTCCGGCACAGCTCGGCGGTGTCGTGGTGGGCCAGCAGGCCGTCGTCGTCCAGGAAGAGCAGGACGTCCGTGTCCCGGCCGGCGGGGCCGAACGCCTCGATGCCGACGTTGCGGCCGCCGGGGATGCCCAGGTTCTCGGGCAGCTCGATCGTGCGTACGCCCTCGGGGACGTCCGGGACCGGCGAGCCGTTGCCGACCACGACGACCTCGACCGGGTCGCCGTCCTGCCCCGCGACCGAGTCGATCAGGGCCCTGAGCTCGTCGGGACGGTTGCCCATGGTGATGATCACCGCCCCGACCTTCAGGGCACTCACTTGAGCCTGCTCGACGCGAGGATCGACACCAGGTGCAGCAGGGTCTGCAGCACGGCGATACCGGCGAGGACGGCGACACCGAGCCGGGTGAAGAAGAGGTCGCCGCGGACCTGGTCGGCGATCGCCAGGGCCAGGATCAGCAGGGACGCCTCGATGCCGAGGATCAGCCGGTGGAACTTCAGCGCGGCGGCGGCCCGGCGGGCCAGCGCCATGCCGGAGGAGCGCATCTCGGCGGCGGCCTCCTTGACCGGCGGCTTGCCGGCCTGGTGGCGGGCGACGCCGACCAGGTCGGTCTCGGCCTTGATCAGGATCGCGCCGAGCGCGGCCAGCGTGCCGAGGAAGGCCCACAGCCAGTCGATACGGCCGCTGCCCCACAGGTCGGCGGCGCGCAGCCCGAGGCCCACCAGCACGGCGGCGTCGGTGAGGTACGCGCCGACGCGGTCGAGGTAGACCCCGTTGAGCGAGTACATCTTCTTCCAGCGCGCGATCTCGCCGTCGACGCAGTCCAGCAGCAGGTACAGCTGGACGCAGAGGACGCCGAGCACGGCGCCCGGGATCCCCGGCACGAGCAATGCCGGGGCCGAGAGCACGCCGAAGACGGTCATCAGGTACGTGAGCTGGTTGGGCGTGACCCTGGTGTTCACCAGGTAGCGGTCCACCCGCAGGGACACCTCACGCATGTAGAGGCGTCCCATCCAGTGCTCACCGCTGCGCCGGTCCTTCACCCCCGGAGGGTGGACGACCGGTCTGAGTTCAGCTACCGATGGCCTTGACATAGTCGGCGTAGATGTCCTTGATCTGTTCGGTCTTGAGGTCGAGGTGTTCGAGGATCGTGTAGCGGCCCGGCCGGGTCTCGGGGGCGAACTCCACCACGCGGACGAACTCGTCCACGGTGAAGCCGATCTCCTCCGGCAGCACCGGCAGCCCGTGCCTTCTCAGCACCTCGGCCATGTTGGCCGACTCCTCGTGGGCTCCGCGCAGGTACATCGCGAAGGCGGCGCCGAGGCCGCACTGCTCGCCGTGGGCGGCGGCGCGCCGGGGGAAGAGAAGGTCGAAGGCGTGGTTGATCTCGTGGCACGCGCCGGAGGACGGGCGGGAGTCGCCGGACACCGACATGGCGATGCCGCTGAGCACCAGCGCCTCGGCCAGCACCTGGAGGAAGCCGGTGTCGCCGATGCCGCCGGGGTGGCGCAGGACCGCCTCGCCGGCCTGGCGGGCGATCGCGGCGGCGAGGCCGTCGATCTTCTCGCCCTTGACCCGGTTGGCGAGCTCCCAGTCGGCGATGGCCGAGATGTTCGACACCGCGTCGCCGATGCCGGCGCGCACGAACCGCACCGGGGCCTCGCGGATGACGTCCAGGTCGATCACGACGGCGATCGGGTTGGGCACACCGTAGGAGCCGCGGCCCGCGTCGTTGTCGAGGGTGGCGACCGGGGAGCACAGGCCGTCGTGCGCGAGGTTCGTGGGGACGGCGACCAGCGGGAGGCCGACCCGTGCCGCGGCGAACTTGGCGCAGTCGATGATCTTGCCGCCGCCCAGGCCGACGACCGCGTCGTAGTGGCCGGCCTTTATGTCGCCGGCCAGCCGGACCGCGTCGTCGAGGGTGCCGCCGCCGACCTCGTACCAGGTGGCGCCGGGCAGCAGGGGCGTGAGCCGCTCGCGCAGCCGGGAGCCCGAGCCGCCGCTGACGGCGACGGCGAGCTTCCCGGAGTGCGAGATGCGCTCGTCGGCGAGGACGTATCCCAGGTCGTCGAGGGCACCCGGGCGGATGTCCACGACGACCGGCGAGGGGATGAGCCGGGTCAGTACTGGCACGCGATCTCCCGTCCGCGGGCGAGATCGTCGTGGTTGTCGATCTCCACCCACTGCACGTCGCCGATCGGCGCGACGTCGATGCGGAAGCCCCGGTTCACCAGCTCCTGGTAGCCGTGCTCGTAGAACTGCTGCGGGTCGGTCTCCCACACGGTCCTGAGTGCGTCGGCGAGCTCGGGGGCGGCGTCGCCCTCGATGAGCGTGACGCCGATGTACTCGCCGGTGGCCTCGGCGGGGTCCATCAGCTTGGTGATCCTCGTCATGCCCTTCTCGGGGTCGACGACGACCTTCATCTCCTCGTCGGCGAGGTTCTTCACCGTGTCCAGCGCCAGGATGATGCGACGGCCCTCGCCGCGGGCGGCGAGCAGGGTCTGCTCGACGGAGACCGGGTGCACGGTGTCACCGTTGGCGAGGATCACCCCGTCCTTGAGGGCGTCACGGCCGCACCACAGGGAGTAGGCGTTGTTCCACTCCTCGGCCTTGTCGTTGTCGATCAGGGTGAGCTTGAGGCCGTACTTCGCCTCCAGCGCCTCCTTGCGCGCGTACACGGCCTCCTTGCGGTAGCCGACGATGACCGCGACCTCGGTCAGCCCGATCTCGGCGAAGTTGCCGAGGGTCAGGTCGAGGACCGTGGGCTCGCCCTCTATGCCCGCGGGCCCCACCGGCACCAGCGCCTTGGGCAGGCTGTCGGTGTAGGGGCGCAGACGCCGTCCGGCGCCGGCCGCCAGCACGAGGCCGATCATGCGGGTTCTCCTTCATCGTGTACGGCGGGCGCCCCTGCGGACGCCCAGAAGCGGATGCTCTCGACGAGCACCAGCAGGGCGACGGCCACGGCGAGCGCCGTGAGCGCGACCTTGAACTGCGAGGCGGTGAGCAGCGCGGCAAGGACGGCGACGAGCAGTGCCCGCCCTTCGTGCCCCCCTGTGGCGCGCACCAGCCAGGCCCGGGGCGCTCCGGCGTTGCCGCGGATGCGGTACACCGTGTCGTAGTGATGGTAGGCGACGGCGGCCACCAGGCCGAAAGCCGCAGGAAGGGCTCCGTTCACGTCCGCTTTGGCTGCCAGGATCAGGACGGTGCCGTATTCGGCGGCGCGGAAGATCGGCGGGATCAGCCAGTCGAGGGCGCCCTTGAGAGGGTGCGAGACGGCGTCGGCGGACAGCAGGACGTAGACGGCGGCGCACACGACGACCGACCAGCCCGGCCCGTCGATCCAGGCCGCCAGCACGAGACATACGGCGCCGATGGCGGCGAGGACAGGCGCCAGCACGGGGAGCTGGCTCGGCAGGAAGCGCGCGAACAACTGGGCGAGCGCGCCGCTGTCCGTCAGATCCGCCAGCGCCTGCGCCGCCCGGTCCGTGCGCTGCGCGCTGCGCGTCACCGACCGCAGTACGCGCCCCGCCGTCGTGTACGTCGCCGCGAAGGCGCAGCCGACGAGGAGCGCGTAGAAGGTGATGCGGGGAGTGGTGGCCGCCGTGAGGACGGCGATCATGGCCCATCGTTCGCCGATGGGCAGGACTATCATCCGGCGCACCCAGACCGTCCAGCCGACGCTGTCGAGCCTGCCGGAGAGGGCGGCGGTGGGGCTGGTGTTGGCGGTGGCGTCGTGGTTGGCCTCGTTGAAGGAGAAGTCGACCACGTGCCGGCAGGTCTGCAGGATCATCGCGCCGAGCGCCAGCGCCCAGACGTCGTCGCCGCCGCGTGCCGCTCCCAGGGCGAGGCCCGCGTAGTAGGCGTACTCCTTGATCCGGTCGAAGGTGGCGTCCAGCCAGGCGCCGAGCGTGGAGTACTGCAGGGAGTAGCGGGCGAGCTGGCCGTCGGTGCAGTCCAGTACGAACGAGGCGATCAGCAGGACACCGGCCGCGACGAAGCCGCCCCGGGTGCCGGTGGCCGCGCACCCGGCCGCGATCAGCGCGGTGATCAGGGAGGCGGTGGTGACCTGGTTGGGAGTGAGGCCCCGGCGGGCGCACCAGCGGGCGATGTAGCGGGAGTACGGGCTGATGAAGAAGGTGGTGAAGAACCCGTCGCGGGCCTTCACGGCCGACTTCAGGCGTACGGCCTCGTCGTCGACGGCGGCGACGGCCTGCCGTGCCTCGTTGCGGGCCTGCGGGTCGGCGGGGACCTCGGCGACCAGACTGCCCAGCTCGGGGCGGTGGACGCCCACGCCGTCGGTGTCGAGGGCGGTGACGACGCGGTCGGCGAGGCTGTCCACGTCCCCCACGCTCGGCTTCGCTCGCGCGGGGGCACCCCCATGGGCGGTGCCGCCGCTCGCGGAGTTCTCGTGGGCCAGCGCGCGGGTGAGGGCCGGGCGGCCGGCGGGCTGCGCGGTGAGCGCGCCCGGGATCGCGGCGAGCGGGAAGCGCGGGTCGGTGAGGCCGAGGCGCAGGGCGTGCACATGGCCGACGAAGCCGGCGTCGACGACGGCGACCCGCTCCCGGGCCGGCACGTCGGCGAGCAGCGCCTCGGTATCGGCGGCGTCGGCGGCCTGCCGGACGTCGAAACCGAGGGAGCGCAGGTCGCCCTCGATCGACGATCCGGGTACCGGCTGACCGGTGAGGATGGCGGTCGGCAACCGAACTCACTCCCTGGGTCCCGACGCGTCCGCGCCGGTCGTGTACACGATGGAGGCGCCCTCGGCCTGCCCCGGTCGGGGCCGGGCGGGCGGCATGTCGGCAGAGGCTATCGGATGCCGGGAAGGCCACGTTCACCGGCCGTTCAGCTCCGGTCAACACGGTTCGGCGGCACGGTGTGACCGGCCTTTGCCGAGATCATCATCATCGATCGGCGGCCCGCCCCACAAACCGCGCGGCTCCGGAGCACGAGCCACCGGGCCATGTGTCTGACATAGGGGACATTGCGGGCGACGCGGGGGCTCGGCATAGGGTGGGCGGCCATGACGTGGCTGATCACCGGCGGAGCCGGATACATAGGGGCCCATGTGGCGCGGGCCATGACGGGCGCCGGGGAGCGCGTCGTCGTCCTGGACGACCTCTCGGCCGGGTCCGCGGCCCGGCTGCCGGCGGACGTGGAGCTGGTGCGGGGCTCGTCGCTGGACGCCGCCCTGCTCAAGGAGGTCCTGACCGGGCACGCCGTGACGGGTGTGGTGCACCTGGCCGCGCACAAGCAGGTCGCCGAGTCGGTGGCGCGGCCCACCCGGTACTACCGGGAGAACGTCGGCGGTCTGGCCACGCTCCTGGAGGCGGTGGCCGAGGCCGGGGTGCGGCGGTTCGTGTTCTCCTCGTCCGCGGCCGTCTACGGCAACCCGGATGTGGACCTCATCACGGAGGACACCCCCTGTGCCCCGGTGAACCCGTACGGCGAGACCAAGCTCGCCGGGGAGTGGCTGGTGCGGGCGGCGGGACAGGCGCACGGCATCACGACGACGTGCCTGCGCTACTTCAACGTGGCCGGTGCCGCGGCGCCGGAGCTGGCCGACACCGGGGTGTTCAACATCGTGCCGATGGTCTTCGACCGGCTGACCCGCGACGAGGCCCCGCGGATCTTCGGCGACGACTACCCGACGCCGGACGGCACCTGTGTACGGGACTACATCCATGTCGCCGACCTGGCCGAGGCGCATCTCGCGGCGGCCCGCCGGCCGGCCGGAGACGGGGGCGATCTGACCGTCAACATCGGGCGCGGCGAGGGCGTCTCGGTGCGCGAACTGGTCACGCTGATCGGCGAGGTGACGGGCGACACCCGGCCCGCGGTCGTCGAGGGGCGGCGCCCGGGTGACGCGCCGCGGGCGGTCGCCTCGGCCGAACGGGCCGCACGGGAGCTGGGCTGGACGGCCCGGCGCGGGGTACGCGAGATGGTGGAGTCGGCCTGGTGGGGTTGGCGGCTGCACCACCGTGGCTGAACGCGACTGAGGGTGCCCTGACCTGCACTTCGTTTCCGCAGGTCAGGGCACATGACAACGGTGTTCAGTGCCGCGTTGCCGGATACCCCCCACCCGTAGTTCACTGTGATCCGGCGACCACAGGAGGGTGCTTTCCATGGGGGCTGGGCACGACCACGGCCACGGACACACGCACGCGCCGACCACCGGTACGGCCTCGGCGGCGTACCGCGGCAGACTGCGCGTCGCGCTGGCGATCACGCTCGGCGTCATGGTGGTCGAGATCGTCGGCGGGCTCCTCGCGGACTCCCTCGCGCTGATCGCGGACGCGGCGCACATGGCGACGGACGCCCTGGGCCTCGGCATGGCGCTGCTCGCCATCCACTTCGCGAACCGTCCGGCGAGCACCAAGCGCACCTTCGGGTACGCGCGTGCCGAGATCCTGGCGGCGCTCGCCAACTGTCTGCTGCTGCTCGGGGTCGGCGGATACGTCCTGTACGAGGCGGTGCAGCGGTTCATCACACCGGCCGGTACCGAGGGCGGGCTGATGATCTGGTTCGGCGCCGTCGGCCTGGTCGCGAACATGATCTCGCTCACGCTGCTGATGCGGGGCCAGGCGGAGAGCCTGAACGTGCGCGGGGCGTTCCTGGAGGTGGCGGCGGACGCGCTGGGCTCGGTCGCGGTGCTGATCTCGGCGGCCGTGATCCTCACCACCGGCTGGGAGTACGCCGACCCGATCGCCTCGCTGGTGATCGGCCTGATGATCGTGCCGCGCACCGTGAAGCTGCTGCGCGAGACGCTCGACGTGCTGCTGGAGTCGGCGCCCAAGGACGTCGACATGGCGGAGGTACGGGCCCACATCGTCGCCCTGGACGGGGTGGAGGACATCCACGATCTGCACGCCTGGACGATCACCTCGGGGATGCCGGTGCTGTCGGCGCACGTGGTGGTGCGCTCGGACGTGCTGAACGCGATCGGCCACGAGAAGATGCTGCACGAGCTGCAGGGCTGCCTCGGCGACCACTTCGACGTGGAGCACTGCACGTTCCAGCTGGAGCCGGTCGGCCACGCGGAGCACGAGGCGCGGCTCTGCCACTGAGCCGGTGAACCGCCGAGGTCACGGGGCCAGCAATTCGCACACCCGTTCAGGACGGTTCTCCGGCCGGGGCGCCGGGCAAGATCACCCGCGGAACCCGCCGCCGTGCGCGGGCGGGCGCGGCGTTTGCGTGAAGCGCCGGGCGGGCCGGGCTCGTGCGGCAGACTGGGGACGCGAGGACCGATGCTAAGGATGGGTATGCCGATCACACCTGCCACCGCTGCGCACAGTTCGTCGAGCGGCACCGCGGAAGCGATTTTGCTGGAACTGGTCGACGAGAACGGCGTGACGATCGGCACCGAGGAGAAGCTCACGGCCCACCAGCCGCCGGGCCTGCTGCACCGCGCGTTCTCCGTGTTCCTCTTCGACGAGCGGGGCCGGCTGCTGCTCCAGCAGCGGGCGCTCGGCAAGTACCACTCCCCCGGTGTGTGGTCCAACACCTGCTGCGGTCACCCCTACCCCGGTGAGGCACCGTTCGCGGCGGCCGCGCGGCGCACGTTCGAGGAGCTGGGGGTGTCCCCGACGCTGATGGCGGAGGCGGGCACGGTCCGCTACAACCATCCGGACCCGGCGTCGGGCCTGGTGGAGCAGGAGTACAACCACCTCTTCGTCGGGATGGTGCAGTCGGCGCTCCGGCCGGACCCGGAGGAGGTCGGCGACACGGCGTTCGTGACGCCCGCCGAGCTGGCCGAGCGGCATGCGAAGGACACGTTCTCCGCGTGGTTCATGACGGTGCTGGACGCGGCCCGGCCCGCGGTACGGGAACTGACGGGACCGTCGGCCGGCTGGTGAGCCTCAGGGCGCTCAGGGCAGGCGGACGGGTTTGAGCGGCAGGGCGGCCCAGATCACCTTGCCGCCGCCGGACGTGTGCTCGACGTCGCACACCCCGCCCGCCTCCCTGGTGATCTCCCGCACCAGGAGCAGCCCGCGTCCGTTGGTCTCCTCGTGGTCGGCCTCGAGGGCCGTGGGGCGGTAGGGGTGGTTGTCCTCGACGGCCACCCGCACCCACTCGGCCCCGACGGCCACCTCCACCGCGAGCGTCGGCGACAGCAGCGCGGCATGCCGGACGGCGTTGGTGACCAGCTCCGAGACGATCAGCAGGAGCCCCTGGACCAGGTCCTCCGAGACGGGCACCCCCTGGCGCAGCAACAGATCCCGTACGGCGTGCCGGGCCTGCGGGACGGAGGCGTCCACGGCGGGTGCGGTGAACCGCCAGACGCCTTCGTAGGGCAGCGGCCGCCGCCCCGGGTCCGCCGCGGACCCGGCAGGTGCGTCCGCGTCGCCCTCTGGGCGTGGGTCGGGCCCGCGCCCGTGGTTGTCCATCGTCCGGTCGCCACCCTCGCGCTCGATTGTCACCACACGTCGAGTGTTGGTAACGAGCTGCGCCACCCCGTATGACTGACCAGAAGTCAGCGATTATCGAGCGTTTCCGACCACCACCGTCCAAGGCGGTCGCATGCGCGACCGCTCCCTGACCGGGCCGGGGGTGCGGAGGTTAGCATCCGGACCATGGAGCCCGAACTGCTGCACGGCGTCACCGACGGGGTCGCCACCGTCGTCCTGCACCACCCGGCGAAGCGCAACGCCATGACGGCCGCGATGTGGGCGGCGCTGCCCCCGCTGCTGGAGGCGCTGGCCGCCGATCCCGAGGTACGGGCGCTGGTCCTGACGGGTGCGGGCGGCACGTTCTGCGCGGGCGCCGACATCTCCACGCTCCAGGGGTCGCCGGACGAGGCGCAGGAGCTGGCCGTGCGGGCGGAGGACGCCCTCGCGGCGTTCCCCAAGCCGACGCTGGCGGCCGTGAAGGGGTACTGCGTGGGCGGGGGCGCTCAGCTCGCCGCGGCCTGCGATCTGCGGTTCGCCGAGGAGGGGGCGCTGTTCGGGGTGACCCCGGCGAAGCTCGGCATCGTCTACCCGTCCTCCGCCACCCGTCGGCTGGTGGCACTGGTCGGCCCGGCGACCGCCAAGTACCTCCTGTTCTCCGGCGAGTTGATCGACACCGAGCGGGCGCTGCGCACCGGTCTGGTCGACGAGGTGCTGCCCGCGGACGAACTCGACAAGCGGGTCGCGGAGTTCACCCGCGTCCTCGTCTCACGCTCCCGGCTGACCCAGGCCGCCGCGAAGGAGTTCGCGAACGGCCACACCGACCGGGACGCCCACTGGGCCGCCCAGGCCCGGCTCGGCGGCGACACCGCGGAAGGGGTCGCCGCGTTCCTGGAGCGCCGGGAGCCACACTTCACCTGGACCGTCACGCCAGGATGAACCGGCTGCGGGCCCGCAGGGCGTCGACGAGGTGCGCGGGCGCCTTGTGCGGGGCGCCGGCGTCGTAGGGCGGCTGCGGGTCGTACTCCGTGCCCAGCTGTACGGCCCGGGCGTGGTCGTCGCCCGCGATCCGGCCGAGCAGGGCGAGCCCCATGTCGATGCCGGCCGAGACACCGGCCGCGGTGACGTACTTGCCGTCGAAGACGACCCGTTCACCGGTGGGTTCGGCGCCGAACGCCCTGAGCTGCTCCAGCGCCAGCCAGTGCGAGGTGGCCCGGCGGCCCCGCAGGAGACCCGCGGCGGCGAGCAGCAGCGATCCGGAACACACCGAGGTCGTCCAGGTACTGGTCGCGTCCACGGTCCGGAGCCAGTCGAGAAGGTGCTCGTCCTCCATCAGCGCGCTCTGCCCCGGACCGCCCGAGACCACCACGACGTCGGGGGCGGGCACCTCCGACAGGGCCTTGTCGGCGGTGACGGCGAGGAAACCGGTCTCCGTGCGGACCGGTCCCGGCTTCCCGGCGACGAACACGGCCTCCGCGTCCGGGGCACGGGAGAGCATCTCGTAGGGGCCGACGACGTCGAGGGCGGTGAAACGGTCGTAGACGACGAAGGCGATCTGCATCGGTTTCCTCACTCGGTCTTCAGTGGGCGGGGGCAGGGGCGGCGGCAGGGGCGGGGCGGAAGCGGCGGCGGTACTCCGCCGGGGCCGTTCCCAGTGCCCTGACGAAGGCGCGTCGCATGCCCTCGGGGGTGCCGTAGCCGCTGGCGCGGGAGATCTCCTCGACGCCGTCGGCGGTGTCCTCCAGCAGCCGACGGGCGTGTTCGAGGCGGACCCGGTCGACGTAGCGGCCGGGGGTGGTGCCGGTGTCGGCGCGGAACGCGCGGGCGAAGTGGCGGGGGGAGAGCCGGGCGCGGGCGGCCAGCGCCTCGACGCTCAGATCGGCGCCGGGGTGCTCGGTGATCCAGTGCTGGACCTCCCGCAGGGGCTCCCGCCGCGCGGTCTGGGCGGCGAGCTGGGCGCTGAACTGGGCCTGGTTTCCGGGCCGGCGCAGGAAGACGACCAGATGCCGGGCGACGGTCAGCGCCGCGTCCCGGCCGAGATCCTCCTCGACCAGAGCGAGTGCCAGGTCGATGCCGGAGGTGACGCCGGCCGAGGTGTAGACGCTGCCGTCGCGGACGTAGATCGGATCGGGGTCGACCCGGACGGCGGGGTGGTGCCGGGCGAGGGTGTCGCTGTAGGCCCAGTGGGTCGTCACCCGGCGGCCGTCCAGCAACCCGGCCGCGGCGAGCGGGATCGCGCCGGTGCACACGGACACGAGGCGCTCCGCGCGCGGGGCATGGATCCGCAGCCAGTCGGTGAGCTGCGGATCGTCCCGCCGGGTGCCCCGGCCGCCGGGGACGACGAGAGTGTGTGGGACACGCGCACGCGTGAGGGCCTCGTCCGGGACCAGCGTCAGCCCGCTGGAGGTGCGCACCGGGGCGCCGTCCAGGGAGGCCGTACGGATGCGGTACGACCCCGGCGTGTGCCGCTCGGCGCCCGTGAAGACCTCCAGGGGGCCGGTGACGTCGAGGCTCTGGACGTCGTCGAAGAGGACGAAGAGGACCGTTCGCTGCGCCATGGGGACGATTCTTCGCGGGCCCGGGCATGGCGGCAATGACGTGTTCCCCACCTTTTCTGCCATCCCTCCATCCCTGTTCTTTCGGAGGCCGGGGCATGGCCGGGCGGCGTCGCGGTACTCGGGACTCCACCCGGCCGCCGCGGCCGGGGAGAGGAAAGGGGAAGCTCGTGTTCCGTGCGATCGCAGACGTACTGCGGCAGATCGGTGGCGCGATCGCCACCGTGGTGACGCTGCCGTTCCGGGCGCTGGCCCGGCTCTTCGGCGGCGCTTCGGGCTCCGCGCGGAGCCGCCGGGCCTGATGACCGGCCCGATGACCGCGCCCTGATCCCCGAGTGTCGGTCCCGCCTGCCACAATTGCGGCGCAACCTCAGTGGAGAAGGCGGTACGGGTCGTGACCACACCCCTCGTAGGGTCCATCGAAGGCAGGATCGCCGAGGAACTCGGCGTACGGGAGCGGCAGGTGAAGGCCGCCGTGGAGCTGCTCGACGGCGGCTCCACGGTGCCTTTCATCGCCCGCTACCGCAAGGAAGCGACCGAGATGCTCGACGACGCGCAGCTGCGCACGCTCGAGGAGCGGCTGCGCTATCTGCGGGAGCTGGAGGAGCGGCGGACGGCGATCCTGGAGTCGGTGCGCGAACAGGGCAAGCTCACCGAGGCACTGGAGGCGCAGATCCGCGGCGCCGAGACGAAGGCGCGGCTGGAGGACATCTACCTTCCGTACAAGCCCAAGCGGCGCACCAAGGCGCAGATCGCGCGTGAGGCGGGTCTGGAGCCGCTGGCCGAGGGCCTGCTCGGTGACCCGGGCGTGGAGCCGCTCGCGGCGGCGGCCGCGTTCGTCGACGCCGGCAAGGGCGTCGCCGATCCGCAGGCCGCGCTGGAGGGCGCGCGGGCGATCCTGACCGAGCGGTTCTCGGAGGACGCCGACCTGATCGGCGAGCTGCGCGAGCGGATGTGGGGGCGTGGGCGGCTGGCCGCCAAGGTGCGCGACGGCAAGGAGGAGGCGGGCGCGAAGTTCGCCGACTACTTCGACTTCGCCGAGCCGTTCACCGAGCTGCCCTCGCACCGGATCCTGGCGATGCTGCGCGGCGAGAAGGAGGAGGTCCTCGACCTCGTCCTGGAGCCGGAGGAGCCCTCCGAGCAGCCCGGCCCGTCGTCGTACGAGGGGATCGTCGCGTCGAGGTTCGGCATCGCCGAGCGCGGCCGGCCGGGCGACAAGTGGCTGACGGACACCGTCCGCTGGGCCTGGCGGACCCGCATCCTCGTCCACCTCGGCATCGACCTGCGGCTGCGGCTGCGCACGGCCGCCGAGGACGAGGCGGTGAACGTGTTCGCCGCGAACCTGCGCGACCTGCTGCTCGCGGCGCCCGCCGGCACGCGCGCGACGCTGGGCCTGGACCCCGGCTTCCGTACGGGTGTGAAGGTGGCCGTGGTCGACGCGACCGGCAAGGTCGTCGCCACGGACGTCATCTACCCGCACGTCCCGGCGAACAAGTGGGACGAGGCGCTCGCCAAGCTCGCGCGGCTGGCGAAGGAGCACGCGGTCGAACTGGTCGCGATCGGCAACGGCACGGCGTCCCGCGAGACCGACAAGCTCGCCGGTGAGCTGATCGCGAAGCACCCGGAGCTGAAGCTCACCAAGGTGATGGTGTCCGAGGCGGGCGCCTCGGTGTACTCGGCCTCCGCGTTCGCCTCGCAGGAGCTGCCCGACATGGACGTCTCGCTGCGCGGCGCGGTCTCCATCGCGCGCCGGCTGCAGGACCCGCTCGCCGAGCTGGTGAAGATCGACCCGAAGTCCATCGGCGTCGGCCAGTACCAGCACGACCTGTCCGAGGTGAAGCTGTCGCGTTCGCTGGACGCGGTGGTGGAGGACTGTGTGAACGGCGTCGGCGTGGACGTCAACACGGCCTCGGCGCCGCTGCTCGCCCGGGTCTCCGGCATCACCTCCGGGCTCGCCGAGAACATCGTGGCGCACCGGGACGCCAACGGGCCGTTCACGTCCCGTACGGAACTGAAGAAGGTGTCGCGGCTCGGCCCCAAGGCCTACGAGCAGTGCGCGGGCTTCCTGCGGATCCGGGGCGGCTCCGACCCCCTGGACGCCTCCAGCGTGCACCCCGAGGCGTACCCCGTCGTACGGCGGATGGTGAAGACCTCCGGCCAGGAGGTGGCCTCCCTCATCGGCAACACGGGCGTGCTGCGCTCGCTGCGGCCGGCGGACTTCGTGGACGACACGTTCGGCCTGCCGACCGTCGGCGACATCCTCAAGGAGCTGGAGAAGCCGGGGCGCGACCCGCGGCCGGCGTTCAAGACGGCCACGTTCAAGGAGGGCGTGGAGAAGATCTCCGACCTTGCGCCCGGGATGGTCCTGGAGGGCGTCGTGACGAACGTGGCGGCCTTCGGCGCGTTCATCGACGTCGGTGTCCACCAGGACGGGCTGGCGCATGTCTCCGCGCTGTCGAAGACGTTCGTCAAGGACCCGCGGGACGTCGTCAAGCCGGGTGACATCGTCAGGGTGAAGGTCCTCGACGTCGACATCCCGCGCAAGCGGATCTCGCTCACCCTCCGGCTGGACGACGAGGCGGCCCCCCAGGGCCAGGACCGCTCCCCCGGCGGCGGCCGACCCCAGCGGGCCGGCGGGCGCCCGCCGCAGCAGCGGCAACAGGGCGACCGGCGCGGCGGCAACGGCGGCCAGCGCGGGACCGGCGCGGCGCGCCAGGCACCCCCACCGGCCAACAGCGCGATGGCCGACGCCCTGCGCCGAGCGGGCCTGCTGGACCCGAAGAAGGGCCGCGGCTGAGAAAGTCCACGGCCCGGGGCAGGGCCGCAGCGGACGCATACGGACCTGGCCGGGCCGGGGCCGCATCCAACGCGAGCGAGCCGCGGCTGAGGCGCGGCCGCCGTGATGGAGGCGAGCGGACCGGATCCCGGCCGGGCTACGACGAGCGGGCCCGACCCAGGCACGGCACGGACCGTGGCCGAGGCGAGCGGACCGGATCCAGGCCGGGCCGCGGCCAAGGCGAGCAGCCAAGACCGACAACACGCGAGCCGTGGCTCAGGCAAGGCGGCCGGATCCAGGCAGGGCGCGCGCCGCGACAGCGGCGAGCAGCCGGGGGCCGGCAACGCGCGGGCCGCGACTGAGGCGAGCGGACCGGATCCCGGCCGGGCTACGACGAGCGGGCCCGACCCAGGCACGGCACGGACCGTGGCCGAGGCGAGCGGACCGGATCCAGGCCGGGCCGCGGCCAAGGCGAGCAGCCAAGACCGACAACACGCGAGCCGTGGCTCAGGCAAGGCGGCCGGATCCAGGCAGGGCGCGCGCCGCGACAGCGGCGAGCAGCCGGGGGCCGGCAACGCGCGGGCCGTGGGTGAGGCGAGTGGGTCGGGGGCTGGCCGTGGTCAAGGTGAGTGGGCCGGGGTCGTTGTCGACGCGGGCGGGGCGGGTGGCGGTGGGGCGCCGGGGGACCGGTCCGCTCGTACAGTGACGGTATGACCACTTCGCGTGTCCTCACCTGGAGCGTTTCGGCGAGCGGCGGTTACGAGACCGCGTGGGCCGAGACGGGTGAGGGGGTGCTGCGGGCACGGGGGCGCGCGGTCGGGACGGTTCCGGAGCCGTACTGGGTGTCGTACGACCTCGACACCGCCGGCGGTTTCGTGACGCGGCGTCTGCGGGTGAGTGTCGAGACGGCCGAGCGGACCAGGTCGCTTGATCTGCGGCACGACGGGCAGGGCGGCTGGACGGCCGACGGGGAGCCGCTGCCCGGGTTCCGGGACGCCGTCGACTGCGATCTGGGCCTGTGCCCGCTCACCAACACCATGCCGGTGCTCCGGCACGGGCTGCACCGGACGCCCGGGGAACGTCGGCTGCTGATGGCGTGGGTGTCGGTACCGGCCCTGACCGTACGGTCCTCCTGGCAGACGTACACCCACCTCGGCCCGGGAGAGCGCGGCTCACGGGTGCGGTTCGCCTCCGGGACCTTCCGCGCCGATGTCGTCTTCGACGCGGACGGGTTCGTCGTCGACTACCCGGGACTGGCCGCGCGCCTCGCCTGAAAACCCGGTTGCCGGTGATCTTCCCGTCGGCAGACTGACCGTATGAGCGACCATGATCCCAAGTCGGATCTCCGGAAGTATCTGCAGGATGCCCGTACCGCGCTGCTGTGGAAGCTGGACGGGCTGTCGGAGTACGACGTGCGCCGGCCCATGACACCCACCGGCACCAGTCTGCTGGGCCTGGTCAAGCACGTGGCGGGCGCCGAGGCCCTGTACTTCGGGACGACCTACGGCCGGCCCTTCGCCGGGCCCCCGCTGTGGATCACCGGGGACGCCGAACCGAACGCGGACCTGTGGGCACGGCCCGACGAGACCCGTGAGGAGATCGTCGGGCTGTACCGGCGGGCCTGCGCCCACGCCGACGAGACGATCACCACCCTGCCCCTGGACACGGTCGGCCTGATCCCCGGAGACCAGGGCATCCGCATCACGCTTCACCACAGCCTCACCCACATGATCGCCGAAACCCACCGTCACGCCGGTCACGCCGACATCGTCCGCGAACTGATCGACGGATCGACCGGTCAGCGCCCCACCGGCGCCAACACGCCGGAGCGGGACACCGCGTGGTGGGCGGCGCACCGGGAGCGGGTGGAACGGGCCGCGCGGGAGGCCGGCGGGCACTGACCGTTACGGCACGGCACCTCAGGGCCTGCCCTGACGCTCCGTCACCTTGCCGTCCGCCACCTCCAGGCGGCGGGTCACATGGACCGCGTCCAGCATGCGGCGGTCGTGCGTGACCAGCAGCAGCGTGCCCTCGTAGGCGTCGAGGGCGGACTCCAGTTGTTCGATGGCCGGGAGGTCGAGGTGGTTCGTCGGCTCGTCGAGGACGAGGAGGTTGACCCCTCGGCCCTGGAGGAGGGCGAGGGCGGCGCGGGTGCGTTCGCCGGGTGACAGGGTGGCCGCCGGGCGCAGCACGTGGTCCGACTTCAGACCGAACTTGGCCAGCAGGGTGCGGACTTCGACCGGTTCGGTGTCGGGGACGGCCGCGCAGAAGGCGTCCAGCAGGGACTCCGAGCCGTGGAACAGCTTGCGCGCCTGGTCGACCTCGCCGACCAGGACACCCGAGCCGAGTGCCGCGTGCCCGCCGTCGAGGGGGATCCGGCCCAGCAGCGCGCCGAGCAGCGTCGACTTGCCCGCGCCGTTCGCACCGGTGACCGCGACCCGGTCGGCCCAGTCGATCTGCAGGGTCACCGGGCCGAAAGTGAAGTCGCCCCGCCGTACCTCCGCGTCCCGCAGCGTGGCGACCACCGCGCCGGAGCGCGGGGCGGACGCGATCTCCATGCGCAGCTCCCACTCCTTGCGGGGCTCCTCGACGACCTCCAGCCGTTCGATCATGCGCTGGGTCTGCCGGGCCTTCGCGGCCTGCTTCTCGCTGGCCTCGCTGCGGAACTTGCGGCCGATCTTGTCGTTGTCGTTGTTCGCCTTGCGGCGGGCGTTCTTCACGCCCTTGTCCATCCAGGAACGCTGCATCTGGGCGCGGTCCTGGAGGGCGGACCGCTTGTCGGCGTACTCCTCGTAGTCCTCGCGCGCGTGCCGGCGGGCCACGTCCCGCTCCTCCAGATAGGCGTCGTAGCCGCCGCCGTAGAGGTTGATCCGCTGCTGGGCGAGGTCGAGTTCGAGGACCTTGGTGACGGTGCGGGTGAGGAACTCGCGGTCGTGGCTGACGACGACCGTCCCGGCGCGCAGGCCGGTCACGAAGCGTTCGAGTCGTTCCAGGCCGTCGAGGTCGAGGTCGTTGGTGGGCTCGTCGAGGAGGAAGACGTCGTAGCGGGAGAGGAGGAGGGAGGCGAGGCCCGCGCGGGCGGCCTGGCCGCCGGACAGGGACGTCATCGGCTGGTCCAGGCCGACGCCGAGACCGAGGGAGTCGGCGACTTCCTCGGCGCGTTCGTCGAGGTCCGCGCCGCCGAGGCCGAGCCAGCGCTCCAGGCTCGTCGAGTACGCGTCGTCGGCGCCCGGGGTGCCGTCCACCAGGGCCTGGGTCGCCTCGTCCATGGCCCGCTGGGCCTCGGCGACACCGGTGCGGCGGGCGAGGAACTCCCGGACGGTCTCGCCGGGGCGGCGCTCCGGCTCCTGGGGCAGATGGCCGACGGTCGCGGTGGGCGGGGAGAGCCTGAGCTCGCCCTGCTCGGGCGCGGTGAGCCCGGCGAGCAGCCTCAGCAGGGTGGACTTGCCCGCGCCGTTGGCACCGACCAGCCCGATCACGTCACCGGGCGCGACGACGAGGTCCAGCCCGGAGAAGAGGGAGCGGTCGCCGTGTCCGGCGGCGAGGTTCTTGACGACGAGGGTGGCGGTCACAGGTCGTAGATCCTAGTGGCCGCGGGGAGGGGCGGGCGCGCGGGTTTCCCGGGCACGGCTCGCCGTCCTGCCGTTCGTTCGTCTATCGTCCGGACGTGGTCGGTGCATCGGGCAGTGAGGTCGTCGTGATCGGCGGCGGGGTCGTCGGGCTGACGACGGCCGTCGTCCTCGCCGAGCGTGGGCGGCGGGTGCGGGTGTGGACGCGGGACCCGGTGGAGCGGACCACCTCGGCGGTGGCCGGTGCGCTGTGGTGGCCGTACCACATCGAGCCGATGGCCGCGGCGCGGCGCTGGTCGCTGCGCTCGCTGGAGGTGTACGAGGAGCTGGCCGGCCGGTCCGAGGAGGCCGGGGTGCGGCTGGTGGAGGGCGCCATGGGCGGGGTCGACCCGGCCGAGGTCGAGGACTGGGCGGCGGGCCGGCTGGCGGTGCTGCGCCGGGCGACCGAGCGGGAGTACCCGGGCGGGGCCGCGGTGTGGGCGCGGCTGCCGCTGATCGACATGGCGGTGCATCTGCCGTGGCTGCGGGAGCGGTTGCGGCGGGCGGGCGGCTCGGTCGAGGAGCGTACGGTGACGGATCTGGCCGAGGCCGAGGCGCCGGTCGTCGTCAACTGCACGGGCCTGGGCGCGCGGGAGCTGGTGGGCGATCCGTCGGTACGGCCGCAGCGCGGGCAGCTGGTCGTGGTCGAGAACCCCGGGATCGACACCTGGCTCGTCGCCGACACCTCGGGCGCCGAACTGGCCTACCTCTTCCCGCAGCCCGGCCGCCTGCTCCTGGGCGGCACGGCCCAGGACGACGACTGGTCCGGGGAACCGGACCCGGCGCAGGCCGAGGCGATCGTACGGCGGTGCGCGGCACTGCGCCCGGAGGTCGCCGGGGCACGGATCCTGGAGCACCGGGTGGGCCTGCGCCCGGTGCGGCCCGCGGTGCGCCTGGAGCGGGAGACGCTGCCGGACGGTCGGGCGGTGGTGCACCACTACGGCCACGGCGGCGCGGGCGTGACAGTGGCCTGGGGCTGCGCCGAGGAGGCGGCCGCACTGGCCACCCCCTCGGCTGCAACGCCCTGAGCTGCAACGCCCTGAAGGGGCGCGGGGCCGTGTCGATCTGCGGCTCCGCCGCGCGGGCGCGACGAGCCACAACGCACCCGCAGCCGGCCGACGGACCGCAGCAGCCGCTACGGAACCCGATACGTGCTGCGCGGTGCGCGCACACCGTCAAGCGGACCGGTTGCAGACCGCCCCGGCTCCACCCCCGCCGTCGCCGCTGCGAACGCTGTCATGCCGCCCACGAAGGGGACCCTGGCCGAGGTACGGGCCAGGTCCACCGTCAGCGCGGGCGCATCCGCGGGCGGATCGATGAGATCCCTGTCGGTGCCCGCGACGATCAGCGCAAGGCGGTGACCGGCCGGGACGACGTGGTCCGTGGCGGCCAGGTCGAGGGTGATCGTGTACCGCTTGCCCGGAGTGAGCGGGACGCCCTTGCCGGGATCGGCGTAGGTGCCGAGGTCGGCCCAGCCGCGGCTGAGGACGGTGAAGTCGACGTCGGTGGTCTTTGCCCCGGTGTCCTTGAAGCAGGCGCTGTCGCCGGCCGTGCTCTCGCCCCAGCAGGTGCGGTCGGTGAGGGTGGTGATGCCCTCGCCACCGGCCGCGTAGTCGCGGATGGTGTCGGGGCCGAGGTCGACGAGGACGGCGCTGAGGTGGGCCGTCGCGGTGGTGGGGGTGGCGGTGACGGTGACCTGTGAGGAGCCGGACAGGCGCAGGTCCCGGGTGAGCGGCCCGGTGACGAAGCCGGCCTTGGCGGGGGTGGGGGTGTCGATCTGCGCGGCCCAGTCGGTCTCGCTGAGCCGCGGGTCGTCGGTGAAGGTCTCGGTGCCCGTGCTCTGGCGCGGGCCGAGGGTGCCGACTCCCGGCTGGGTGCCGGTGGCCGGGTGCAGGGTCGTGGTGTGTGTGCCGCGTGGCGGCCAGGCCTTCGAGGTGACCCACTGGTCGGGGTGGCGTTCGATGTCGGCCATCGGCTCGCCGTCGATTCCGTTGTCGTAGCCGAGGAGTTCGTGGTCGAACCAGCGGTGCAGGGTGTCGACCCAGGCGGCGCGGCGGAAGTCGAAGGGGTCGACGTGGCCGGTCTGGGAGAGCCAGATCTTGCGCTCGACACCGTTCTTCGCGAGGGCTTCCCACCACTGGCCGACGTGCCTGGTGCGGACGTTGAGGTCCTGCATGCCGTGGACGAGGAAGACGCTCGCCCGCACCCTGCGCGCGTCCTTGACGTAGTCGCGCTCGGTCCACAGGGACGTCCGGTCGCCCGTGCGCGGGGCCTCGTCGACGAGTTTCCGCTGGACGGCGGCGCACTTGGCCCGGGCGTCGGGGCTGTCGACGTAGTCGGAGAGCCAGTCGGGGCCCGAGTCGTAGAGGGGAGCGCCCTGCGAGAAGTAGTAGTCGTACCAGGAGGAGATCGCGGCGATCGGGACGACGGTCCTGAGGCCCTTCACGCCGGTGGCGGCGACGCCGTTGGCTATGGTGCCGTCCCAGCTCTTGCCGATCATGCCGGTTCTGCCGTTGGTCCAGCCCGCCTTGGCGGTGGTGGTGCCGGTGCGGGTGGTGTACGCCCTGGCGCGGCCGTTCAGCCAGTCGACGACGGCCTTCGCGGAGAGGATGTCGGAGCGGCCGCCCACGTCCACGCAGCCGTCGGAGCGGTTGGTGCCGGCCAGGTCGACGCCGACGAAGGCGTAGCCGCGGGGCACGAAGTAGTTGTCGTAGAACAGCGGCATCTGGACGACGTCGCCCGCCGAGTCGTACGTCTTGCGCTGGCTTTCGTTGCCGCGTCCGCAGCAGGAGTAGTAGGGGCTGGCGTCCATGATGACGGGCACCTTGCGGCCCTGGGCGGCGGGTTCACGGGGGCGGACGATGTCGACGGCGACGCGGTCGTGTCTCCCGTCGCCGTCGCCGTCGAGTCCGGTGTCGACCCAGACGGCCTCGCGGATCGCCTGCGCGTAGGAGTAGACGGGCCTGCTCTCGCGCGGGGCGCCGTGGGCGGTCACCGGGGTGAGGAAGCCTGCCACCAGCAGGGTGAGGGCGGCGGTCGCGAGCGTTCTCCAGATCGTGAAGCGCGTGCGTTTCGGCATGCGCGGGACGGTACATCGGTCAACTCCCTTACAGAAGAGGGCGTTTGTGACCCCGAACGGACGCCGGACACTTGCTCCCCGGGCTCCTGTCGGCGCCCTGGCTGTCGGTATCGGCCTGACCGCGGCGCGACGGAAGGAGCGGACGCTACCCGTCCCCGTGGTCGTACACCGTCACCTGTATGCCCTGGCGCACGAGCCGTTCGGTGACGAGCGGTTCCACGCGGGACCACTTGCCGCCGGCAAGCCCGCAGCCTATCCGGGGCATGTGCACGGAGGCGTCGAGTTCGAGGACGCGGTGCGCCAGGCGGGCCAGGGCCGTGTCAATGGCGTCGTAGCGCACGGGCACGCCCTTGCTGCCCGTACGTATGCCGCGCTGGCCGATCATGTTCGCGACCCAGACGTCGGGTTTGACCCGCACGAGTTGGACCGCGCCCAGACCGAAGTCGTTGGAGGCGCGCTCACGGTGCCAGGCGCGATACGCCGCCTCCGGCTCCGGCCAGCGGTGGGAGAGGGCCAGGACGAAGCCCTTGCCCCATCCCCCGATGTCGTTGCAGACATGGGCGATCACCTTGACGCCCTTCACCGACGGCACGGTGGCGTCACCCCGGGCATATGTGATCTCCGACATGACGCCACCGTAGGCGATGCCACTGACACGACGGCGATACTGCTGTTCATGACGATCGAGACCGACGGGCCGGCCCTCACGGTCGACGAGTTGGCCGCACGTGCGGGGGGTCACGGTCCGCACGGTCCGCTTCTACGGCACCAGGGGTCTGCTGCCGCCGCCCGTGATCGGCCCGCGCCGGGTGGGGCACTACGGCCCGGAGCACCTCGCGCGGCTGGAGCTGATCGAGGAGTTGCAGCGGCAGGGCATGACCCTGGCGGCGATCGAGCGCTACCTGGGGCAGCTGCCGCCCGGGCTCGACGCGGACGATCTCGCCGTCCACCGGGCGGTGGTGGCCTCCTGGGCGCCGGACACCGGGGAGACGGTGAGCCGGGACGAGCTCCGGCGGCGGGCGGGGCGGCCGTTGTCCGAGGAGGACGTACGGCGGCTGGTGGCGATGGACGTCATGGAGGCGGCGGCCGACGGCCGGTACCGCGTCGACTCCGGGCTGCTTCCGCTCGGGGTGCGGCTGCTCGACGTACCGCTGTCGCAGGAGGTGATCCTCGCGGCGCGCGGCGGCGCAGGAGCTGTCCGGGCTGCTGCGGGAGACGGTGGCCGAGCGGGACGCGCAGGACGTGCGGTCGCTGACCGCGCAGATGCGTCCGCTGGTCGTGCAGGCCCTGCTGACGTCGTTTCAGCGGTCGTTGCGGGACGAGCTGCGGAAGTTGGCTGTCGGAGGCGCAGTCGGGCGGCTGAGGGGCCGACGGCGGTCCGCGCGGACGGTTCAGCGTTCGCCGTCCGTGCGGCGGGTCAGTCTGCGGCCCCATGCCTGGCCCGGCGCCTCGACCCAGGCGTACGTCAGCCCGCCGCTGTCGGCCGAGCGTGCCGTCGACCGCCGCGAGCAGCACCGGATGCAGCAGGTAGACGGAGTAGCTGATGACGCCGAGCGCGGCCGTCGCACGCGGGATCCGACGCCGCCGCACGGCGAATCCGACGGCGAAGGTGAGCGCGGCCGGCAGGAACGCCGTGGTCCAGCCGCGCCGGGTGAAGTGGTGGCCGTCGCCGTGGTACCAGGCGCTGCCCACCGCGCAGAGCAGCACCACGGCCGCCGCACAGGCCGCGACCCGCCAGGTGGTGTGGCCGTGTTCGGCACGGTGGACGGCGGTGCCGAGGAACATCACGGCGAGCATGACCAGGATCTCCCACTGCGGCACCGTGCTGTCGAACGCCACCAGGGCGAGCGCCGGCGTCCCGCCCAGCACTCCCCCGGCCACGCGCGGCGCGGGCGTTCCCGCGCTCGCGCAGCAGACGGCGACGGCCAGGGCGACCGCGGCGACCGCGATCAGCGGGCCGGTGCGCGAGCGCGCCGACGGCGGCGAGCACGGCCAGGGTGACGGCGACCGTCGCCGATCTCTGGTGCTGTCGGACCGCCAGCGAGGCGGGGATGATGTAGCCGCTCACGAGGAAGAACACCATGATGCCGTAGCGGCTGGTGTTGAACTGCGGCACGAGTTCGCGCCGGAGCTCCGGCATGAACGAGTAGGACGCGTGGTCGAACACCACCACGAGTGCCGCGACGGCGCGCGAGGAGCGTTACGCGGCGGGGCCCACGTGCCGAACCCCGCACACCCTCGGGGGGTTACGGGGTCCGGCGCGCGGGGTGTCAGCGGGCGTCGGTGAAGATCTCCCCCCGCTCCGCCTTCGCCACCAGCAGCGCGGGCGGGGTGAAGCGGTCTCCGTAGCGCCCGGCGAGCTCACGCGCGCGTGCCACGAATCCGGCGAGGCCCCCGTCGTAGCCGTTGACGTACTGCAGGACGCCGCCGGTCCAGCCGGGGAAGCCGATGCCGAACAGGGAGCCGATGTTGGCGTCGGCGACGGAGGTCAGGACGCCCTCCTCGAGGAGCTTGACGGTGTCGAGGGCCTCGGAGAAGAGCATGCGTTCCTGCATGTCCCGGAACGGGATCTCGCTCCCCGCGCGCGTGAAGTGCTCGCGCAGGCCCGGCCACAGCGCGCCGCGCCTGCCGTCCTCGGTGTAGTCGTAGAAGCCCGCTCCCCCGCTGCGGCCGGGGCGGCCGAACTCGTCGACCATGCGGTCGATGACGGCTTCGGCGGGGTGCGCGGTCCAGGTGCCGCCCGCCTCCTCCGCGGCCCGCTTCGACTCGCGCCGGATCTTCTGCGGAAGGGTGAGGGTCAGCTCGTCCATCAGGGACAGCACCTTGGCCGGGTACCCGGCCTGCGCGGCCGCCTGCTCGATCGAGGCGGGCTCGATGCCCTCGCCGACCATGGCGACGCCCTCGTTGATGAAGTGGCCGATCACCCGGGAGGTGAAGAAGCCGCGCGAGTCGTTGACGACGATCGGCGTCTTCCTGATCTGCCGGACCAGGTCGAAGGCGCGCGCGAGCGCCTCGTCACCGGTGCGTTCGCCCTTGATGATCTCGACGAGCGGCATTTTGTCGACGGGTGAGAAGAAGTGCAGGCCGATGAAGTCCGCCTGGCGTTCCACGCCCTCGGCGAGTGCGGTGATGGGGAGCGTGGAGGTGTTGGAGCACAGCAGGGCGTCGGGGGCGACGACCTGCTCGATCTCCTGGAAGACCTTGTGCTTGAGGGTGGTGTCCTCGAACACGGCTTCGATCACGGCGTCGCAGCCGGCCAGGTCGGCGGGGTCGGCGGTGGGGGTGATGCGGGCGAGCAGCGCGTCCGCCTTCTCCTGGGTCGTACGGCCCCGGGAGACGGCCTTCGCGCACAGCTTCTCGGAGTAGCCCCTGCCCTTGGCGGCAGCCTCCGGGGTGACGTCCTTGAGGACGACGTCGAGCCCCGCGCGGGCGCACGAGTAGGCGATGCCGGCGCCCATCATGCCCGCGCCGAGAACGGCCACCTTGCGGACCCGGCGGGGTTCGATCCCCTGGGGGCGGTTGGCGCCGGAGTTGACGGCCTGGAGGTCGAAGAAGAACGCCTGGATCATGTTCTTCGAGGTCTGGCCGGCCGCGAGTTCGACGAAGTAGCGGGCCTCGATGACCTGCGCGGTCTCGAAGTCGACCTGGGCGCCCTCCACGGCCGCGGCGAGGATGGCCCGCGGCGCCGGGTAGGGGGCGCCGTTGGTCTGCTTGCGCAGGGTCGCCGGGAAGGCGGGCAGGTTGGCGGCGAACTTCGGGTTGGCGGGCGTGCCGCCGGGGATGCGGTAACCCGGCTTGTCCCAGGGCTGCTGGGACTCGGGGTGGGCGTCGACGAAGGCGCGGGCCTTTTCGAGGAGTTCCTCGGGGGTGGCGGCGACGTCGTCGATCAGGCCGTTCCGCAGGGCCTTGTGCGGGCTGTACTGGGTGCCCTGGAGGAGGACCTTCAGCAGGGCGTCGGCGATGCCGAGCAGGCGCACGGTGCGGACGACGCCGCCGCCTCCGGGGAGGAGGCCGAGGGTGACCTCGGGGCAGCCGATCTTGGTGCCGGGGGCGTCGAGGGCAATGCGGTGGTGGCAGGCGAGGGCGAGTTCGTAGCCGCCGCCGAGGGCCGCGCCGCCCAGGGCGGCGACGACGGGCTTGCCGAGGGTCTCGATGCGGCGGAGGTTGCGCTTGATCTCCAGGCCGCCGTCGAACAGTTCCTGGGCGGTCTCGGGGGTGACGCGGATCAGGTCGCGCAGGTCGCCGCCGGCGAAGAAGGTCTTCTTGGCCGAGGTGACGATGATGCCCCGGATGGTGTCCTTCTCGGCCTCCAAGCGGTCGGTGACCGCGGCGAGGGAGGCACGGAACGCCGCGTTCATGGTGTTCGCGGACTGGTTCGGGTCGTCGAGGACGAGGGTGACGAGGCCGGTGCGGTCCTGTTCCCAGCGGATGGTGGTGCTCTCGGTCATGACGGGGTCTCCGTAGAAGTCTGTGAGGTGCCGCTGGGGTGGTCAGACGCGCTCGACGATCGTGGCGATGCCCATGCCGCCGCCGACGCAGAGGGTGGCGAGGCCGTAGCGCTTGTCCTGGCGCTCCAGTTCGTCGACGAGGGAGCCGAGGAGCATCGCTCCGGTGGCGCCGAGGGGGTGGCCGAGGGCGATGGCGCCGCCGTTGACGTTGACCTTGTCCAGGGACAGGCCCATCTCCCTCACGAACCGCAGCACGACAGCGGCGAACGCCTCGTTGATCTCGACGAGGTCGATGTCGTCGATGGTCAGGCCGGCCTTGGCGAGGGCCTTGCGGGTGGCCGGGGCGGGGCCGGTGAGCATGATGGTCGGCTCGGAGCCGGAGACGGCGGCGGAGACGATCCGCGCGCGCGGGGTGAGGCCGTGGCGCTCGCCGACCTCCCTGGAGCCGATGGCGACGAGGGAGGCGCCGTCGACGATGCCGGAGGAGTTGCCCGCGTGGTGGACGTGGTCGATCTTCTCCACCCAGTGGTACGTCTGGAGCGCCACCGCGTCGAAGCCGCCGAGTTCGCCGATGTCGGCGAAGGACGGCTTGAGCGCGGCGAGGGAGTCGGCGGTGGTGCCGGGGCGCGGGTGCTCGTCGTGGTCGAGGACGACCAGCCCGGCACGGTCCTTCACCGGGACGACGGAGCGGTCGAAGCGGCCCTGCTTCCAGGCCGTCGCCGCCCGCTCCTGCGACAGCGCCGCGTACTCGTCGACGTCACGGCGGGAGAAGCCCTCGATGGTGGCGATGAGGTCGGCGCCGATGCCCTGCGGCACGAAGTTGACGGCCAGGTTCGTCATCGGGTCGTTGAACCAGGCGCCGCCGTCGGAGGCCATCGGCACCCGGGACATCGACTCCACACCGCCCGCGAGGACCAGGTCCTCCCAGCCCGAACGGACCTTGGCGGCGGCCAGGTTGACCGCCTCCAGACCCGAGGCGCAGAAGCGGTTCTCCTGCACGCCCGCCACCGTGTCCGGGAGCCCCGCCATGATCGCGGCGGTGCGCGCGATGTCGGAGCCCTGGTCGCCGACCGGGCTGACGACGCCGAGGACGATGTCGTCGATCGCGGCCGGGTCGAGGCCCGGGAAGCGGCCCCGCAGCTCGTGGATGAGGCCGACGACGAGGTCGATGGGCTTCGTGCCGTGCAGGGCGCCGTTCGCCTTGCCGCGCCCGCGCGGGGTGCGGATCGCGTCGTACACGTACGCTTCGGTGCTCACTGGTCAAGCCTTTCGGGGAGGGTGGGCCGGACCGGGTCGGTCGCCCTGGTGCGGGAGGTCCTTCACGGGGGTCTTCACAAGGTCGTCCGCGAGTCCCGGTATGTCCCAGTCACGGGCCACCTCGCCGGTGTCTGCGCCGGGCTGCGCGGGGCCGGAGCGGACGGCCGTGGGGGTGGCGGAGAAGCGGGGCGCGGGGGCCGGCTGGGTGATGCCGCCGTGGTCGGTGAAGGTGCCGCGGGCCGCGAGGTGCGGATGGTGCGGGGCCTCGCGCAGCGACAGCACGGGGGCCACGCACGCGTCGGAGCCCTCGAAGAGGGCCATCCACTCGTCCCGGGTACGGGCCCTGAAGCGGGCGGCCACCGCCTCGCGCAGCTCCCCCCAGCGTGTCCAGTCCTTACGGGCGTCGCGGAAGTCCGCGAGGCCGAGGAGGTCGGTGAACTCGTCGTAGAACTGCGGCTCCAGGGCGCCGACCGCCATGTACCCGCCGTCGGCGGTCTCGTAGGTGCCGTAGTACGGGCAGCCGCCGTCGAGGAGGTTGGCGGCGCGCCGGTCCCGCCAGCCGCCGGCCGCGAGCATGCCGTGGATCATGGCCGAGAGATGGGCGGTGCCGTCCACGATCGCCGCGTCGACGACCTGGCCGGTGCCGCTCACGCGCGCGTGGTGGAGCGCGGCGAGGACACCGACGACCAGGTAGAGGGAGCCGCCCGCGTAGTCGCCGAGCAGGTTGGCGGGGGCGGGCGGCGGGCCGTCCGGGGCGCCGATCATGCCGAGGGTGCCGGTGAGCGCGATGTAGGTGATGTCGTGGCCCGCGCGGTGGGCAAGGGGGCCCTCCTGGCCCCAGCCGGTCATCCGGCCGTAGACCAGCCGGGGGTTGCGGGCGTGGCAGTCCTCGGGGCCGACGCCGAGTCGCTCGGCGACGCCGGGCCGGTTGCCCTCGATCAGCACGTCGGCACGGGCGGCGAGGTCGAGCACGCGCGCGGGGCCGTCCGGCGCCTTGAGGTCGATCACGACCGAGCGCTTGTTGCGGTTGGTGACGTCGTACGCCGGGTCGACGGCGAGGGAGGTGCCGCCGGGGCGGTCCACGCGGACGACGTCGGCGCCGAGGTCGGCCAGCAGCATCGCGGCGAAGGGGCCGGGGCCGATCCCGGCGAGTTCCACCACGCGCACACCGGCGAGCGGGCCGTGCCCGGCCGTGTGTCCCGTCGTCATCCAGCCCCCTTGCTGTGACACAACCGATGTAACACCCGCGATGTCAAGAACGTGTTCCAGTGGACACAAGAGCGGAGCGAGCAAGCGCTTAGCCAGTTTACGGCCGAGGCCCCTGACGGGCACGTCGCCGTCGTCACCCGGCGTGCGCCGAGACGTCGCTCAGCGGGCGTCCAGCTCCGCTCAGCCGGATTAGCGATCCGTAGCGTTCCTGTGGCAGAGTGTCACACGCACGCCCGGCGCCCAGGCGACGTCGGGCACCCTCCTCGGTCCCATAGCCGTGCAAGCTGGACCGACCAGCGTCCGGAGGGACGTGCCACGCGGGCCGATCGCCTTGACGACCGGCACCAGGGCACGAAGGCGATTGGCTCACATCCCTGAGTAACACTGAGCAACACGGGGGATCACTAAGCCAGTCAGAGACGCTCACCCAGCCCGCCTTCCCCAGGCCGTACCCGGCGGGTTCGGCGCCCGGGGCGGCCAGCGCGTGCGCGTGGGCCGTCTCGTCGCGTAGCTTGACGGTGACACCCAGCGGGTGACCGCCGTCGTCGACGCCGAGGAAGACGAACACCTTCCTGTTGACCTTGGCGACCGTCCCGCCCCAGGGGAACTCCTCGGTCGCGCCCGGCAGCCCGAGCGCGAACTCGCGTACTTTCTCCCACTTCTTCAGGGCGTTCCGGTCCACCGCCACCTGCTGCCTCCGGGCTCGTCGTCGGCCTGCGCACTCCTCACGCTAGCCTCAGCCACCGACGGCGGCGCGGGCTGCGGGACCAAGAGGTGTCATGAACGGGCAAGGGGTGTCATGAGCAGGCTAAAGAGGGCGGACCGTCCCTACGACATCGTGCTCTTCGGGGCGACCGGATTCGTCGGGACGCTCACCGCCGAGTACCTCGCCGCCCACGCACCCGGGGATCTGCGCTGGGCGATCGCCGGCCGCGACGAGGAGAAGCTGGAGCGGCTGCGCGAGCGGCTCGGCGGGGCGCCCGGGGTGCTGACGGCCGACGTCTCGGACCCGGCGTCGCTGCGCGCCCTCGCGGAGCACGCGCGCGTGGTGGCCACGACCGTCGGCCCCTACGTCGAGTACGGCGAGGAGCTCGTCGCCGCCTGCGCGGACACCGGCGCCGACTATCTGGACCTCAGCGGCGAGCCGGAGTTCCTGGATCTGATGTACGTCCGGCACGACGCCCGCGCGCGGGAGACGGGCGCGCGGCTGGTGCACGCCGTCGGCTTCGACTCCGTCCCGCACGACCTCGGCGTGTACTTCACCGTCCGGCAGCTGCCCGTGGGCGTGCCGTTGACGGTGGACGGGTTCGTGAGCGTGGACGCGACGTTCTCGGGCGGGACGCTCGCGTCCGCGCTCGGCCAGTTCGCGCGCGGGAGGCAGGTGGCCGCCGCCGCGCGGGACCGACGTCGGCACGAGCCCCGTCTGATGGGCCGACGGGCGTCGGCACCGGCGGGCGTGCCCCGGTTCGCCCCGGAGGTCGGCGCCTGGGCGCTGCCGCTGCCGACGGTGGACCCGCAGATCGTGTGCCGGTCGGCGAAGGCGCTGGAACGGTACGGCCCCGATTTCCGCTACCGCCACTTCGCGGCCGTACGACGGCTTCCGGTCGCCGTGGGCGGGGTCGCGGCCGTCGGGACGGTCGTCGCCGCAGCCCAGCTGCCGCCCGCCCGGCGCTGGCTGTCGGACCGCCTCAAGCCCGGGGAGGGGCCGAGCGCCGAGAAGCGGGCACGCAGCTGGTTCTCGGTCAGGTTCGTCGGCGAGGGCGGCGGCCGGCGGGTGCTCACGGAGGTCTCGGGCGGCGACCCCGGCTACGACGAGACGGCCAAGATGTTCGCCGAGGGCGCGCTCGCGCTCGCCTGCGACGACCTGCCGCCGACGGCGGGGCAGGTCACCACGGCGGTGGCGATGGGCGACGCGCTGACCGAGCGGCTGATCCGCGCGGGCATCCGCTTCCGGGTGGCGGCGACCCGCTGAAGGGCTGTCTCCGAAGCCTCACATCGGCCACTGGACGAGCGTGTAGATCATTCCGACGATCCAGCCGAGGCCCGCGAGCGCCCCGAGGATCAGGGCGAGGTTCACGGCACGCTCGACGGGGCGGTTCGGGTCGACGAGGGGCTTCGGGGCGCGGTGCGTTGTCATGGGCACAGCCTCGCCGTCGGGGGGCGGTGCCCACATCCGTACGGATACTCAGACGACGTACTCAGACGCGGTGACCGTACGACCCGTCAGGGGTGGCCCGTCAGGGGTGGCCCGTCGCCTCGTGGAGTGCCCGGCGGCACAGCGCGTCCGCCCTGCGGGTCGTCTCCGGGAGGCGGAACCGCGGGGTGAGGGCGAGGGTGTGGGCGCAGGCGGTGTCCAGGGTCGTGCGGTGGCCGACGGAGACGAAGACCGGTTTGACACCCTGCCGGGTGCGCAGGGCGCGTCCCACGTCCTCGGCGCCCGCGAGGAGCGGCGAGGAGGATCCGCGCGGCGCGTCCGGATCGTCGTACGTGAAGGTGAACGGGTTCTTCGCGACGCCGATCGTGGGCAGGCCGGTGAGGACTCCGAGGTGGCTCGCGAGGCCGAAACGGCGCGGGTGGGCGAGGCCGTAGCCGTCGCAGACGACCAGGCCGGGCGGGACGGGCAGGGCGTCGAGGACGGCCAGCACGGTCGGGATCTCGCGGAAGGCGAGCAGCCCGGGCACGTACGGGAACGAGATCCGGCCGACGGCGGTGGCCTCGGCGAGGACGTCGAGGCTCCCCGCGTCCAGCACGACGGCCGCCGCGGCGACGACGTCCCGCTCGTCGTCGTAGGCGACGTCGACCCCCGTGACATGCCCGGTCCCGGGCGGCGGGCCGGGCTCGTCGAGCACCACGCGGGCCCGCAGCTCGTCCTGGACGGCGCGGGCCTCCTCCTCGGTCGCGGGCCAGCCCGCGGGAATGTCTACGGTCGTCATGGTGGTGACGAGCGTACGGCTCACGTGCGCGTGCCCGCGATCGGGTTCCCGGCGGCCCGTCAGCTCTTCCGGCCGCCCAGGGCGCGCTGCAGCTGACTCTTGTTCATGTCCGAACGGCCCTTGATGCCGCGCTGCCTGGCCTCCTCGTAGAGCTGGTCGTACGTCGGCCCCTGGGAGCCCTTGCCGGACCGCAGCCCGCCCCGCCTGCCGGACGACATGTCCTCGGTGGACGTGCGGCTCGCGGTCTTCGACTCGCCGGCTCGGGCGCGTTCCTTGTTGACCGTCCGCGCGGCGATCTCCTCGGCGCGGCGGGGGCTCTCGCCCCGGTCCCGCGCGCTCTCCTTGATGTGCTCGTACTGGCGTTCCCGCTTGGGGCTCGAACCTCGTGGCATGTGCGCTCACTCCTTCCGCGTGCGCGGCCCTTTCGCCTACGCGGTCCGGGTACCCCGATCCGGTCAGCTCTCCAGGCGGGCCACCCGCCCTTGTTCGCCCGCGGCCCAGCAGCCGCCGTCGGGGGCGCAGTCCACGGTGTCGTACGAGCCGGTGCCGAGGGTGCGCCAGGTGCGGCCGGCGTCGGCGGTCAGGTCGGTGCCCGTGGGGCCGACGGCGAGGGCGGCGGTGCGGCTGTGCGGGAGCCAGGTCACGCCGGAGCGGTAGGCGGGCGGCGGGGTCGCCGCGGGGCGCCAGGTGCGGCCCGCGTCGCCGGTGGAGGCGGCGGCGTCCGGGGAGGGCTGGTCGGCGCGGTAGTCGCCGCCGACGGCGAGACCGTGCGTGCGGTCGCGGAAGGCCAGGGCGAACACCCCGCGCGCGGGATCGCCCGCCGGGACGGGGGTGTCGGCGGCCGTCCAGGTCAGTCCCCGGTCGGAGGAGTGCAGTACACGCGCGCGTGCCGCTCCGCCGGTGGCCAGCCACACGTCCTTCGGCCCGGCGGAGACCAGACACTGGCCACTGGCGGCGAAGCCCGCCTCGCCGTCCAGGGCGGCCGGCATGCCGGTGTCGGGCAGCACCTTCCAGGACCGGCCGCCGTCCCCCGTCGACAGGATGCGGAACTTCCCGTCCACCGGGTCGCTCATCGCGAGGCCGTGCCGGCGGTCGAAGAAGGTCATGCAGTCGTAGAACGCCTTCGCGTCGGTGTTGCGGAAGGACTCCTTCCAGGTCGCTCCCCCGTCGTCGGTGCGGTACACGCGCGAGGCCTCGCCCTCGCCGATCGCCAGCACCACCGCCCGGCGCGCGTCGAACGCCTCGATGTCACGGAACTGCAGGTCGGCGGCGCCGGGCGGAGAGACGTTCCGCCAGCTCGCCCCGCCGTCGGTGGTACGCAGCACCGTGCCCTGCGTGCCGGACACCCACGCGGTACGCCGGTCGACCGCGGACAGCCCACGCAGACGTACGGAGGTCATGCCGGTATCCTTCGATGCCCAGTGCGGATCGCCATGAACCCGGGCCTGGGCCTGGGCCGGTGCCGCGGGCAGCGTGGCCAGCGCCGCCGCGCAGGCCGCCGCGGCGGCCCACGCCCTCCCCCGTGCGGTTCTTACCGTCCTTACCGTGCGTCGCGTCTTCCCCAAGCGCCTCATGGCGGGGGAAGCTAGCCCACGGCCCCGGTCGCGTCCAGAGGCCCTCGGCCGCCTCAACGGCCCTGCCCGGCACGGCAGGAGAGGTGTGTCACTCCCGTGCATGAAGGCGGTGACCGAGGTCACTCGCCATCGGTGTGCACGGATCGGCCGGTTCCAGCGTCTCTTCCTGTATCCGGTCCCGTCCGGCCGGAGGTCCGTCCCGTCGTCAGCAAGGGAGCAAGGCGTTGTCCACCGTCATCGAGCAGCCCGTTGAGGCCCGCCTGGTCGCCGCCGCGCCTCGGATGCCGAGCATCCCCGCCATGCTGCACTACGACCGCAGCGATCCGTTCGCCGTCCGCATGACCTTCCCCGCCCCCGCGACCCTGGAGGGCGTCGAGGTCTGCTGGACGTTCGCCCGTGAGCTGCTCTCCGCCGGCCTGGAGCGGTCCGAGGGCCACGGGGACGTCCGCGTCCGCCCCTTCGGGTACGACCGCACGGTGCTGGAGTTCCACGCCCCCGAGGGCACCGCCGTCGTGCACGTCCACTCGTCGGACGTCCGCCGCTTCCTGCGGGCCACCGGCGAGCTCGTGCCGGCCGGTCTGGAACACCTCCAGCTGGATCTGGACCACGACCTGGCGGAGCTGATGCGGGACGCCTGCTGAGCCGTGAACGGCTCGTTTTAATCCTTTGACGGCGCTCCCGGCCCCTCCTATCGTCTGGAGCGGTCCTGTTGCCGTCGATTGGAGAAGGACGTTGCTCGTCTGAGGTCCTGAGACACCACGCCCCGCACCCGTGCGGGCGCTTGCGTGCGACCTCGGCGTTTCGAGCCGTCCTTGCGCAACAGGGCTCTTCGCATGCCCACGCGCTCCTGCTCCCGCCCCCGCTCCCGCGGTGGTCGCCGCCCTCCGGTGTCTCGACACGCGTATGCCCCTGACCGCACACGCACACCGCGAGGCCCCTTTGACACGATCCATCACCTGTTCCTCCCTCGCCTTCTCCTGGGCCGACGGCACGTCCGTCTTCGAGGGCCTGGACGTCTCCTTCGGTCCCGGCCGGACCGGGCTCGTCGGCGTCAACGGCTCCGGCAAGTCGACCCTGCTGAAGCTGATCGCCGGGCGGCTGACCCCGGCCGACGGTGCCGTACGGGTCGCCGGCGAGGTCGGCCACCTCCCGCAGAACGTCACGCTCGACACCGGTCTGCGGGTCGACGACGTCCTCGGTGTCGCCGTACAGCGCGCCGCCCTGCACGCCATCGAGGCCGGGGACGTCTCGGAGGAGCACTTCGAGGCCGTCGGCGACGACTGGGACGTGGAGGAGCGCGCCCTGGCGACCCTCGGCGAACTCGGCCTCGGCCACATCGGCCTGGACCGCACCGTCGGCGAGGTGTCCGGCGGCGAGTCCGTCCTGCTGCGGCTGGCCGCGCTGCTGCTGCGCCGCCCGGACGTCCTGCTGCTCGACGAGCCCACCAACAACCTCGACCTGTACGCCCGCAGACGGCTGTACGCGGCCGTGGAGACCTGGCCGGGCGTGCTGGTCGTGGTCAGCCACGACCGGGAACTGCTGGAGCTCGTCGACCAGATCGCCGATCTGCACGGCGGGGAGATCACCTGGTACGGCGGCAACTTCTCCGCCTACGAGGCGGCCCTCGCCACCGAGCAGGACGCCGCCGAGCGCATGGTGCGCGTCGCCGAGGCCGATCTGCGCAGGCAGAAACGCGAACTGGCCGACGCCCAGGTCAAACTCGCCCGCCGCAAGCGCTACGGGCAGAAGATGTCCGACCAGAAACGCGAGCCGAAGATCGTCATGGGGGCGCGCAAACGGTCGGCGCAGGAGTCCGCGGGCAAGCACCGCATCCTGCACGAGGAGCGCCTCACCGAGGCCAGGGAACGGCTCGACGAGGCCGTGGAGGCCGTACGGGACGACGACGAGATCCGCGTCGAGCTGCCGTACACGGCCGTCCCGCCGGGGCGTGAGGTGCTCACCCTGCGGGACCTGGAACTCGCGTACGGCGCGCGCGTGGCGGGCGGTTTCGATCTGCGCGGCCCGGAGCGGGTGGCGCTGGTCGGCCGCAACGGCGCCGGCAAGACGACCCTGCTGCGCACGATCGCCGGGGAGCTGGCGCCGCTCGCGGGCGAGGCCCACGCGCACGTGCCGCTGCGTTTCCTGCCACAGCGCCTGGACGTCCTCGACGACACGCTGACGGTCGCCGAGAACGTGGCGCGGTTCGCACCGGCCGCCACCAACAACCGGGTACGGGCCCGGCTCGCCCGCTTCCTGTTCCGGGGCGCCCGCGCCGACCAGAACGCGGGGACCCTGTCGGGCGGGGAGCGCTTCCGGGCGGCCCTGGCGGCGCTGATGCTCGCCGAGCCGGCGCCACAGCTGCTGATGCTGGACGAGCCGACGAACAACCTCGACATGGCGAGCGTGCGGCAGCTCACCACGGCCCTGGAGTCCTACGAGGGCGCCCTCGTCGTGGCCAGTCACGATCTGCCGTTCCTGGAGTCGCTCGGGATCACCCGCTGGCTGCTGCTGGACGGGGAGTTGCGCGAGAGCAGCCTCGAGGAGGTGACGGACCCGGCGTAGGGCCTGGCGTAGGGCCTGGCCGACGGGCGGTCTCAGGAGGGGCACAGGCGGGCGACAGGGGTTTTGTCCTGGTGGGCCCGCGCTGCATGATGGCGACCGGCGCCGTGTCAGGGGCGCCGGTCGGACCCGCGGCGCGATCCGCCGGCGGGCCCCAGCCACCGCCGATTCGGAGACCCGTCCGTGCCCAGCAGGAAAGCCCTCGTCCGCCGCCCGAGCCCCCGCCTGGCCGAAGGGCTGGTGACCCATGTCGAGCGCGAGAAGATCGATGTGGACCTCGCCGTCGAGCAGTGGGAGGCGTACACGGAGACGCTGCGCGCGCACGGCTGGGAGACGATCGAGGTCGACCCGGCCGACGACTGCCCGGACTCCGTGTTCGTCGAGGACACGGTGGTCATGTACAAGAACGTGGCCCTGATCGCGCGCCCCGGAGCCGAGTCCCGGCGCGACGAGACCGACGGGGTCGAGGAGGCCGTGGCGCGCCTGGGCTGCTCGGTGAACTGGATCTGGGAGCCGGGCACACTGGACGGCGGCGACGTGCTGAAGGTCGGCGACACGATCTACGTCGGCCGCGGGGGGCGGACCAACGCCGCCGGGCTGCAGCAGGTGCGCGCCGCGTTCGAGCCGCTCGGGGCGCGGGTGGTCGGCGTGCCGGTGAGCAAGGTGCTGCATCTGAAGTCGGCGGTCACCGCGCTGCCCGACGGCACGGTGATCGGGCACATCCCGAAGGTGGACAGGCCCTCACTGTTCCCCCGGTTCCTGTCGGTGCCCGAGGAGGCCGGCTCGCACGTCGTGCTCCTGGGCGGCCCCGAGCTGCTCATGTCGGCCGCCGCGCCCAAGTCGGCGGAGCTCTTCGCCGACCTCGGCTTCGAGCCGGTCATGGTCGACATCAGCGAGTTCGAGAAGCTCGAAGGTTGTGTGACATGCCTCTCGGTGCGACTGCGGGAGCTGTACGCCTGACCAGGTGACCGGATCACCTTTTCAGCCCTGGGACCTGCGGATCCCGGGGGTGTTCGGCGCCGCTCGAAATCCCTTGGGGAGCCTGGCTGAGCAGCGATCTTTACAGCGCCCTTAACCTACGGCTTCGTAACCTACGGGTTCGTAGCCTACGATCCCGTAGGTTCCGGCTTCGCTCGCCGGAGTGTCCCGCTCCGTTTTCCTGTCCCCTGGAGTACCTCGTGACGATCACCTCCCCTCACCTCGGCAGCCCTGCCGTCTGGACCGACGCCAAGCTGCTGTACGCGCTCGAGGAAGTGGTCGAGACGGAACTCAACCGGCATCTGAAGGTCGCCAAGGACTGGATGCCGCACGAGTACGTGCCCTGGAGCGACGGCCGCAACTTCCCCGCCCTCTTCGAGGACGGGGAGGCCTGGGACAAGGAGCAGTCCAAGGTCACCGAGATCGGCCGGATCGCCCTCGTGGTGAACCTCCTCACCGAGGACAACCTCCCCAGCTACCACCACGAGATCGCCAGCCTGTTCGGCCGGGACGGCGCCTGGGGCACCTGGGTGCACCGCTGGACCGCCGAGGAGGGCCGCCACGGCATCGTGATGCGCGACTACCTGCTCGCCTCGCGCGCGGTGGACCCGGACAAGCTGGAAGCGTTCCGGATGACGCACATGAGCGAGGGCTTCGAGTCGGACAACCGGCACTCGATGCTGCACTCGGTCGCCTACGTCGCCTTCCAGGAGCTCGCGACCCGCATCTCGCACCGCAACACCGGCCACCAGTCCGGTGACCCGGTCTGCGACCGCATGCTGGCCCGGATCGCGACCGACGAGAACCTGCACATGGTCTTCTACCGCAACCTGCTGAAGGCCGCCTTCGAGCTCGCCCCCGACCTCACGATGCAGGCCGTGCGGGACGTCATCGTGAACTTCCGCATGCCCGGCCACGGCATGCCCGGCTTCGAGCGGTTCGCCGCGCAGATGGCCATCGGCGAGGTCTACAACCTGCGCATCCACCACGACGACGTGCTCCAGCCCGTCCTGCGCCACCTCAAGGTCATGGACATCGACGGCCTCGGCGCCGAGGGCCGCCAGGCCCAGGAGGAGCTGGGTCTGTTCATGGGCGGCCTGGACTCGGAGGCCGCGAAGTTCGACGAGAAGCTGGCGGCGCGCAAGGCGCGGATGGCAGCGCGCGCCGGAGCCTGATCCCCGGGCGTGAGCCACCTTGAGCGGGGCGCATCGAAACAGCGGTGCGCCCTGTCGGTGCGCTGCGGCATCATGCCGCCATGCCGACTCGCCCGGCGACGGATCCGACGGGCGTGGACCTGGTCCCCCGTACCGGCGTCCGTCGCACTGTGGTTGCTGGAACTGGACGACCCGCAGCTGAACACGCTGCTCTGGCCCCACCTCGGCCGGAACGCGGGCCTGCGGCGGGCCGTCGTCCGCGGGCTGCCCTTCGGGCCCCGGCCGCACGGCACCCGTCCCGGTGGATCGCACGCCGGCGGGCGAGGAACCCGAGATCCCCGAGACCTACGTCCGCCACGGCCTCGTCGGCGCCCTGCGCGCGGTGGACTCCATGTCCCGGGCCCGCGCGGCCTGCTCCATGGTGATCACCCCGGACGACCGGACGACGGCCGCCGAGGCGCACGCCGAGCAGCCCTTGCCCGGCTACACCCGCTGGGTGCTGTCGGTACGCCCCGACTGCCCGGCTGTCCGCGACCTCGAAGTCCTGGCCATGGGCCACCCGATGTTCCCCGCCCGCGCCCCCGACGCCGAGGACGCGCTGTGCCCGCTCGTCCGCGACCACCTCGGCGACCGCGCGGAGGCCTGGGCCGTGCCGGCCCAGATCGCCGAGACCTTCCACGGGACGGCACCTGAGCTGCTGATGACGGCAGGCGCCATCGCCTGAGCAGGGCCGAGGGGGGCGGGGCGGCTGGATTCGAACCAGCGTGTTCCAGTTTTGGAGACCGGTGCGGCTGCCTCTGCGCTACGGCCCCGCCCTTGCCTCGGAGCGTAATGCCTTGGGCCGTTGTCAGTGGGGCCTGCTACCAATGAGGTGCTGGGGGAGGCGTCGCACGGGGGGGCTGTGGCATGGGGTACGGAGAGCGGGGGGGGCGGCGTGCGCTTGCGCTGTGGGCGGGTGGCTGGGTCAGCCCTCGGTCGAGGGCTCGTCCGGGGCGGGCGGGGCCGTGCGGTGGACACTGCGTACGGCGGCGACGTCGGCCGGCACGATCGGGGGCGGGACGTGGGTGCTGAGGGCCGTCAGGCGGCGCTTGATGCTGGTCGCGATGGACTGGCCGAGGACGAAGCGGGTGGGCGTGGCGGCACGGGGTGCGTGGTCGAGCAGGCGGTGGGCCTCGCGGCTGCGCAGGCCCGTGTGGCGCAGGAACAGGTGGGCGAGACGGTGTTCGCCGACCGCCAGCGTCCGCCCGATGCTGTCGGCGGCCTCCAGGTCGAGCCGGTTGTCGGCCGCGCCGAGCACGGCGGCGGCGCGGACCCGGCCGAGGTCCAGCAGGGTGACCCCGGCGGCGGTGGCCGCGTCGACCAGCCGGGCGGCGGCCTGCGGTCCGATGCCGTTGCTGGCGACGGACAGCCGGGTGAGCCGCCCGTACGGCGCCCGGGACAGTGCATCGGCGAGACGGAGGGCGCCGGCGTCGCCCAGCCGGGCGGCCGACACGTAGAGCTCGTCGATCGCCCCGGCGGCGATCACCGCGGCGAGTGCCTCGGCGCCCGGTTCGCCCAGCGGATTGCCGCCGGCGAAGAGCCGCTCGATGCGCCGTCCGCCGTCCGCGGCGGCCAGCAGCGCGTCGGCGAGCCGTGCGGCGCCGGACGGGTCGAGGCCCGTCTGGACCAGGTCGAGGGTGCGCAAAGTTCGTGCGGACTCGATGAGTTCGGCGGCCGCCCGTCCTCCCCCGCCGCCCAGCGGGTTGCGCTTGAGCCAGACGCCGGTGACGACCTGCGGCGAGGCGCGCAGCTGGTCGGCGATCCGGCAGGCGCCGCCGGCGGTGATGCCGTTGCAGCCGAGGTAGAGCGTCTCGACCGGCGCGCCCGTACCGGCCACGGTGGCGGCGCCGTCGTCACCGAGGGCGTCGGTGCCCAGCAGCAGATGCCGTACCGGCGTCGGGCCGTCGGCCAGGGCCTCGGCGATCAGCGCGGCTCCCGCTGCGCCCAGCCCTTGTTTGCACAGGTCCAGGCGGCCGTCCGGCAGCGCGGACCCGGCCGTGAAGTCCTGCCGCTCTGCCGCCGGACGCCCGGCGCGCAGCCAGTCGAGCAGCGGGGCGAGATCGGCGAGGGGGCGCGGAACGACGTGGGGCACTCCGGCGAAGCGGGCCTGAAGGCTCACCCGCTCGCCCACCGGCTCGCCTCCGGCCGAACCCGTCCCCGACCCGGGCCCGGCCGCCGTGTTCTCCTCGCTCACCACTCCGCCTCCCGGTAGTCCTTCAGGAACACGCCCGACACCGGGTCGCCGGCCTCGCCGCGCACGATCGGGTCGTACACCCGGGCCGCGCCGTCGACGATGTCGAGCGGGGTGCGGAAGCCGGCGCCCGCCATGCGGGCCTTCTTCGGTGCCGGGTTCTCGTCGGTGATCCAGCCGGTGTCGACGGCGCACATGTGGACGCCCTGGGCGGCGAGTTCGGCGGCGCTGGTGCGGGTGAGCATGTTGAGGGCGGCCTTGGCCATGTTGGTGTGCGGATGCCCCGGCATCTTGTTGCGCACGGCGAACCGGCCCTCGACGGCGGTGACGTTGACGACGTACCGGCGCGGGTGCGGGGAGGCGAGCAGCAGCGGCAGCAGCCGGTCGCACAGCAGCGCGGGCGCGAGGGCGTTGACGAGCTGGGTCTCCAGGACCTCGGCCGGGTCGAGCGCGCCGAGCCTCGCCGACCAGGAGTTCTCCGGGGACGGGTCGGGCAGCAGTCCGGCCTCGTCGGCCTCGCGCAGGGCGGCGGGCAGCGAGGCGGCCCCGCCGGTGAGCATGCGCATCGGCGCGAACCCGGGGGCCTGCCGCGCCCCTTCGGGCAGCGCGCCGACCTCGCCGGCCGCGAGGAGGGCGTACGACTCCGGAGGGCGGCGTACGGTCTGGGCCGCGTTGTTGACGAGGACGTCGAGGGGCCGCCCCTCCGCGCGCAGGTCCTCGCACAGGCCGAGCACCTGGCGCGGGTCGCGCAGGTCGACGGCGAGCACGGTGAGCCGGTCCCGCCAGGCCCCGTTGCCCGGTTCGGCGTGGAAGCGGCGCACGGTGTCGTGCGGGAACCGGGAGGTGACGACGACCTCCGCGCCGTCCCGCAGCATCATCAGCGCCAGATGGAAGCCGATCTTCACGCGTCCGCCGGTCAGCAGGACGCGGCGCCCGCGCAGATCGGTGCTCAGGGCGCGGCGGGTGGTGTTGTCGGCGGCGCATCCAGGGCAGAGCCGGTGGTAGAAGGTGTCGACCTGTCGATACGGCGACTTGCAGACGTAGCAGGTACGTGGCCGCAGGAAGACGCCTCCGCCGCCGGTGTCGGCTCCGGTCAGGGGCGCGTCCTCGCGCCGCTCCGGGGCACCGGTGGCGGTCGCGGCCATCGCGGCGGCGTCGGCGGCCGACAGCTCGGCGCCGCGGGCCTTGCGCCGACGCAGCCGTCCGTCGCGCGCGAAGGACGCGGCGACCTGCTCGGCGCACAGCCGTACGGGATCGTCGACGGGCAGGGCGCGCAGCTTGCCCACGACCACGTGGAATGCGGCCAGTTCCGCCTCGGTGACCGGCGGGTCGACCGCCGTGACCGTGCTCTCCTCGCCCATCCGTCCCCGCCCCGTGCTCGCCGTACCGTGGTCCCGGCCGGATTCGAACCGGCGTATCCACCTTGAGAGGGTGGCGAGTCTGCCTCTGCTCTACAGGACCGTTCCGCGCCCGGACGACCGGATTCGAACCGGCGTATCCGGCTGAGCAAGCCGGCGCGACTGCCTCTGCGCTACGTCCGGAGGCGCCCCCGGATCCTAACCGCACCCCCGCGACGCGGTCGCCCGGATTTTCGAGGCGCCTTCACAGCCCACCGCCCGATGACGGGTCAGCAGGACGTGCGCCTGATCTGCAGGCGTTCCTTCTCGGACAGGCCGCCCCAGACGCCGAAGCGCTCGTCGTTGGCCAGGGCGTACTGGAGACAGGCCACGCGCATGTCGCACATGCCGCAGATGCGCTTGGCCTCGCGCACCGAGCTGCCGGGCTCCGGGAAGAAGAAGTCCGCCCCGGTCTGCGCGCACAGCGCCTCCCGCTGCCAGCCGAGGTCGGGTGTGGGGATCGTGTCGGTATGCATGGCCAGGATCGTGCCCTGCGGCGAAAAACGTTCGATCAACGCCGGATATACGCACCGGGCGAGGGCCTCCGGCCGCCCTGATGATGACGCGCGGACCGGCTCCTGCGCACGGCGGCGCGCGGAACTCACAGGGACACAAAGAACTGAAACGGTTACCGATGGTAAGGGAAAGTCCGTGCGAGCCGTTGCCGCACTCCGGCGGCGATTGTCAGTGGGCGGTGCAAGACTCGGCAGTGCAGGCAACGGGACCCCTGTGAGGAGGGCGGAGATGCTCACCACCCGTTTCGTCGACGGCGCTCCGAACTGGATCGACCTCGGCACGCCCGACATCGACGGCGCCACCTCCTTCTACGGCGCACTGTTCGGCTGGCGGTTCGAGTCCGCGGGGCCGGACGCGGAGGGGTACGGCTTCTTCCAGTCGGAGGGCAGGACCGTGGCGGGCGGAATGCAGACCACGCCCGCGCAGGGTCCCCCGTCCTGGACGGTGTACTTCCAGTCGTCGGACGTGGACGCCACCGCCAAGGCCGCCGAACAGGCCCACGGCCGGGTGCTCTTCGCGCCGATGGACGTGATGGGGCAGGGCATGATGGCGATCGTCGCCGACTCGGCGGGGGTGCCTTTCGGCCTCTGGCAGCCGGGGCGGAACAAGGGCGTGGACATGGCCGGCGAACCCGGCTCGCTGTGCTGGGTGGAGCTGTACACGCCGGACATAGCCGCGGCGGCCGTCTTCTACCGCACGACGCTGGGTCTGGAGACCTCCGCGGTCCCCTTCCCCGGCGGCGTGTACACCTGCGTCAACCCCGCACACGAGGGCGAGGACGCCATGTTCGGCGGCTTCGTGGCACTGGCCGACGACCCGACCGAGGCGCGGGACGGGGCGTACTGGCTGCCGTACTTCGAGGTCGCGGACGTGGACGCGGTCGCCGCCGAGGCGGAGGCGCGCGGTGGCGCGGTCCGGATGCCGGCGGCGGACGTCGAGGGCGTCGGCCGCATGGCCCGCCTGGCCGACCCGTACGGGGCACGCTTCGCGGTGATCAGGAGCACACCGCGGCAGACCTGAGAGGGCCGTGCCTGGTGCGGGTCCGAGGGTGGCTCCGGGCACAGCTGGCGGGAGCGGCTGAGGCCGGCCACCGGACCGCGCCCGCAGCAGGGCCACGCCCGCGCTCAGGCAGGGCCATGCGCAGACCGAGACGCGCGGACGGACGGGACTCCTCTCACGCCCAGCCCTGCGCCCACCGAGCCGGACCACAGGCCGGGCCGGGCTCGGACCGGGGCGCACCACAGGCGGACCAGGCTCAGGCAGGGCCAGGCCCAGACCGAGACGCGCCGCAGACGGGACCGCGCTCGGGGTCGTGCCGCGCTCGGACCGGGGCGCGCCGCAGTCGTCGGGACCGCTCACACCCCGGCCCTGCCCAGGCCGGCCCAGGCTCAGGCGCGCCGCAGTCGGGACCGCGCTCACGTCGGGCGTGGCTCGGGCCGGGCCGGGCTCTGGTCGGGCCGGGCTCTGGTCGGGCCGGGCTCTGGTCGGGCCGGGCTCTGGTCGGACCGGGCTCTGGTCGGGCCGGGCTCAGGCCGAGGCTCGCCGTACCAGGGTGGTCGGCAGGACCACGCCGGCCGGGGCTTCCACGGGGGTGCGTGGGTCGAGGCGGCGGAGCAGGAGGCGGGCCATGATCCGGCCCATCTCCTCGATGTCCTGACGGACCGTCGTCAACGGCGGGTCGGTGGCCTCGGCGACCGGCAGCATGTCGTCGAAGCCGACCACCGCCACGTCCTCGGGCACCCGCCTCCCGTGCTCGCGCAGAACGCGCAGCGCGCCCGAGGCGGCGAGGTCGTTCGCGGCGAACACCGCGTCGACGTCCGGGCAGCGGCCCAGGAGTTCGCGCGTCGCGCGCTCCCCGCCGCCGGGCGTGAAGTCGCTCGCCACGACGAGCCCTGGGGCGGTCTCGCCCATGACGTCCCGGTAGCCGTCGAGCCGGTCGGCCGCCGAGGTCTGGTCGAGGGGGCCGGTGAGGTGCGCGATCCGGGTGCGGCCGAGGCCGACGAGATGGCGTACGGCCTCGCGGGCCCCGCCCCGGTTGTCGCTGTCCACGTACACCACACCGGCGTCGCCGTCGCTCCAGCCGGGGCGTCCGCCGAACACGGTGGGCAGACCCGTGCCGCGGATGAGGCCGGGGAGCGGGTCGTCGAGGTGGAGGGAGAAGACCAGGGCGCCGTCGACATGGCCGCCGGCGAGATAGCGGGCGACCCGCGTGTGGTCGTCGCGGCCCTCGGTGAGCAGCAGGACCAGCTGGTTGTCCTGGGCCGTCAGTTCCTTGCTGATGCCGCGGAGTTGGAGCGCGAAGAACGGGTCGGCGAAGACCCTGGTCTCCGGTTCGGCGATGACGACGGCGACGGCGCCGTGCCGCTTCGTCACCAGGCTGCGGGCCGCCTGGTTGGGTACGTACCCGAGTTCCTCCACGGCCTGCCGGACCCGCTCCACCAGAGGCTCCCGGACCCCGTCCCCACCGTTGACGACCCTCGACACGGTGGCCCTGGACACCCCGGCCCGCGCGGCCACGGCCTCCAGGGTGGGACGCTGCGCGGTCTCGGTCACGTCGGGGCTCCTCCTCGGTGGGCGGGGTGCGGATCAGGATAGCTCCGGGAGCGGAGGGCGGTGAGGGCGCTCTCGCGGACCGCCGAAACCGGTCCGCCCCCTGTCAGGGTGCCGTCGATTCCGGTGGCGGGGCCGGCTTCTCGCGGCGGCGGGAGCGGGGAGCTGACGGTGTGTCCTCGTTCCGGGCCCTGCTCGGCTGGACGCGCTTCGGTTCGCCCGGCATCTTCGGGTACTCCGGGGGATACGGGAGGTCGCCCAGGCCGTGGTCGTGTTCGTCGCGGCGGGCGAGTTCCAGGAGGGGCTCCAGGGAGAAGGCGTGGTCGTCCATGTCGGCGTGGACGTCGCCGAGTTCGGCGTAGCGGGCGGGCATGGTCGCGATGTCGAAGTCGCGGGGTTGGGCCTCGTCGACCTCCTCCCAGCGCAGCGGCGCCGAGACGGGGGCGTGCGGGCGGGGCCGTACGGAGTAGGCGGAGGCGATGGTGCGGTCGCGGGCGGTCTGGTTGTAGTCGAGGAAGATGCGCTCGCCGCGCTCCTCCTTCCACCACTTGATGGTGACCCGCTCCGGCATCCGGCGTTCCATCTCCCGGCCGACGGCGATCGCCGCGCGGCGGACCTGGGTGAAGGTCCAGCGGGGCTCGATGGGCACGAAGACGTGCAGACCTCGGCCGCCGGAGGTCTTGGGCCAGCCGCGCAGACCGCCGTACTCGTCGAGGACGGTCCGCAGTTCATGGGCGGCGCGCACGGCGTCGTCGAAGTCGGTGCCGGGCTGCGGGTCGAGGTCGATGCGCAGTTCGTCGGGGCGGTCGACGTCGTCCCGGCGCACGGGCCAGGGGTGGAAGGTGAGCGTGCCGTACTGGGCGGCCCACAGCACGGCCGCCTCCTCGGTGGGGCACATCTCGTCGGCGCTGCGGCCGCTGGGGAAGGTGATGTGGGCGGTGGGGATCCAGTCGGGCATGTTCTTCGGTGCCCGCTTCTGGAAGAAGGACTCGCCGGTCACCCCGTCGGGGTAGCGCTCCAGGGTGGTGGGGCGGTTGAGCAGGGCGCGCAGGATGCCGGGGGCGACCGCCTGGTAGTAGCGGGCGAGGTCCAGCTTGGTGAAGCCGCGCTCCGGGAAGAAGACCTTGTCGGGACTGGACAGCCGTACGGTCCGGCCGCCCGCCTCCAGTTCCACCGCGTCACCCATGCGAGCCACGGTAGGCGTAACGCCCATGACGCGCATACCGGGCGATCGGGGCGGTCCGGGCGCAGAACTGGAGAGCCACTCCCTCGTGAGTGTGCCTCCGGCGTGACGCCGGGCCCCGCGTTGTGCGATCGGCGCCCAGTTGCCTGGGACTGGGCGCCGTCACGGCCCGGGACTCCTGTGTCAGACCTTGCAGAAGCCGCCGTCCTTCAGGGCTTGGTTGATCTGCTTGCCCTGGGCCTCGGTGGTCGTGACGTCCTTGTACGTGAAGCGGGTCGAGGCGAGCTGGTCGAGCTTCTGGGTGCCCTTGTTGATCGCCGAGCACTGGTTGCGGGCGGCGTCGATGGCCTTGCCCTCGTAGTGCGCGATGTCCGGGTTCACTCTGGCGAGGGCGCTGAGGAGGGCGGTGCGTTCGGCGCCGGTGGGCTCGGGCGGGATGCCGGCGGCCTTCATGGCCTCGCTGTAGCCAGGGTCGGACGTATGGCTCGCGGCGGTGGTGGTGCTGTCCGCGGTGTCGCTGCTGTCGCTGCCGTCGCTGCTGCTGCATGCGACGAGGGTGATGGTGAGCGTGGCGGTGATGGCGGCCGTTGCGGTGCGGATGCGCATGGTCCCCCCTGCGTCGGTGTGGGTGGGGGGCATCATGCGTCGTGCTGGGGGGTGCTTGGTGACGCTGTGGCCGTGTTGTGACGTCTGATGAGCGATCGTCTGCGCAGGGCGGCGACCACGTACGCGGGGATGGCGACGTGACGAGGAGCGGCCTCGTCGAGTTCGCGGCGGGGGTACGTTCTCCATGGGTCTGGCTCCTTGACCGGCAGGTTCTGGACCCCTGACCTTGGTTTTACGGACGTTGCGCTCAACAGGCGGATGCCATGGACGGCTCATAGGGTCGGAGCATGGATCTGCCGGTGATGCCGCCCGTGAAGCCGATGCTCGCCAAGTCGGTGGCGGCGATTCCGCCGGGAATGCAGTACGAGGCGAAGTGGGACGGGTTCCGGGCGATCGTGTTCCGCGACGGGGCCGAGGTCGAGCTGGGCAGCCGCACCGGGAAGCCGCTGACCAGGTACTTTCCCGAGCTGGTGGAGGCGCTGAAGGAGCGGGTGCCCGAGCGGTGCGTGCTGGACGGGGAGATCGTGATCGCGCGGGAGGGGCGGCTGGACTTCGACGCGCTCACCGAACGCATCCACCCGGCGAATTCCAGGGTGCGCACGCTGGCCGAGCGGACACCGGCGTCGTTCGTGGCGTTCGACCTGCTCGCGCTGGCGGACACCTCGCTGCTCGACGTGGAGCTGACCGACCGGCGGGAGCTGCTGACCAGGGCGCTGGCGGGGGTGACCCCGCCCGTGCATCTGGCGCCGGCGACGACGGACGTCGAGGTGGCCCGGCGGTGGTTCGAGCAGTACGAGGGCGCCGGCCTGGACGGGGTGATCGCCAAACCGCTCGGCCTGCACTACCGGCAGGACGAGCGGGCCATGTTCAAGGTGAAGCACGAGCGCACCGCGGACGTCGTGGTCGCCGGCTACCGCTTCCACAAGAGCGGGCCCGTGGTGGGCTCGCTGCTGCTGGGCCTGTACGACGACCGGGGCACCCTCCAGCACGTGGGCGTGTCGGCCGCGTTCGCCATGAAGCGGCGGGCCGAACTGGTCGAGGAGCTGGAGCCGTTGCGGATGGCGGACGCCACCGGGCATCCGTGGGCGGCCTGGACCGAGGAGGCGGCGCACGAGAGCGCCCGGCTGCCCGGGGCGCCGAGCCGCTGGTCGGGCAAGAAGGACCTGTCCTGGGTGCCGCTGCGGCCGGAGCGGGTCGCCGAGGTGGCGTACGACCACATGGAGAACGGGGCGCGGTTCCGGCACACCGCCCGCTTCCGCCGCTGGCGCCCGGACCGTACGCCGGAGAGCTGCACGTACACGCAACTGGAGGAGCCGGTGCGCTACGACCTCGCGGAGATCCTGGGGACGCCCCCGCCGGCACCGTGACCCACCCCAGCGACACCGTGACTCACCCAGCGACACGGTGACTCACGGCGTCATCAGGATCTTCACCGCGCCGTCCTGCTTGCGCTGGAACATCTCGTACGCGTGCGGCGCCTGAGACAGCGGCAGCCGGTGGGTGGCGAAGTCGTCGACGCCGAGGGGGTCCTCGTCGGTGAGGTACGGCAGGATCTCGTCGCTCCAGCGGCGCACGTTGGCCTGGCCGAGGCGGATCTGGAGCTGCTTGTCGAACAGGGTCAGCATGGGCAGCGGGTCGGCCGTGCCGCCGTAGACGCCGACCAGGGAGAGGGTGCCGCCGCGCCGCACCAGTTCGATCGCGGTGTGCAGGGCGGCGAGCCGGTCCACGCTGAAGCGTTCCGCGAGGGGGCCGCCGAGTGCGCGCGGCAGCAGCGCGGACGCGTTCTGGACCAGGCGGGCGGCCGCGCTGCCGTGTGCCTCGGTGCCGACCGCGTCGATCACGGCGTCCGGGCCGCGCCCGTCGGTCTCGTCGCGGAGGGCGACGACCAGTTCCTTCTCGCTGTCGAAGCCGCGCAGGTCGTACGCCTCGACGCCGTGCGCCCGGGCCCGGCGCAGCCTCTCGCCGACCAGGTCGACGCCGAACACCCGGCCGGCGCCGCGCACCTGGGCGACCCGGCAGGCCATGTCGCCGATGGGGCCGAGCCCGAGCACCGCGACGCTGCCGCCCTGGGGGACGTCGGCGTAGGCGACGGCCTGCCAGGCGGTGGGCAGGACGTCGGAGAGGTACACGAACCGGTCGTCGGGCGGACCCTCGGGCACCTTGATCGGGCCGTACTGGGCCTGCGGGACGCGCAGATACTCGGCCTGGGCGCCGGGCACCGCGCCGTACAGCCGGGAGTAGCCGAAGATGGCGGCGCCCATGCCCTCGCCGGTGACCTGGGTGGTCTCGCACTGTGTGGGCAGGGAGTTCAGGCACATCCAGCAGTTGCCGCAGGCGATCTGGAACGGCACCACGACCCGGTCGCCGGCCATGAGGTCGGGCACCCCGGCGCCGACCTCCTCGACGACGCCCATCGGCTCGTGGCCCAGGATGTCGCCCGGGGTCATGAACGGGGTCAGCACCTCGTACAGATGCAGGTCGGAGCCGCACAGTCCGGTGGACGTGACGCGGATGACGACGTCCGTGGGTTCCTCGATCCGCGGGTCGGGCACGGTCTCCACCCGGACGTCCCGCTTCCCCTGCCAGGTCACTGCCTTCATGGTGCCGCGCTCCTTCCGCCGGTCCGGTCCGTCCCGGCGAATCCGGGGACCGCGGTCCCGGCTCCGCCCCGGGTACCCGGACCGGCGGCTCTGTCACACCGGATCTCTGTCACACCGGATCCGTTCACGCGGAGGCGCAACCGAACAGACGAGCGCACAATCAAGACACGGAACGGGGTGGCCATGGTGGGTGCACAACGCGCGAGACGCTGCACGACGGCGGTCAGGGCAACGCGGGCCGCGGCACTGCTCGCCGCCGCACTGGCCCTCTCCCTCGCGGCAGGCTGTACGACGACCCGCTCCCCCGACGACGGACGCAGCACGTCAGGAAGACCGAGCGGCGTCAGCCCGCCCGCCACAGCGCTCGGCTCCGTACTCGCCGTGAAGATCGACAACGCGGGAGCGGCCCGCCCGCAGACCGGGGTGGACGCCGCGGACCTCGTGTACGTCGAGCAGGTCGAGGGCGGACTGAGCAGGCTGATGGCGGTGTACGCGAGCAGGCTGCCGCAGGCCGTGGGGCCGGTGCGCAGTGCCCGTGAGTCCGATCTGGAGCTGCTGGGCCAGTTCCGGCGGCCGGTGCTGGCCTTCTCCGGGGCGCAGAGCAAGCTGCTGCCGCTGATCGACCGGGCGCCGCTGGACGCCGTGACGCCGGGCGACGCGTCCGGCGCCTACTTCCGCGGGCCGGGCCGGGCCGCCCCGCACAACCTCTACCTCCGCCCGGACCGGCTGCTGCCCTCGGCGCCGGGCCCGACCGCGCTGACGACCGGCTTCCGCTACGGTCCCGCGCCCTCCGGCGGCAGGGCGCAGGCCTCGCACACCGTGCGCTACCCGGCGGCCCGCTTCACCTTCACCTGGTCGGCGGACCGGGCGCGCTGGCTGGTCTCCATGGACGGCACGCCGACGGTGACGGCCGACGGGCAGCGGGTGGCCCCGGCGACCGTGGTCGTGCAGCACGTGAAGGTGCGCCGGTCGGCGTTCGGCGACTTCCTCGGCAACAACACGCCGTACACCGAGACGGTGGGCTCGGGGACGGCGGAGGTGCTGCGCGACGGGCGGGTCTACGACGTGCGCTGGAAGCGGGCGACGGTGCGGGACGGCACGGACTTCACCACCGGCGACGGCAACCCGGTCGACTTCGCCCGGGGCCAGGTGTGGGTGGTCTTCGCGAAGGCGCCGTGATCGGCCAGGTCACGGTACGTGCCGTCTCATCCCTGCCCCACCAGCGGCTCCGCCGGATTGCGCAGCCCCTCCGCCGCGTCCGAGACCCGCCGGATCAGGTCGAAGAACTGGGCCTGCTCCTCGGCGGAGAGCGGCGCGAGGAACACCTGGTTCATCCGGGCCGTGCGCACGGTGAGCCTGCGGTGGGTGCGTTCCCCCTCCTCGGTGAGCCGCAGCAGGGAACGGCGGCCGTCCGCCGGGTCGCGGACCTTGTCCAGCAGCCCGCGCCGGCCCAGCCGGCTGATCACCTCGGCGATGGTGGAGCGGTCGAGCCCCACCCGCTCCCCCACGGTGCGCTGGTCGAGGCCCGGCTCGGCGACGAGCGCGTTGAGGACCGCGAACTGGGGGGAGGTGATCTCCTCGGAGACCATCGTGTTCCACAGCAGGTAGTGCGCCTGCTGCAGCCGCCGGGCGAGGTGCCCGGGGTGGCTCGAGAGGTCCACCGCGCCCATGTGCGCTCCTCTGCTTCAGATTCGATCGGTGCACTGAACAATACCGCCCGGCCGCCGCCCCCGTCTCGCCTCCAGAGGTCGCCCACACCTCCTCCTGCCTGGAGTCTTGACGGACCCGCCCCGCGATGGCAGCGTGTGGGCAACCTCGGAGAAATGCTCAGTGTCCTGATTAATTCAGGGAGCTGGTGACACTCGGAAGAGATGGGGCTCAACGGATGGACAAGGTGGTCGCCACGGCCCTGGAGGCGGTGGCCGACGTGCCGGACGGCGCGTCGCTGGCAGTGGGTGGCTTCGGACTGAGCGGCGTGCCGAACGTCCTCATCCAGGCCCTGTACGAGCGGGGCGTGACCGGTCTGTCGGTCGTCTCCAACAACTGCGGGGCGATGGAGTCGGGCCTCGCGGTCCTGCTCGCCGCCGGGCGGATCTCCCGGGTGACCGGTTCGTACATCGGCGCGAACAAGGAGTTCGCCCGCCAGTACCTGGCCGGGGAGCTCGAGGTCGAGATGATCCCGCAGGGCACCCTCGCCGAGCGGCTGCGGGCCGGCGGCGCCGGCATCCCCGCGTTCTACACCCCCGCCGGGGTGGGCACCCAGGTCGCCGAGGGCGGACTGCCGTGGCGCTACGACGGTGAGGGCGGCGTCGCGCTGGCGTCCCCGCCGAAGGAGGTGCGGGAGTTCGACGGCACCCAGTACGTGCTGGAGCGCGGGATCCGCACCGACTACGCGCTGGTCAGGGCCGCCAAGGGCGACCGCCACGGCAACCTCGTCTTCAACAAGTCCTCCCGCAACTTCAACCCGCTCTCCGCCATGGCCGGGAAGATCACGATCGCCGAGGTCGAGGAACTGGTCGAGCCCGGGGAGATCGACCCGGACGCGGTCCATCTGCCGGGCATCTTCGTGCAGCGCGTGATCGCGCTGACCCCGGAGCAGGCGGCCGACAAGAAGATCGAGCAGCGGACGGTGAGCAGCTGATGGCCTGGACACGTGAGGAGATGGCCGCCCGGGCCGCGCGCGAGCTTCAGGACGGCCAGTACGTCAACCTGGGCATCGGGCTGCCGACGCTGATCCCGAACTACCTGCCGGAGGGTGTGGAGGTGATCCTGGAGTCGGAGAACGGCATCCTGGGCACCGGCCCGTATCCGGCCGAGGACGCCGTGGACCCGGATCTGATCAACGCCGGGAAGGAGACGGTGACGGTCCTGCCGGGCGCCTCCTTCTTCGACTCGGCGCTGTCGTTCTCGATGATCCGCGGTGGACACATCGACGTCGCCGTACTGGGCGCCATGCAGGTGTCCGCGAAGGGCGACCTGGCCAACTGGGCGATCCCCGGAAAGCTGATCACCGGGATCGGCGGGGCGATGGACCTCGTCCACGGGGCCCGTACGGTCGTCGTGGTGATGACCCACACCGCCAAGGACGGCTCGGCGAAGATCCTCGACGAGTGCGCCCTGCCGCTCACCGGCAAGGCATGCGTGAACCGGGTCATCACCGATCTCGGCGTGCTCAACGTGACTCCGGACGGGCTCGTGCTGACCGAGGTCGCGCCCGGGGTGAGCGTCGAGGACGTCATCGCCAAGACCGACGCCAAGCTGACCGTCGCGGAGGACCTGCTGTGAACACGGTGTACATCGTCGACGCCGTCCGTACCCCGATCGGCCGCTACAACGGCGGGCTCGCGGGCGTGCGCCCGGACGACCTGGCCGCCCATGCCGTCCGTGAGCTCCTCGCCCGTACGCCCGCGCTGGACCCGGCGCGGATCGAGGACGTGTACCTCGGCAACGCCAACGGCGCCGGCGAGGAGAACCGCAACGTCGCCCGGATGGCCGCCCTTCTCGCCGGGCTGCCCACCAGCGTCCCCGGTGTCACCGTCAACCGGCTGTGCGCCTCCGGCCTGGAGGCGGTGATCCAGGCGGCCCGGGCCATCGCGGTCGGCGACGCCTCCATCGCCGTGGCGGGCGGTGTCGAGTCGATGACCCGGGCGCCGTACGTGCTGCCGAAGTCGGACCGGGCCTTCCCCGCCGGGCACGCCGAGCTGTACTCGACCACGCTCGGCTGGCGGATGGTCAACCCGAGGATGGACCCGCAGTGGACCGTCCCGCTGGGTGAGTCGGCGGAGCTGATCGCCGACAAGCACAAGATCAGCCGCGAGCAGCAGGACGAGTTCGCCCTCGCCTCCCACCAGAAGGCGGCGAAGGCGCAGGCCGAGGGCCTGTTCGACACCGAGCTCGCGCCGGTGGCGATCCCGCGGCGCAAGGGCGACCCGGTCGTCTTCGGTGCCGACGAATGCGTACGGCCCGATGCGTCCCTGGCGGCGATGGCGAAGCTGAGGCCGTCCTTCCGCCCCGACGGGGGGACCGTCACCGCGGGCAACGCCTCGCCGCTGAACGACGGTGCCGCGGCCCTGCTGCTGGTCGACGAGGAGGGGCTGAAGGCCACCGGCCGTGAGCCGCTCGCCCGGGTCTCGGCCACCGGCGTCCACGCCGTCGACCCGCACTACTTCGGACTCGCCCCCGTCGAAGCCGTCAACCGGGCGCTCGCCAAGGCGGGCAGGACCTTCGCCGACCTGTCCGTGCTCGAACTGAACGAGGCCTTCGCCGCCCAGGTGCTGGGCTGTGTCGCCGAGTGGCCCGAGTTCGACCCGGCGGTCCTCAACCCGCAGGGCGGCGCCATCGCCCTCGGCCACCCCCTCGGCGCCTCCGGCGCCCGGCTCGCCGGCACCGTCGCCCACCAGCTCGCCCGCAAGGGCAGCGGCACCGGTGTCGCCACCCTCTGCATCGGCGTGGGCCAGGGCCTCGCCCTCGTCCTCGAACGTTAGGCCTCCAGGAATCGCCATGACTCTCACGCAAGCCGACATCGACCAGGAGATCGCGGCCGAGCGCGCCGCGTACGAGAAGCGGGTCGCCGACGGCGCGCCCGTCGAGCACCAGCCGCGCCGCGACTACGCGCCGTACCGCTCCTCGGTCCTGCGCCATCCGAAGCAGCCGCCGATCACCATCGACGTCACGAAGGACCCGGAGCTGGTGGAGCTGCACTCCCCCGCCTTCGGCGAGCGTGACATCACCGAGATCGACAACGATCTGACCCGGCAGCACAACGGCGAGCCGATCGGCGAGCGCATCACCGTCTCCGGACGGCTGCTCGACCGCGACGGGCGTCCGGTCAGGGGCCAGCTGATCGAGATCTGGCAGGCCAACTCGGCGGGCCGGTACGCCCATCAGCGCGAGCAGCACGACGCCCCGCTGGACCCGAACTTCACCGGCGTCGGACGCACCCTGACCGACTCCGACGGCCAGTACCACTTCACCACCATCCAGCCGGGCCCCTACCCGTGGCGCCAGCACCTCAACGCCTGGCGGCCCGCCCACATCCACTTCTCGCTCTTCGGCACGGCGTTCACCCAGCGGCTCGTGACGCAGATGTACTTCCCGAGCGACCCGCTGTTCCCCTACGACCCGATCCTCCAGTCGGTGACGGACGACTCGGCGCGTCAGCGCCTCGTCGCGACGTACGACCACGACCTGTCGGTGCCGGAGTTCTCGATGGGCTACCACTGGGACATCGTGCTGGACGGGCCGCACGCCACCTGGATCGAAGAAGGACGCTGACCTGCCATGACGAAGATCGACACGAGCCGTCCGGAGACCGTGCTCCCGACCCCGTCGCACACGGTCGGACCCTTCTACGGCCATGCCCTGCCGTTCCCCGGCGGCGGCGACATCGCCCCCCTCGGCCACCCGGACACCATCGCCGTGCAGGGGTACGTGTACGACGGCGAGGGCAACCCGCTGCCGGACGCGTTCGTGGAGCTGTGGGGCGCCGACCCGGACGGCCGGGTGCCGCAGACCGACGGCTCGATGCGGCGCGACCCGTCCACCGGCGGCTTCCTGGGCCGCAACGGCGTGGAGTTCACCGGCTGGGGCCGCATCCAGACCGACACCAACGGGCACTGGTCGGCGCGCACGCTGCGGCCCGGCGCGCGCGGGAACAGCGCCCCCTACCTCAGCGTCTGTGTGTTCGCACGCGGCCTGCTGGTGCACCTGTTCACCAGGATCTACCTGCCGGGCGACGAGGCGGCCCTCGCCGCCGACCCGCTGCTGCAGCAGCTCGATCCGGCGCGCCGCGCCACGCTGATCGCCGCGGACGGCCCGCTGGGCACCTACCGTTTCGACATCCGCCTTCAGGGCGAAGGCGAGACGGTGTTCCTGGAGTTCCGGTGACCGATGCCCGGCCCGAGTCCGGTCTGCTCTCCCCCGGGTGGACCGGCTCCCCCGCCGCCTCCGCGACGAGTGACGCCTCCTACCTGCGGGCGCTGCTGGACGCGGAGGCCGCGCTGGCCCGTGCCCAGGAGAGGCTGGGCCTGGCCCCAGAGGGGGCCGGGGCGGCGGTCACCGCGGCCGCGGCCGGCGCGTTCGACGCGCACTCCCTCTCCGAACGCGCCCGCGCCGGCGGCAACCCGGTGATCCCGCTGGTCGGCGACCTCACCCGGGTGGTCGGCGGCACGTACGGTCCGTACGTCCACCGGGGCACGACCAGCCAGGACATCATGGACACGGCGACGATGCTGGTCGCGGTACGCACCCTCGACCCGGTGCTGGCCGATCTCGGCCGCGCTCAGGAGGCGCTGGCCGCGCTGGCCGCCGAGCACCGGGACACGGTGATGCCCGGACGGACGCTCACCCAGCACGCCGTACCGACGACGTTCGGGCTGAAGGCCGCCGGCTGGCGTTCCCTCGTGCTGGACGCGCGGGACCGGATCACCGCCGTACGGGAGTCGCTGCCCGCCCAACTCGGCGGCGCCGCCGGGACACTGGCGGCCTTCACGGCGTACGGCGCCCAGGACGCGACGGCGCTGCCGGGTGCGTACGCCCGTGAACTCGGGCTGGCGGAACCGCTGTTGCCGTGGCACACCCTGCGCACCCCGGTCGCCGACCTCGCCGCCTGTCTGGCCTTCGCGGCGGGCGCGTTGGGCAAGGTCGCGACGGACGTCCTCACCCTCGCCCGCACCGAGATCGCCGAGGTGGCGGAGGGCAGCGGGGGCGGCTCCTCGGCCATGCCGCACAAGGCGAACCCGGTGCGCTCGACGCTGATCGCGGCCGCCGCCCTGCGCGCACCCCAGCTCGCGGCCACTCTGTTCGGGTCGCTGACGGCTCCGGACGAGCGGCCGGCCGGGGCCTGGCACGCCGAGTGGGAGCCGCTCAGGGATCTGCTGCGGCTGGTCGGCGGGGCCGCCCGGGACGCGGCCGAGCTGACCGAGGGCCTGCGGGTCCACCCGGAGGCGATGCGCGCCGATCTCGAGCTCACCCACGGTCTCATCGTCTCCGAGCGGCTGTCCGCCGAACTGTCGGCGGTGCTGGGCCGGGCCCGCGCCAAGGAACTGCTCACCGCGCTCGCCCCGCGCACCTACGCCGAGGGCCGCCCTCTCGCCGAACTCCTCGCCGAGGAACCCGACTTGAAGGACATCGACCTCGGCGACCTCACCGACCCCGCCCGCTACACCGGCTCCGCCGGTGCCCTCACCGACCGTGCGCTGGAGCGACGTTGACCGAGAAGCTGCTCAACCACCGTGCCGAGGGCCCCGCTTCCGCGTCCGCGCTGCTGCTCGGGCCCTCGCTGGGCACCTCGTACGCCCTGTGGGACAAGGTCGCGCCCGAGCTGTCCGTCACCCACCGCGTGGTCCGCTACGACCTGCCGGGGCACGGCGGCTCGCCCGCCGACCTGATCGGGCCGGGCGCCACGGTCGGCGACCTGGCCGCGCTGGTGCTGGCGCTCGCCGACTCGCTCGGCCTGGAGCGGTTCGGCTACGCGGGGGTGTCGCTGGGCGGCGCGGTGGGCCTGCACCTGGCGCTGCACCACCCCGAGCGGATCACGAAGCTCGCGGTGATCTGCTCCTCGGCCCACTTCAACGGCAGCAGGCCGTGGGAGGAGCGGGCCGCGCAGGTGCGGAGCGAGGGGCTGGAGAAGCTCGCCGAGAGCGCCGACGCGCGCTGGTTCACCCCCGGCTTCACCGTGCCGGAGCTGGTCGCCGACCATCGGGCCGCCGACCCCGAGGGCTATGCCGCCTGCTGTGACGCGCTGGGCGCGTTCGATCTGCGGGAGCGGCTGGCGGAGATCTCCGTGCCGACCCTGCTGATCGCGGGGCGGCAGGATCCGGCCACCCCTCCCGCGCATCTGCGGGAGATCGCGGACGTGGTGCCGGACGCGGCGCTCGTGGAGATCCCGGGTGCCTCGCACCTGGCGCCCGCCGAACAGCCGGAGGCGGTGCTGACCGCGCTGCGCACCCACTTCGACGGCGGGGCCAAGCGGGGCATGGAGGTGCGGCGCCAGGTGCTGGGCGACGCCCACGTGGACCGGGCGCAGGCCCGCCAGTCCCCCTTCACCGCCCGCTACCAGGACTTCATCTCCCGCTACGCCTGGGGCGAGATCTGGACCGACCCCACACTCAGCCGCCGCGAGCGCAGCATGATCACGCTGACCGCGCTCATCGCGCACGGCCACTACGACGAGCTGGCCATGCACGTCCGCGCGGCCCGCCGCAACGGCCTCACCCCGGACGAAATCGGCGCGGTCCTCCTCCAGACGGCCGTCTACTGCGGGGTCCCGGCAGCGAACTCGGCGTTCGCGACGGCCCAGCGGGTGCTGGAGGAAGACCTGGCAGACTGACCTACGGTTGGGGAGCGCCCCGATAGGGGCGCGGGGCTGTGTCGATATGCGGCTCCGCCGCGTGGGCGCGACCAGCCACGATGCACCCGCACCCGAAAACTCACCCCGCCCCCAACGCCACCTCCGCCTGCTCCACCAACCCGTCCGCCCCACAGGTCCGCGCCAACGCCAACCCCCGGTTCAACTCAGCCGCCGACCGCGACAAAACGCCGTACTCAACCCGAGCGGCAGCGTGCTCGTACTGACTCGGCGAGGACTCCAGCAGGCTGACCGCCTGATGCGCGAGCCGCACCGCACGCTGCCCGGTCTCCAGCGCGGCAGCGCACCGCAGCGCCTCACCGATCGCCGTGTCGGTGCCGAACCGCTCGGCCCGGCTGCGGGCGTCGGCGGCGAGCTGTGCCGCACGGGCCGGGTCCGTGGTCGCGAGGGCCCGGGCGAGGTCGACCGCCCAGGGGACCATCACGGGGTTGAGGTGGCCGCGGACGGCCGCCGCCTTCTCCGCCTCCTCCAGCTCGTTGATCCCCTCGGCGGTGCGGCCCACGGCGAGCAACAGCCGACCGCGCACCGAGCGCGGGTCGGGCAGCACGATCGTGGACGGGTACGGCTGGGCGAAACCGCATTCCTCGGCGATCTCCCAGGCCTCGTCGGCATGGCCGCGGCACAGCAGCACGTCGACCAGGTTGCAGGTGGCCGACCAGTACAGGGGCAGTCCGCGGCCGACGCGCTCGGCGAGCTGGAGGGACTTCCTCAGGGATGCCTCCGCCTCGATCAGCCTGCCCCGGCGGCGCAGACCGAGCCCGAGGTAGGCGTGCGCGAGGGCGAGATGGCCGCCGCTCCAGCCGGCCGACTCGTAGGTGCGCAGGGCCTCGTTGAAGAAGGTGTCGGCGCGGTCGAGCCGGTCGGTGTAGGCGTAGGAGCTGGACAGCATCATCAGCAGTTCGATGCCCCAGACCTGGTCGGTCCAGCCGAGGCCCGGGGCGAGGCCGCCGTTGACCAGGGAGCGGTCGCAGAACTCGACGACGACCTCGGCGTTCTCCCCGCGGGTCACGGCGTCGAAGCCGCGCAGGATGAGCAGGGCGCGCTCGGCGCTGTCGCGGCCGGTGCAGGTCTCGGCGAGCGCGGCGAGCTGCTCGGAGCGGTTCGGTGAGATCGCCTCGCCCGCGTGCACGCACTCCCACATGAACTGCACGGCCCGCAGCCGCATCTTGGCCGGACCCGGGGCGAGCCGGTCGGCCTCCGCCTCGACCGTGCGGACGGCCTCCTCCATCTGGTCGTTGTGCAGGAGGGCCTGGGACAGGCGGTAGACGGCGTCGACCCGGTCGTCGCCCTCCAGACCGGGCATGGCGAGCGCGGTGCGCAGATGCTCGACGGTTCTGGCGGGCGCGGTGAGGAGGGTGGCGCAGCCGAGGTCGTAGAGCACACGCGCGTGGACGTCCGGGTCGGGCGGTTCCGCCAGGGCGCGCTCCAGACAGCGGCGGGCCGCGTCCGGGGCGCCGACCGCGAGGTGTTCGCCGGCCGCGCCACGCAGCTGTTCGACGAGTTCCTGGTCGCCCTCGGGGTGGACCTGGACGAGATGCCGGGAGGCGGCCGCGAGGCCCTTGCCCGCCTCGGTGACGATCTTGGCGGCGATGCCGTGCATCGCGGTGCGCAGGCTGGAGGGGATGCTGTCGTAGACGGCGCTGGCGATGAGCGGGTGGACGAACTCCAGGTCGCCCTCGGCGGCGGGGACGGCCGCCGGGTCGGGTTCGGTGAGGATGCGGGCGGTGCGCAGCAGTTCGGCGCAGCGCAGCGCGGTGTCGCGGCCCATGACGGCGAGCCGGGACGCCTCGTCGATGGAGATGCCGACGCCGCCGAGGATGGCGGCCGCCATGGCGAACCGGGTGGCCTCCACGCCCAGTTCCTCCAGGCGGTCGACGAGCCCGCCGCCGCGCGCCGCACGGTTCAGGGGCCGCAGTTCCGTGGCCGAGGACTCGGTCGGGTCGAGGCCCTTGTCCTTGACCTTGGCGAGGAGTTCGACGGTGTCGTAGGGGTTGCCGTCGGTGACGGCCCACACCTCGCGGCAGAACGCGGCGTCCGCGTGCTCTCCGAGGGTCGCGCGGGTCAGGCCGGCGACCGCGGTCGGGGTGAGGGTGTTGACGCTGGTGACGCGTGGGCCCGCGGCCTCGCCGATCGCGTCGAGGTAGCGGCCCCGGTCGCCGCCGACCGCCTCGGGCCTGCGTGCCACGACGACCAGGACGGAGAAGCGGTCGAGGCGTTCCGTGAAGGCCGCGAGCCAGCGCAGGGTCTCCTGGTCGGCCCAGTGCGCGTCGTCGACGAGCAGGACGAGCGGGTAGCAGCGCGAGGCCAGCCGGCTCACGGCGGCGACGAGGCCGTCGCACACGTGCTGCGGGTCGGCCGGGCCCTCGCCGGGGTCCGCGATGCCGAGCGCGGGGCCCGCGATGTCGTACCAGTCGCCGAGGTACTCGCGGGCCTCCTCCGGCAGCAGGGACAGCAGCGCGGGCTGCAGCAGCTGCCGTACGACGTTGAAGGGGACGGACCTGAGCGTCTCGCCGCCGCGGGCCGACCAGACCGTGCAGCCCCGGTCCTCTGCCATACGGCGGGTCTCGGCCAGCAACGCGGTCTTCCCGACGCCGGCCTCGCCCCGCAGCACCAGCAGGTGACCCGAGGAGGAGCGGTCGGCGCAGAGCGCGTCCACCGCCCGTGCGATGCCGGCGATCTCCCTTTCGCGCTCCCACAGGGGAGCCGGGGTGGCCCCCGCCGGCCGTGCCTCCGTCATCCCGCTACCTCCCCAAGTGCCGCCCGGACGACGTACAGAACTCGAGCGTAGCCGTCCGGGCGGCCAAGTGGAGGCAGTCCGCGCAGGTCCTGCCTCCACGGGTGACACGGTGTGCCCCGGCGCGGTCGGACGGACCGGCGTCTCGCTCCCCGGAACGTCAACTGCGGGCGACGCGCGCCGAATTGACGTTGAATTCGCGCCAGCCGGGCGGCTCCCCACGCGGCTGCCCACACAGTCCTGCGCGTGGCCCTCCGCGCGGTTCTCCGCAACGGAATGCCCTCCCTCTCATCCGCCTTTCACCGATGCCTCATACGGTTAGGGCATGACGCAGGTGACTCCTCCCGGGTGGTACCCCGACCCGGGGCAGACAAGTGACGGTCCCGCCACCGAGCGCTGGTGGGACGGCAAGGCATGGACGGACCAGACCCGCCCCGCGGGCTCGGCCGCCGCATGGGGTCCGCCGGCGCAGGCGCCGACCGACGGCGCGTATGCGGCGTACCCGACCTATCCGGCGTACCCGGCACCGCCGGAGGGGACGGGCCCGCGGCGCGGACTGCGCACGGGCATAGCCGTCGCGGCGGCGGTCGCGGTCCTCGCCAGTATCGGGGTGGGCGTGTACGCGCTGTCCAAGGACGACGGCGGCAGCGGTGGCGGCGGTACGGCGCAGGGGCCGGGCGGCCAGGGCGGACCGGGCGGCAACGGCGGTACGGGCGGCCAGGGCGGACCCGGTGGCTCTGGTGGCGGGCCCGGCGGCTCCGGCGGTTCCGGGGACTCGGGCGGTTCGGGCGGGGCCTCGCCGTCGCCCCAGGAGTCCGAGGCGCCGAGGATCGAGAGCGGGTCGGTGACCGACGTACTCAACGGGATCAGCATCCCGATCCCGGACGGCTGGTACGGGCAGGAGGGCAGCTCCGGCGCGGCGGTGACCTCCGAGTCCACCTACAAGTGCCCCGGCGACACCTCCAAGTCCTGCACCAAGGGCGGCGTGTACTCCTCGCCGGTCGAGCTGCTGGGCACCAAGGGGGACACCGCCGAGGAGGTCGCCAAGGCGGACATCGCCGAGAACGCGGAGCAGTCGTACGGCGGCGACACCTACGGCGCGATCACCTCGCACCAGGTGCTCGCGTCCAAGGCGGTGACCGTCGCCGGGCAGAAGGGCTATCTGGTGCGCTGGAAGGCGGTCACCAGCAAGGGCGCCGACGGGTACGTGGAGTCGCTGGCGTTCCCGGCGCCGGCGGACAGCAAGCGGCTGGTGGTGCTGCGGTTCGGCGTGGACGCCGACCAGAGCGTGACGGTCATCGACACGATCACGAAGGGCATCAAGGTCGCGTCCGGCGGGGGCAGCGGTACGAACGTGTGAGGCCCGTCGATCGGCCGGGTGGGGCGCCCCTCCGCTCAAGGGGAACCCCACCCGGCCGGGGGGTGCGCGCCGCCCCCGTCCCCACGGTGCGGCGCGTGCAGGTCACCGTCCGGTCATCCCGTGGACGGCGGCCTGAGTCCGTCCTGTTCTGCTGTTGAGTCCGGCTCTGCTGTCGAGTCCGGCTCTGCTGTCGAGTCCGGGCGGCACGGCGGCGCGGTGAGCCCGAGCGCCGGCAGTACGGCCGCCTGTACGAAGCGGACCAGGTAGTCCGGGCAGGCGAACTCGCCGTCGACGATGGGACGGGCCCGGACGACGCCGAACATCTGGGCGGGGATGTACTCCAGCGCCGGGTGGTCGGCGGGGATCTCCCCGCGCTCGACGCCCCGCCGCAGGATCTCCCGCAGGGCCTCGATCTCGGGGTCGATCAGCGCCTCGCGGAGGGCCCGCGCGAGCTCCTCGTCCCCGTGCACGGCGTGGCCGAGGGCCTGCAGCAGCTGGGTGTCGGCCGTCGACCAGCGGCCCGCCGCCCGGCCGGCCTCGCACAGGTCGTCGGCGAGGGATCCGGTGTCGATACCGGCGAGCCGTGCCGTGCGCCGTGAGCGCAGGGCGGCGACGACGAACTGGGGTTTGGTCTTCCACTGCCGGTAGAGCGTGGACTTGCTGCAGCGGGTGCTGGCGGCGACACCCTCCATGGTGACCGCTTCGTATCCGCAGGCGCGGATCTGTTCGAGGACGGCGTCGAAGAACTCCTGCTCGCGCTCGGGCGTGAGCTTGGAGCGGCGCGTGGCGGTGACCTGCTCCGGTCCGTCCGCGGCCTGCGACGTCATCTCTCTTCTCCCCGCTTCCGTCCGTCTGGCTGCCCGGCCCTGCGGCCTGCCTCCAGTGTGTCGTATCTCAATCGATACGCAAGTGTACCGGTACTCGCTCGTATCGGTACAGTAGCGTATCGGTACGATGTCGTATCGATCGATCAAACGCACCGATCGATGAAACGCACCGCAGTGCACCACCGTCCAGTGAAGGGGCCGGGGGATGAATGCCCGCACCGAGCCTGAAGAAGCGGAGCCGGTCTCGCCGGCACGGCCGCCCATAGTCAGGGAGCTCCTGCTCGTCGCAGGGCTCTTCCTCGTCTACAAGTTGGGGCGGCAACTGGCCACGGGCCACACCGCCGAGGCCTTCCGCAACGCCGGTGACGTGTGGCACGCCGAACGATGGCTGCGCCTTCCCGGCGAGGGCGCGGTGCAGTCCCTGCTGTTGCACGGGGACGTCCTGGTCCGGGGCGCGAACACCTACTACGCGACCGTGCACTTCCCGGCCACGCTGGCCTTCCTGGTCTGGCTGTATCTGCGGCGCCCCGCGCACTACGTGTGGGCCCGGCGGGTGCTCGCCGCCGTCACCGCGGCGGCCCTGGTGCTGCATCTGGCGTTCCCGCTCGCCCCGCCCCGGATGCTCGCGGCGGCGGGCCTGATGGACACCGCGCGGGTCTACGGGCCCTCGGTGTACGGGCCGCCGCAGACGGACCAGCTGTCGAACCAGTTCGCGGCGATGCCCTCGCTGCACTTCGGCTGGGCCCTGATGGTCGCGGTCGGGCTGATCGTGGCGACCCGCTCGCGGTGGCGCTGGCTGTGGCTGCTGCATCCGCTGGTGACGCTGCTGGTGATCGTGGGGACCGCGAACCACTACTGGCTCGACGCGGTCGTGGCGGGCGGCCTGCTGGGCCTGGTGCTCGCGGCGATCCAGGCGCCGGCGCGGACGACGACCACGGCCGGCCGCGGCGGTCTGCGGCCGGTCCGGGCGGGGGCCCGGGAGCACGTCCTGGTGGGGGCGGGCCGATGAACGCCACCCTCGTCGCCGTCGTCCTCTCCCTGTTCTCGGCCGTCGCCTACGCGGCCGCGGCCGTCGCCCAGGAGCGGCTGGCCTCCCGCTCCCCCGGCGCGGGCCTGGTGCGCATGCTGGGCCGGGGTGCCTGGTGGGCCTCGGTGGGGCTGAACGCGTCGGCCGCGCTGCTGCACGTGGTGGCGCTGAAGTACGGTCCGCTGACCGTGGTGCAGCCGCTGGGCGCGCTGACGCTGGTGGCCGCGGTGCCGATGGGCGCCCGGGTCGCGGGGCGGCAGGTCACCTCGGCGGAGTGGCGGGGCACGGCCTTCACCCTGGCGGGGCTGGCCGCGATCCTGGTCACGGCCTCGGGCCCGGCCCCCGAGACCGTGCTGAGCGGCTCGGAGGCGGTCGCGGTGGCAGGGGCCACGGCGGCGGTGATCGGGCTGCTGGCCCGGCCCGGCACCCGGCCGGGGCTGCGGCACGCGAGTGCCTCGGGCATCGCCTCCGGGGTGGCCTCGGCACTCACCCAGACGGTGACGGTGGCGGCCACGGACCGCTCGGGCTCGCTGCTGAGCGTGCAGGTGATCGGAGTGGCGCTGCTGGTCGCGGCGTTCGCGACGGGCGGGCTGCTGCTGTCGCAGACCGCCTACCGGGGCGGGCTCGGCGCCCCGCTGGCGATGGTGACGCTGGCCAACCCGGTGGCCGCCGCGACGATCGGGCTCGTTCTGCTCGGCGAACGGCTCCAGGGCGGACCGGCCGGTGTGCTGCTCGCGCTGGCGGGCGCGGGGCTCGCCGGGTGGGGTGTGGTGCTGCTGTCGCGGGCCACGCCGGAGCCCCTGCCGCTCCACGACGAGGAGCACCCCGTGGCCGCCGTACTCGCGCTGAGGCCGGAGACCGCCTCGGCCGAGCCGGCGCTGCTGCCCCGGCCCGCGACGGGACCGGAGCACCTCACGCCGCTGTGACCGGGCGTCAGCCGAGCCCGCGGGCGTCCTGCTTCAGCGCGGTGTCGACCGTCAGGGCGGTGGCGACGACCAGGCTCAGCAGCGGTTCGGGCAGCTGGTAGTGGATCTGCAGGACGTAGTTGTCGGCGGTGGTGAACATCGTCTTGGCGAGGCCCTCCCAGGTCTTGGTGATCCGGGCGACCTCGTTCTGCGCGTGGTCGACGATGGCGAAGTTCCACGCCCGCCAGTTCTCCGCCTTGATGGCGCCGACCTGCTGGCCGCCCGCGTTGATCGCAAAGTTGATCTTCCCGAAGACGTTCTGCTGGACGATCTCGCCGACCTGCTGCCCGTCCGGGCGGGTCACGATCACCCGGGACTTGAATATCTTCGCCGGACGGGTGAGCAGCAGCACCGGCTGCCCGTAGGCGTCGCGGATCTCCAGCTTCTGGGTGAGGTACTGGTCGATGCTGGCGACGAACCGCAGGATCTTGCGCAGGGCGCTCTGGCCGACCTGGACGACCGAGCCCAGCTGGTTGCCCTGCTGGTCCATGACCTTGTACTCGTTGGTCAGCTCGATGAGCTTCGCCTTCTGGTTCACCACCAGCACCGGCTCGCTGAACAGCGTGCCTCCGCCGGGGCCGCTCGGGGCGACCCCGGCCTGCTGCTGCACCTGGCGCTGGACGCGCGGGTCGGGTCCGGCCGCTTGCGCCGGGATGCCCGGCGTCGCCTGGCCCTGCTGGTCGGCGTGCGTGTGCTCGGTCCACTGGGTGCCGTCCCAGTAGCGCAGGGTCTGGGCCGCACCGTGCGGATCCGGGTACCAGCCTGCAGGTGTGTTCGAATGCGTGGTCACCGGGGCACACTACCCCGAGCCCACAGGGACCTGACCAGACCCTACGATGCGGTGTTCACCGCGCATTTACCCGCACGCCCGGACCGTTGCCCCCGGACCGTTGTCTCCCGGACCCCCGCAACGGACCCTTGCTACTCCGGGGGCCCTTGCTACTCCGTGGCGATCGCCGGGTCGCTGACGCCGGGGCGCCCGTTCTCGACGTGTCCGGCGAACCGCCGTACGAAGTCCGCGTCGCCGTCGGCCGTGACGGTGAGGTCGTACCAGCGCCGGCTCCTCGTCAGGTCGACCGAGTGGCGGACGACGGCGCCGCGGCGCACCCGTACGGTCGTGGTCCGGCCGCCGTAGCCGTCGGCGAGCTTGAACACGGCCGTGCCGGAGGTCCTGTTGGTGAAGGTGAGTTCGAGGCCGTCGCCGACGTGCCGCGCGATCGCCTCCAGCCCCGCCTCCTTGCCCTTGAAGGTGCGCAGGAACCCGTTGGGGCCGTGCACGGTCAGGTCGTACGAGCCACCGGAGCGGGCCGGGTTCCAGGTGTCGGAGACGGTCTTGCCCGAACCGGTGGTGTAACTCCACGGTCCGTCCGCGCGGTTGCCGGAGGTGACGAGGAAGGCGGCACCGGCCTTGGCGCCGGAGGCGAAGGTGAGCGTGATCTCCCCGGCCGCGCCGTTCGCCGAACCGTCCACGAACGGGGCGTACTTGAGCGGGCGGGTGGGGCGGTGGCCGCGCTCCTGCCTGGGCAGGACCGGGTGGGCGGGCGGGGTGGGGACGTAGTCGGGGTGGCGGTCCTTGTCCGGCGGCCGGTAACCGTCGGTGTCGGGCAGGGAGACCGGGCGGGTGTCCTTGCGGCCGAAGTCGAACGCGGCGGTCAGATCGCCGCAGACCGTGCGCCGCCAGGGCGAGATGTTGGGCTCGTGGACGCCGAAGCGGCGCTCCATGAACCGGATGACGGAGGTGTGGTCGAAGGTCTCGGAGCAGACGTAACCGCCCTTGCTCCAGGGGGAGACGACCAGCATCGGCACGCGCTGCCCGAGGCCGTAGGGGCCGGCGACATGGCCGCTGTCGCCCTGGAACACGTCCGGGCCGGTGTCGACCGTCGACCTGCCCTGCGCGGCGGAGGCGGGCGGGAACGCCGGGACCATGTGGTCGAAGAAGCCGTCGTTCTCGTCGTAGGTGATGAACAGCGCCGTCCTCGCCCACACCTGCGGGTCCGAGGTGAGCGCGTCGAGGACCTGCGCGATGTACCAGGCGCCGTAGTTGGCGGGCCAGTTGGGGTGCTCGGTGAAGGCCTCGGGGGCGACGATCCAGGAGATCTGCGGCAGCTTCCCGCCCTTGACGTCCGCCTTCAGCCGGTCGAAGAAGCCCTCGCCCTTGCGGGCGTCGGTGCCGGTGCGGGCCTTGTCGTAGAGCGGGTCGCCGGGCTGGGCGTTCTGGTACTGGGTGAAGTAGAGCAGGGAGTTGTCGCCGTAGTTGCCGCGGTAGGCGTCCTGGATCCAGCCCCAGCTGCCGGCCTTGTCGAGGCCGTCGCCGACGTCCTGGTAGATCTTCCAGGAGACGCCCGCCTTCTCCAGCCGCTCCGGGTACGTCGTCCAGTTGTAGCCGACCTCGTCGTTGCCTAGGACCGGGCCGCCGCCCTTGCCGTCGTTGCCGGTGTAGCCGGTCCACAGGTAGTAGCGGTTGGGGTCGGTCGAGCCGATGAAGGAGCAGTGGTAGGCGTCGCAGACGGTGAAGGCGTCGGCGAGCGCGTAGTGGAACGGGATGTCCGCGCGGTTGAGGTACGCCATCGTCGTCGCGGACTTGGCGGCGATCCAGCCGTCGTACTTGCCGCCGTCGAACGCGGCGTGGCCGTCGTTCCATCCGTGCGGGAGGTCCTGGAGGAACGCCATGCCCAGGTCGTCGGCGTCGGGGTGGAAGGGCAGGACGTCCTTGGTGCCGTCGGACTGGTGCCACACCGATTTTCCGTTGGCGAGCGACACCGGGCGCGGGTCGCCGAAGCCGCGGACGCCTCTCAGCGTGCCGAAGTAGTGGTCGAAGGAGCGGTTCTCCTGCATCAGGACGACGATGTGCTCGACGTCCTCGATCGACCCCGTGCGGTGGTGGGCGGGCAGCGCGGCGGCGCGCTCGATGCTGCCGGAGAGCGCGGTGAACGCGGTGGTGGCGCCCGCCAGTTGGAGGAAGCGGCGCCGGTTGACCTCGGACATGGGTGAGGGACCTCTCGTGCGGAAGGTGTGTCTCACGTGACGGGATGCGAGTGTTCCAAGGGCATCGAACGTCGGGGAAGGGTGCGATGGCGCCCGCGTGAAGGTCGCCGGTACGCGGGATGTGGAGTGGACCAAAGGTCGCCCAAAGGCACCCAAAGCCGCGGCTTACTCCTTGCGAGTGACCTATTTCCGGCCTGATCCGGACCAACCTCGCGGTATGGACCACTGGCAGTTCGGCCGGCGGTCTCCAGGGGTCCGCCCGTACGTCACCCGGGGCCACGACCAGCACATGAAGCGCTTGCGCCCGACCAGCCCCGCAGGCACCCCGGACCGAAATACACATGATTCGGTTGTCTGCTGAATCAATGGATCATGCGCGCTTTTCCGTCACGTTTCACGTCAAGATCACACAACCACCACAGAAACCTCACTATGTTGACGCGGCAGATGCGGAGACGACCGGCCTCGGAGGGGGAGCCGGCGTCTCGCAAAGGGGGTTGTGCCGGCTCCGGGGGAGCCGTGCTCGCCCCTGCCCGGGGGAGGGGACTTCACCGCATGAAGCGGACCACACGCACCACCGCGCTCACGGTGGGCGCGCTCATCACCGCCTTCGGCCTGCCGGCCGGAGCGGCCCACGCCGACGGCACCACGCCCAGAATCGACCTACGGGTCCTGGTCATCGGCGACGGCGGTCCGGCCACCGACGCCATCGCGGCGGAGCTGGACGCGGCCGGAACGCCGTACACGAAAATCGACCTCACCCAGTCCGGTCGGCAGGTGATCGACGCCGCGTTCCTGGCGGACACCGTCGACGGCCGGCCGCGCGCGAAGTTCCAGGCCGTGGTGCTGCCCAGCGACAACCCGTTCGCGGCGGGGTCGGCGGAGATGGCGGCGCTCTCGGAGTACGAGCAGACCTACGCGATTCCGCAGGTCGACGCCTACACCTACGCGCGTCCGGAAGCGGGCCTGCGGTATCCGGTCCACGGCGGCTACTCCGGCAGCCTGGACGGCGTACAGGCCTCGGTGACCACCGCCGGGAAGGCCGGGCCGTTCGGCTACCTCGACGGGGCGGTGCCCTTCGACGACAACGACCCCGCCATCGGCGAGAGTTACGCCTACCTGTCGACGCCCGCGCCGGGCGCGGACTTCACGTCCTACGTCGACGCGCCCATCCCCGGCCAGTCGACCCGGGGCTCGCTGGTGGGTGAGTACCGGCACGACGGGCGGCGCGAACTCGTCGTCACGTTCGTCTACAACCAGTACCAACAGCAGTTCCGGCTGCTGGTCCGCGGCATCGTGGAGTGGATGACCGCCGGGATCCACCTGGGCGCCTCCCGCAACTACTTCGCCGTGCACGTCGACGACGTCTTCGCCGCCGACGACCGCTGGAACTCCACTCTCAACTGCACCCCCGGCGATGTGGACTGCACCGACCCGAACGCCACTCCCGACCCGATCCGGATGACGGCCGCTGACGTCGACGTCGCCACCGCCTGGCAGACGGCCAAGAACTTCACCCTGGACCTCGCCTACAACGCGGCCGGCACCGTCGACACCCGCACCGCGAACAACGGCGCCGACCCGCTCGGCGACAAACTCCTCGCCGACAGGAACCAGTTCCGCTGGATCAACCACACCTACGCGCACCCCTTCCTCGGCTGTGTGCAGGACACCACGGTCGTGCCGTGGAAGTGCGCCACCGACGCCGACGGCTCAACCCAGTGGGTCGGCCGCACGGAGATCTCCGACCAAATCGCGAACAACCGCGTCTGGGGCCAGACCAACGGACTCCCCCTGGAGGCCGACGAGTTGGTGACCGGCGAGCACTCCGGCATGAAGGTGCTGCCGCAGCAGCCCGTGGACAACCCCAACCTGGCGCCCGCCCTCACCGACAACAGCATCGGCTCGCTCGGCTCGGACAACTCCCGTGAGGGGGGCCAGCGTCGGATCGGCTCGGCCACCACCGTCCCGCGCCACCCCATGAACGTCTTCTACAACGCGGGACGCGCGGCCGAGGAGGTCGACCAGTACAACTGGATCTACACCAGCCGCGCCCAGGGCGGCAGCGGCATCTGCGAGGACAACGCGGCCACCACCACCTGCCTCGCCGCACCGCTGGACCCGGCCACCGGCTACACCGACCACATCGTGCCGCTGGAGACCCGCAACGCCCTCGGGCACGTCCTCGCCAATGACCCGAAGCCGCACTACGTCCACCAGTCGAACCTGGCCGAGGACCGCCTCGTCTATCCCGTCCTCGACGGTGTCCTCGACGGCTACGACGCCCTGTTCGCGGACGACACCCCGGTGGTGAACCTGCGGATGAGGGACATCGGCACCGAGCTGCAGCGCCGGGCCGCCTGGAAGACCGCCGTGCACGACGACCAGGTGACCGCCTACCGCATCGGTGACACCGTCACCGTCGACGCACCGGACGGCATGGCCGTCACGGCGTCCCTGCCCACCGGCACCACCCTGAACGGCTCCGCCTTCGGAAGCGCGTACGCCGGCGGGGTGTCCGGCTGGACGCCCTCCGCCGGCACGCCCCTCGTCTTCGCCCTGCCGGCCTCCGCCGCGGCGCCCGCCGCCGACACCTCCGAGCCCCCCGCGGCCACGGAACCCGCACCGGACACCGCAGTCCCCGCGGGCGTCAGCGAGCAGGTGCCGTACACCCCGGACAACTGAACGGCGCACCGACCGACCCGACGCCCGACCGGTGAGCCCCGCTCAAGGGGGCTCACCGGGCACGAACCACCCCACACCTCGGCCGTGGAGCCCACCGATGCACGTTCCCCACGGCGCGCGCCGCTCCGGCGCGGCGCGCGTCACCCTGCTCACCGAAGGCACCTACCCGCACAGTCACGGCGGCGTCAGCGTCTGGTGCGACCAACTCGTCCAGGGCATGCCCGACATCGACTTCGACGTCATCGCCGTCACCGGCACCGGACACGAGACACCCGTCTGGGACCTGCCCGCCCATGTCGCGCACGTACGGTCCGTCCCGATGTGGGGCGACCCGCCCGCGGGCCGCGCACCCCGCGGCCGGGCCCGCGGCCACCTGGCCGCCGCCCACGAGGAGTTTCTCACCGCGCTGCTCGACCCGCGCGCCGAGGGCGGCTTCGCGCCCGCCCTGTACACGATGGCGCGGGCCGCGGCGGACGGGGCGCTCAGCCCGTTTTTGCGCGGCGACCGGGCGATCGCGATCCTCACCTCGGTGTGGAACCGGCCGGGCCTCGCCGTCCGTGAGGCCGGCCCCACCCTGCACGACGCGCTCACCGCGACCGCCCTCTTGGAGCACGCCCTGCGCCCGCTCGCCGCGCCCGCCCCCGAGACCGGCGTGGCGCACGCCGTCAGCGGAGGCGTCGCCGTCCTGCCGGGCCTCGCCGCACGCGAACAGCACGGCGTGCCCCTGCTGTTGACCGAGCACGGCGTGTATCTGCGCGAGCGCTACCTCGGTTACCGCACCGCGCCCTACCGCTGGCCGGTGAAGGCGGTCGTCCTCGGCTTCTTCCGGCTGCTGGCGCAGGAGAGCTACCGGCGGGCCGCGCTGATCACCCCGGGCAACCGCTACAACCGGCTGTGGGAGGAACAGGGCGGCGCCGCACCGCAGTCGATCCGCACCGTCTACAACGGCGTGGACCCGACCGCCTTCCCGCCCGCCGGCCCCGAGCCCGAGGCGCTCACGCTCAGCTGGGCCGGCCGGGTCGACCCGATCAAGGACCTGGAGACCCTGATCCGGGCGTTCGCCCTCGTACGGGCCGAACTCCCGGACATACGGCTGAGGTTGTTCGGCGGCACCCCGCGCGGCGGGGAGGCCTACCGGGAGCGGTGCGCGGCGCTCGCCGCCGAGCTGGGGCAGACGGACGCCGTCACCTTCGAGGGCCGGGTCGACGACATCAAGGACGCCTACGCGGCCGGCAACGTCGTGATGCTGTCCAGCATCAGCGAGGGCTTCCCCTTCACCCTGATCGAGGCCATGTCGTGCGGGCGGGCGACCGTCTCCACCGATGTGGGCGGGGTGCGGGAGGCGGTCGGCGACTCCGGGCTCGTGGTGCCGCCCCGCGACCCGGAGGCGATGGCCGCGGCGGCGCTGGCTCTGCTGGGCGACCCGGCGCGCCGGCGGAGCATGGGCGAGGCGGCACGGCTGCGGGTGATCGAGCAGTTCACCCTGCGCCAGACCATCGACACCTTCCGCTCCCTCTACCGCGAACTGCCCACACTGCAACGGGAGGAGCCGACGGCGATACCCGTCCTGCGGCGGCCGCTCGCCCCGGCCGGCACGGTCGCCGGATGAGCGGGCCGATCTCCCTGGAACCCGGCGGGTCCGAACCGGACACGCTGGCGCTGCGGCTCGCCGAGACCCGTCCGCCGCGCCGCCGGCCGCGCTGGGCCTCGGACGAGGCCACCCTCACCATCCGGCTGCCCCGGCAGGGCCCCGACGAGGAGGAGGTGAGCCGACTGGCCGCCGAGCTCGCCGACCGCGTCGGGCCCGCCGTCCATCCCTACGAGGTGGCCGCGCTGCTGGAGGCGGAGGGCCTGTCGGCCGCTCTGATCAGGGAGCGGTACGGCCATCCCAGTCTGTTCTCGCTGGCCGCAGCGCTGTACGAGCGGGTGCCCCGGACCTTCCCGGAGCCCGCCCCGGCGGCCGACGTCTGGCGCCCGGACACCGTGCGCTGTCTGCTGCGGGGTGTGCTGTTCGCCCTGCCAGGGCTCGCCTATCTGCTCACCCACCCGCTGTGGAACGCCGGCAGGCACGCCCCCGCGCTGATCGTCGCGGGCCTGATCTCCTGGGCCTGGGGGCAGGCGCTCGGCCACCGGGCCCATCTGCGGAGGGCGGCCGGGCCGCGTGAGGCGGGCCGTACGCTGCTCGGCGGCGCGCCCGTCGGGGCCGCCCTGGCCACGGCGGTCGCCGCGCCGCTCGCCGGGAGCGGACCGGTGGTCGTGGTCGCCACGGCGCAGTCGCTGTATCTGGCGGCGGCGGGCGCCCTGCTGGTGCTGGCGCGGGAGCGGCTGCTGCTGGCCGCGCTCTCCCCGCTGATCGCGGGTTCCGTCGTCCTGCCGTGGTGGGAGCCGGGCGCGCTGCTGCGGGCCGGGCTGCCGGCGCTGGCCCTGCTGGGCACGCTCGCCGTGACCGCCCTGGCGCTGCGCACGGCCCTCGCCGCGCCGGCCGCGGCCGGGGGGTCCCGGCCACGGTTCACCTGGTCCGTGCCGTATGGCCTGTTCGGGCTGGCGGCCGGGGTGCTGGTGCTGCTGGAGGGACGCGAGGAGCCGTACGCAGTGATCGCGCTGACCCTCAGCATGGGGCCCGCGGAGTGGCTGCTGTACCGCTACCGTGGGCTGTCGGTGGCGGCCCTGCGCGCCACCGCGACGCCCGCCGGGTTCCTGCTGCGCTCGGCCGGCATCCTCGCCGTCTGTCTGCTCGGCTATCTGCTGCCGCTGGTACCGGCGGCGCTGCTCACCGGTGCCGCGCCGGAGGGGCTGCTGCCCCTCGCGGCCGCGCTGTGGACCGCGCTGCTGCTGCAGGCGTTCGGCGCCGCCTGGCCGTCGGCCGTCATCTGTCTGACCGCCGCCGCCTGCGCCGGGACCGTCGCCCTCCTCGGCCTGCCGCCGGGCCCCGCCCCGGCGCTCTCCCTGGCCTGCGGCGCCGCCGCGCTCTGTCTGACGGCGTACGCGCTGTGGCAGCTGGGCCGCCCCGCGCCGCACGCCTGAGCGTCCCGGCCGTCCCGGTCACAGGACTTTCCCCACCCCCACGTTTCTCTCTCCCTCACGCTTCTCTCTCGCACACACCGAACCGATCGGAAGGAACACCGGAGTTGACCTCCACACCGCTCGCCGCCGTCACCGGAGCCGAGGGCTTCATCGGCTCGCATCTCACCGAGGCGCTGGTCGCCTCGGGGCACCGGGTGCGGGCCATGGCCCAGTACAACTCGTTCTCCTCGTACGGCTGGCTGGAGACCCTGCACCCGGACGTCCTCGACCAGGTGGAGATCGTCCTGGGCGACGTCCGGGACCCGGGCTCGGTGCGCGGCCTGCTCGAAGGGGCCGACACGGCCTACCATCTGGCCGCGCTGATCGCGATCCCGTACTCGTACCGGGCGCCGCACAGTTACGTGGACACCAATGTCACCGGCACGCTGAACGTGCTGGAGGCGGTGCGCGCGCTCGGCACGCCCCGGCTGGTGCACACCTCCACCAGTGAGACGTACGGCACCGCGCAGACCGTGCCGATCACCGAGGACCATCCGATCAACACCCAGTCCCCGTACGCCGCCTCGAAGGCGGGCGGGGACCGGCTCGCCGACAGCTACCACGCCAGCTTTGGCACGCCCGTGGTGACGCTGCGGCCGTTCAACACCTTCGGGCCGCGCCAGTCGATGCGCGCGGTCATCCCCACCGTGATCGGCCAGGTGGCCGCCGGGGAACGCGCCATCACCCTCGGCGACCTCAGGCCCACCCGGGACTTCACCTTCGTCAAGGACACCGCGCAGGCGTTCCTCGCCGTCGGCACCGCGGCCGCCGGGCAGGTCGTGGGCCGCACCTTCAACGCCGGCACCGGCGGGGAGATCTCCGTCGGCGACCTGGTCCAGCTGATCGGGAAGGTGATGGACACCGCGCTCGACGTCCGTGAGGACACCGCGCGCATCCGGCCCGCGAACTCCGAGGTGATGCGGCTGGTCGCGGACGCGAGCCGGCTCACCGCCGCCACCGGCTGGCAGCCCGCGCACACCCTGGAGGAAGGACTGGCGCACACCGTGGAGTTCTTCCGCGACCCGGCCAACCTGGCCCGCTACAAGACCGGCATCTACAACATCTGACCGTCCGTCACATCCATCACATCCGTCACATCCTCGTACCGAGAACACGAAAGAGAAATTCCATGCACGCAGTGATCCTGGCGGGAGGCAAGGGCGTCCGGCTGCGGCCCTACACCACCGCGCTGCCCAAGCCCCTGGTCCCCATCGGCGACCAGCACGCCATCCTGGAGATCGTGCTGCGCCAGCTGGCCATGTCCGGCTTCACCAGCTGCACCATCGCCATCGGCCATCTCGGCGAGATCATCCGCGCCTACGTCGGCGACGGCGCCGCCTGGGGCCTGAGGATCGACTACGCGACCGAGGAGAACCCGCTGGGCACCCTGGGCCCGCTGCTCACCCTGCGCGAGCAGCTGCCCGAGTCGTTCCTGGTGATGAACGGCGACGTCCTGACCGACCTCGACTACGCGGACGTCCTCCGTACGCACCGCGCCTCGGGGGCGCCGCTGACGATCGCGACGTACGCCCGCAAGGTGCACATCGACTTCGGGGTGCTGACCACCGACTCCTCGAAGGTGGTCGCCTTCACCGAGAAGCCCAGCATGGACTACCGCGTCTCGATGGGCGTCTACGGACTGTCCCGCTCGACACTGGAGGGCTACACGGCCGGACTCCCGCTCGGCTTCGACGAGTTGGTCCTCGATCTGATAAGCGCTCAGAACCAGCCGTACGCCTACGAGTTCGACGGCTACTGGCTGGACATCGGGCGCCCCGACGACTACGACCGCGCCAACGCGGAGTTCACCACCCGCAAGCCCCATCTCCTCAAGGGAGCCTGAGCCCCCCATGCGCATTCTCGTCCTGGGCTTCACCGGCTATCTCGGAGCCCATGTCGCCGAACGGCTGCGGGCCCTGCCCGGCGCGCTGGTCCTCGGCGCCGGCCGCTCCCCGGGCGCGGACCACGAGGTCGACCTCGCCTCGGTCCGTCCGGCGGAGCTGGCCAAGACCCTGGCCCTCGCAGCGCCCGACGCGGTGGTCAACTGCGCCGGCGCGACCGGCGGGGACACGGTGACCCTCGCCGAGGTCAACGCCCGCGGCCCGGCCGTGCTGTGCGCGGCGCTACGGGAGGCGGCCCCGGGGGCCCGGCTGGTGCATCTGGGCTCGGCCGCCGAGTACGGTCCGGGTGTCGCGGGCCGTCCGATGACCGAGTCCGACGCGACCTGCCCGGCCGGCCCGTACGGGGCGACCAAGCTGGCGGGCACCTCGGTGGTGTCCGCGTCCGGCCTGGACGCGGTGGTGCTGCGGGTGGGCAATCCGGTGGGGCCGGGGGCACCGCCCGCGGGGCTGCCGGGCCGGCTGGCCGCCCTCCTGCGGGAGGCGGGCCGGGACCCCGATGCGGTGCTGCGGCTCGGCGACCTGTCCGCGTACCGCGACTTCGTGGACGTACGCGACGTGGCACGGGCGGCCGAGCTCGCGGTCACCGCCCCGGGCCCGCTGCCGCGGATCCTGAACATCGGCGCGGGCCTCGCCGTGCCGGTGCGCGAGCTGGTGCTCGGGCTGGCCGCGCAGGCCGGCTTCCGGGGCCGGATCGAGGAGACCACGGGCGGCGGGCGCTCGCTCCGCTCGGGCGAGGTGTCCTGGCAGTGCTCCGACGTCACGGCCGCCGAGCAGGCCCTCGGCTGGCGGCCGGCGCACACCCTCGACGAGGCGCTGGCCGCGCTGTGGGAAGGCGACGGCACGCCGTGAACCTGCTGATTCCGCTGTACGTGCACCCCGCCGAGGATCCGGGCGCCTGGCACCGTCTGATCCAGGGCGCGGGGCGCACGTACGGCGTGATCCTCAACCCCGCCAACGGGCCGGGTGAGGGCCCCGACCCCGCGTTCGCCGCGGCGGCCGGGGCCCTGAGGGAGGCGGGCGCGCGGGTCCTCGGGTACGTCGACACCGACTACGGGGTGCGCGAGCCCGCCGACGTGGTGGCCGACGTGCGCCGGCACCGGGAGTGGTACGCGGCCGACGGCTGCTTCCTCGACCAGGTGACGGCGACCCCCGAGGCGCTGCCCGCCTGCCGTGAGCTGGTGCGGAGCGTGCGCAGATCGGGCGCCGGGACGGTGGTCCTCAACCCAGGGGTGCACCCGGCGCCCGGCTATGTCCGCCTCGCCGATCTGACGGTCACCTTCGAGGGCCACTGGTCCACGTACGTCTCGGCGTTCACCCGGCCGGCGTGGACCGCGCGGCACGGGCCCGAACGGCTCTGCCATCTGGTGTACGGCGTCCCGGAGGCGCTCGTGCCACTCGCGGTGCGTACCGCGGGCGAGCGGGGCGCGGCCGTGTACGGACCCGTCACCGGTGAACTTCCCAATCCCTGGGGTGAGTTGACCCCCGCACTGAGCGGAACGGAGCGATGAGGTACACGGTACGAGCGATCCTGCTGGCGGGCACGCTGGCACTTGCGGGCTGCTCCGGCACGGGTGACCGCGACGACGGGGGGCCGGCGTCCTCCGGTTCGTCCTCGGGCACGTCCTCGGGTGAGGCCGACGCCTCGACGCGGGCGTTGTGGAAGCCCCGCCCGGGGCTGGCCTGGCAGTGGCAGCTCAACAGCAGGGTCGACCCTTCGGTGGACGTGCCCGTCTACGACATCGACGGCTTCGAGAACACGGCCGCGGACGTGGCCCGGCTGCACCGGGACGGACGCAAGGTCATCTGTTACATCAACGTCGGAGCGTGGGAGAACTTCCGGCCCGACAAGGACGACTTCCCCTCGTCGGTGCTGGGCCGACAGAACGGCTGGGCCGGCGAACGCTGGCTGGACATCCGGAAGATCTCCGTGCTGCGGCCCCTCATGGAGCGGCGCTTCGACATGTGCCGCGACAAGGGCTTCGACGCGGTGGAGCCCGACCTGGTGGAGGGGTACGGCAACAGGACCGGTTTCCCGCTCACCGCACACGACCAGCTCCGCTACAACCGCATGATCGCGAAGCTGGCGCACGACCGGGGCATGTCGGTGGGCCTCAAGAACGACCTCCCCCAAATCCCGCAGCTCCTCGCCGACTTCGACTTCGCGGTCAACGAGGAGTGCGCCCAGTACGGCGAGTGCGCACGGCTCACCCCGTTCATCGAGGCCGGCAAGGCGGTCTTCCACGTGGAGTACGCCGAGCCCACGAGCGGCTTCTGCGCCGAGTCGCGGCGGCTGAGGCTGTCGTCGATGCGGAAGAAGCCGGAGCTGGGGGTGTGGCGCGAGCCCTGTACGTAGGCTGACCGGGCCCCGGGCCGCCTCGTACAGTGGTTCCCGCCGAGGCGGCCGGAAGGCGGGCTTGTTGAGCGGCCGTGTCCCGGGGATACTTCTACAGAACTGTAGACGGCCTGGGAGAGAGCAGACCCGTATGTTCGGCATGAGCGAGCTGGCCCTGATCCTGGTCGTCGTCATCGCGGTCCTCGCGATCAGGAAGCTGCCCGAGCTGACCCGCTCGGCGGGCAAGGCGACCCGCATCCTCAAGAGCGAGGCGAGGGCCCTCAAGGACGAGGACACCCCGGGCTCGACGCCCACCGCGCCCCGGGTCGTCCCCGGCACGGTCGTCGACCGGGACGACTCCCCCCACCGGTCCTGACCGCTCCAGGGGTCGTTCAGTCGTCCGAGTCGGGCTTGTCACCCGCCGCCGCGTAGGCCTGGGTGGGGGTCATGGGGACGCCGTTGAGGGCGACCGTCCTGTAGGGGCTGACCTCGGCACACTTCTCGGCCGCGTCGGCGGTCTGGGCGTGGGCGCCCGAGACGGCGGCCTTGGTGTCGGCGGGGGCGGGTGAGGAGGTGCCGCCGGGGTAGGTGGTGCCGCTCGGCCAGTCGCTGCCGATGACCAGGGTCAGGCCCGTTCCGCTGCCCTGTTTCAGGTGGGAGGACGGCAGGCCCAGGGTCTTGGCGGTCGTCTGGGCCTCGCCCTTGCGACCGGTGCCGTAGGTCAGGGTCGTGGTGGCCGCCGGGCTCGGCGCGTTGGCCGTGCTCGTACCGGAGCCGAAGCCCGCGTCGGTGAGGGCGCCGGCGACTTCGGAGGCGCGGCCGGTGATGCCGGTGCCGTTCTCGACGGTGACCGCGATCCGCGACGCGGGGACGGCCGAGGCGGTGGCCGTCGCCTTCGCCGTCGCGGAGGCCGCCGCCGACTTCTTGCCGGAACCCGTGGTGAGCGACTGGTCGCCCGCGATGGTGGCGAAGAGGGTCTTCGCACCGGCGCCCACCACGACGCGGTTCTCGTCCGCCGGGTCGGGGGCCGTCTGCATGGTGGTGAAGGTCATCCGCTTGGTGGGGACCTTGTTCAGATCGGCCGCCAGCCCGATCAGCTTCTTCACACTGCCGAGGCCGTCGTCCACGGTGAGCGCCTTGGTGGCGGCGTCGGCGAGGCCGTAGACCGCGGTGGGGTCGGTGAGCGTGCCCGCGCTCTTGAACTTGCGGATCACCGCGCTGAGGAAGATGTGCTGGGAGACGGTACGGCCGAGATCGCCGCCGTCGCCGAAGCCGTGCCGGGAGCGGACGAACTCCAGGGCCGCGACACCTTTGAGGGTGTGGGTGCCCTTGGACAGCTTCAGATGCGAGTAGGTGTCGTAGACGTTGGCGTTCACGCACACGGAGACACCGCCGACCGCGTCGGACATCTTGACCACGCCGGAGAAGTCGAGCTTGACGAAGTGATCGATGGGGATGCCGGTCAGCTGGTGGATGGTGGCCACCTGGCAGGCCGGGCCGTACCGGAGCGCGCTGTTGATCTGGCCGTAGTAGCCGGACGTGGACTCTCCGGTCCCACTGTCCTCGCAGGCCGGGACGTTCGTCATGGTGTCGCGCGGGATGCTCATGACGGTGGCGTTGGAGCGGTCGGCCGATATGTGGACCACCATCTGCACGTCCGCGTTGCCGTGCCCGGACTGCACCCCCGTCTGCGAGCAGCCGCCGCCCAGTTTGCAGTCCGCCTTGCTGGTGCGGCCGTCCGAACCCATGACCAGGATGTTGATCGGGGTGCGGCCGAATGCGTCGGCCTTCTCCTTGCCGCCCTTGCCGTCGATCGAGACGCTGTTGATGTTGCTGTTCAGGTGCTCGTAGAACCACCAGCCCGCACCGGCCGTGGCCAGCACCAGGACCGCCAGGCACAGCCCGGCGATCCGCAGCACCCGCCTGCCGCGCCGCACCGGCCGGCCGCGGCGTGCCCCACGGCCGCCGCGCCGGCGGGAGGTCGCCCGTGCCACGGCCCGCCCGCCCGTCGGAAGCGGTTCGTCGGGCCCGGCCATGCGCTGCCCGGGCACCCTGCCGGTGCCGCTGCGCGTGACCTGGCCGGCCGGACCGTCCCACGGGTCACTCATTCACCACTCCCACGAACGGTCGGACCCGACAGGCCGGGCCACCGGGGACGGCGACCGGGCTTGCGTGGCGGCGTACAGATGCACACCTGTAGAGGGGGGAATCACGATCGAGGTTGCTTGCGTGGTGGCGCAATCCGACAAAGCGCCGGCCAAGGTCACTCGCTCCCGGAGCGCCCCAGCAGCTCCCGCAGCAGCCGCTCGTCGTCCGGGCCGAGGCCGGTGACGAAGCTGGCCAGCACCGCCTCACGGTCGGTCTCCGCGTCCAGCACCCTGCGCATCCGATGCGCCGCGAGCCCCGCCTGGTCCGAGGCCGGCGTCCAGGCGAAGGACCGGCCCGCCCGCTCCCGGGTCACCACGCCTTTGGCCAGCAGCCGGGTCAGGATCGTGATCACCGTCGTATAGGCGAGGTCGCCGCCGAGCCGCTCCTGCACCCACCCCGCGCCCACCGGCTCCTCCGCCTCACCCAGCACCGACAGCACCAGCGCCTCGAGCTCGCCCTGTCGGCGTCGCCGCGGACTCTGCAGGTCGTCCACCACGCCCTTGCCTCCCTCCGCCGCCCGACGCGTTCCCGACCTGTCATCGTATCGACGCCCCCGCCCGGACGGGACCCACGCGGAGCGCTGGGCCGACTCCCCCGTCGCCCCCTCCGCCTCAGGAGCCCGCGCGTGATAACGCCCTTGAAAAACAAGGGTGTTGTTCGACCCTTCGCACACACAGACTCTTCACACAAGCAGCGACGGGAAAATATCTGAAAGTTAAAGCAGCAGGCGTAGGGTGACCGATCATGCAAGGCCCGAACGACTTCTCGCGTTCCCCCCGTCTCGCCGATCTGGCGACCCTCGTCCGCCTGCCCGCGGCGCTGAGCGTGCCCGGTGACGTGCTCGCCGGCGCGGTCGCGAGCACCGGGCGCGTCCGGCCCCGTACCGTCGCCACGATGGCCTCGTCCGTCGCCCTCTACTGGGCCGGAATGGCGCTCAACGACTACGCCGACGCGACCGTGGACGCGGTGGAACGCCCCGAACGCCCCATACCCTCCGGCCGAGTTGCCCGCCGTACCGCACTGACCACCGCGTGCGGGCTGACCGCCGCGGGCCTCGGACTCGCCGCGCTGGCCGGCGGACGCGCCGCGCTCGGTGTGGCCGTGCCCCTGACCGGACTGGTCTGGGCGTACGACCTGCGTCTGAAGTCCACCGCCGCCGGGCCCGCCGCGATGGCGGGGGCACGGACGCTGAACGTGCTGGCCGGGGCCGAACCCGGCCGCAGGACCGCGGCGCTTCCGGCCGCCCTGCTGGTCGGCGCGCACACCTACACCATCACAGCGCTGAGCCGCCACGAGGTGACGGGCGCTCCCCGCTCCGTACCGGCCGCGACGCTGGCCGGCAGCGCGGCCACCGCCGTCGCCGCCGGGGCGCTTCCCGCAACAGGGCTGATAAGGCTGATACGGCGCACAGGACGCGCGAGACCCGACGGGCGGGCGGCGCGGATCGGTGCCGCCGCCGGCGCACTCGCCTATCTGGCCACGTACGGCGGCGCGCAGGCGCGGGCGGCCAAGGACCCGTCCGCGGCGAACGTCCGGCAGGCAGTCGGCGCCGGGATCATGTCGCTGATGCCCCTGCAGGCGGCGCTCACCGCGAGCGGCGGCGCCCCGGGCCTGGCCGCGCTGCTGGCCGCGGCGCATCCGACGGCCCGCAGGCTGGCGCGGAAGGTGTCGCCCACATGAGCACCTCCCCTTCTCCTTCGCCTTCCTCGACGCCGCGACTGCGCTACGGCTTCGGGACCAACGGCTTCGCCCACCACCGTCTCGACGACGTCCTGACCGTCCTCGCCGACCTGGGCTACGACTCGGTCGGGCTCACCCTGGACCACGGCCATCTCGACCCCTTCGCCGCAGACCTGCCCCGTCGGGTCGCCCAACTGGCCAGCAGACTGGAGCAGTTGGGGCTCGCCGTGATGGTGGAGACCGGGGCTCCGTATCTGCTCGATCCCTGGCGGGGACACACCCCCACCCTCATGTGCGCGCCCGGCGCCGAGCGCCGTGTGGACCTTCTGGCACGCGCGGTGCGCGTCGCGGCCGACCTGGGCGCGCCCGCCGTCCAGTTGGCCAGCGGACCGGCACCGGAGGGCGTGCCGGAGGAGGAGGCCTGGAAGCGGCTGACCGCGGGCTGCGAGGAGGTCCTGGAGCTCGCCCGCGAGCACGGGGTGGCCCTGGGGTTCGAGCCCGAGCCGTACATGTTCGTCGACACCGTGCAGCGGGTGCTGGAACTGCGCCGCCGGCTCGGCGACCCCGACCTGTTCGGCGTCACGCTCGACATCGGCCACGCCCACTGCGTCGAGGACCCGCCCCTGCTCGACTGCGTCGAACGGGCGGCACCGCACCTGGTCAACGTGCAGGTCGAGGACATGGTGCGCGGGGTGCACCGGCACCTCGAACTCGGCACGGGCGAGATCGACTTCCCGCCCGTCCTGGCCGCCCTGAAGGTCTCCGGCTACCGCGGTCCGGTCTCGGTGGAGATCCAGGGGGCGTCCCTGAACGCCCCCGAAGTCGCCCGCCGTTCCCTGGAGTTCCTGAAGGCCGCCGAGAACGACGCCGAGAAGGCCGCCGAGCCGTTCTGAGGCCCGGCCCGCTCTCTGACCCACCATCACCCCCCACTCTCGGTGCGGCTGTCGCCGTACGCACATCCGACACAGGAGGCATGTGCCGTGGACCCACGCATCCCAGTCGCCCTCGACCGCCGGCTCACCGCGGACGCGCGGAGCTGGCTGGCCGACGCCGTCGCCCGGGTGGGCGAGGAGCCGACGGCGGTACGCGCCGTCTTCCCGGCCGTCGGCCGGCACTGCGGTCGCGGCCCGCTGATCGACGGCTGGACGGTGGCGGACGCCGCCCGCGCCCGGCTGCTCGCCGCGCTGCCGCTCGGCGGAGCGGCGCTCGCCGAGGAGATCACCACCCTCCACCGGTACGGCGACGCCGCCGAGCAGCGGGCGGTGCTGCGCTCGCTGGCCCTGCTGGAGGACACCGACGCGTCCTTCGCCGATCTGGGGCTGCCTCTGGTGCGCGCGGCGCTGCGGAGCAACGACACCGATCTGATCGAGTCGGCCCTCGGACCGTACGCCGCACGCCACCTGGACGCCGACAGCTACCGGCACGCCGTACTGAAGAGCGTGTTCTGCGGCATCCCGCTCGACAGGGTCGCCGGTCTCGAGGAGCGCGCGGACCGCGAACTCGCCCGCATGCTGGCCGACTTCGCCCATGAACGGGTCGCCGCGGGCCGTGAGGTGCCGGCTGACGTCTGGCCCGTCGTGCGCGCCCACCCCGGCACGCTGGAGGCCTCCGGGCTGCCCGCCGAGACCGAGTCGTCCTCGCCCGACCGCCGCGACGCGGCCGTACGGGCCCTGGCCGCCTTCTCCGCCACCGCACCCGCACCCGCACCCGCAGGAGCCGCATGATGCGCATCTTCGACCCCCACATCCACATGACCTCCCGCACCACCGACGACTACGAGGCCATGTACGCGGCCGGGGTGCGGGCGGTGGTGGAGCCGTCGTTCTGGCTCGGGCAGCCGCGCACCTCGGTGGACAGCTTCACCGACTACTTCGACGCGCTGCTCGGCTGGGAGCCGTACCGTGCCGCGCAGTTCGGCATCCACCACCACTGCACCATCGCCCTCAACCCGAAGGAGGCCAACGACCCCCGCTGCGCAGGGGTGTTGGACGTGCTGCCGCGCTACCTGGCCAAGGACCGGGTCGTGGCCGTCGGGGAGATCGGCTACGACTCCATGACCCCCGAGGAGGACGAGGCACTCGCCCGCCAGCTCGCCCTCGCCGTCGAGCACGGACTGCCCGTGCTGGTCCACACCCCGCACCGCGACAAGGCCGTCGGCACCCGCCGCACCCTCGACGTGGTCCGCGAGTCCGGCATCCCGCCCGAGCACGTCCTCGTGGACCACCTGAACGAACTCACCGTCGCCATGGTCGCCGACAGCGGCTGCTGGATGGGCTTCTCCATCTACCCGGACACCAAGATGAGCGAGGACCGCATGGTGCGGATCCTCCAGGAGCACGGCACCGCGCGGATGCTGGTCAACTCGGCCGCCGACTGGGGCCGCAGCGATCCCCTCAAGACCCGGAAGACCGCCGACGCGATGCTCGCCGCCGGCTTCGACGACGACACCGTCGACCAGGTGATGTGGCGCAACCCGGTGGCCTTCTACGGGCAGAGCGGCCGGCTCGACCTCGAGGACGTCAAGCCCGACGACACCGCCCTCTTCGAGGGCAACTCGATCAAGCGCGGCGGGGAGTGAGCCCGCGGTGCGCTTCCGGCACGGCGACGGCACGACCGTCCATCTCGCCTACTGCAGCAACGTCCACCAGGCCGAGGACCTGGACGGAGTGGTACGCCAGCTCGCCTCCCACGCCGAGCCGGTCCGGGAGGCCCTCGGCGCCGATCTGCTCGGCATCGGGCTGTGGCTGGCCCGGGACGTGGTCCGCGAACTGACCGCCCGGCCCGACGCCGTACGCCGGCTGCGCGCCGAACTGACCGCCCGCGGCCTGGAGACCGTCACCCTCAACGCCTTCCCCTACGAGGGCTTCCACCGCGAGGTGGTCAAGAAGGACGTCTACCTGCCGAACTGGACCGACCCGGCCCGGCTGGACTACACCGTCGACTGCGCCCGGGTCCTCGCCGGGCTGCTCCCCGACGACGCGCGGCGCGGCAGCGTCTCGACCCTGCCCCTGGCCTGGCGCACCCCCTGGCCGGCCGCGTCCCGCGACACCGCCCGCCGCGTCCTGGACCAACTTACCCTTCACCTCGCCGAGTTGGAGGGCGAGACGGGCCGGACGATCCGGGTCGGCTTCGAACCGGAGCCGGGCTGCGTGGTGGAGAACACCGTCCAGGCAGCCCGGGAACTCGGCGGACTGGACCCCGAACGGCTCGGCGTCTGCCTGGACACCTGCCATCTCGCCGTGCAGTTCGAGGACCCGGCGCAGGCGCTGCGGCGCCTCGCCGACGCCGGTCTCCCCATCGTCAAGGTGCAGGCGTCCAGCGCACTGCAGGCCGACGACCCCGCCTCCCCCGAGGCCCGCCGGGCCCTCGCCCGCTTCGCCGAACCCCGCTTCCTGCACCAGACGCGCACCGCGCCCGACGGCGCCGTCACCGGAGTGGACGACCTCCCGGACGCCCTGGCCGGCGCCCTGGACCCCGGCGCGCCCTGGCGGGTGCACTTCCACGCCCCGCTGCACGCCGCGCCCGAACCGCCCCTGAGCACCACGTCGGCCGAACTCACCAGTGCTCTGTGGGAGTTGCTCGGCGGCCCGCAGGCGCTGTGCGACCACGTCGAGGTCGAGACCTACACCTGGTCGGTCCTGCCCGAGCGGCTGCGGCCGCACGACCGCGAGGGCCTCGTCACGGGGATCGCCGCCGAACTCGGCTGGGCCCGCGACCGGTTCGAGGAACTCGGCCTCGTCGCGGCGACCGGCACCACCCGCCCCCGAAAGGAGCCCGTCCCGTGACAAGACTCGTCGTCCTCGACATCGTCGGCCTCACCCCCCGCCTGCTGCGCCACATGCCGGCCGTCTCGGCCGTCGCCCGAGAGGGCTTCCAGGCCCGGCTGGACACCGTCCTGCCCGCCGTGACCTGCTCCGTGCAGTCCACCCTCCTCACCGGCGCGCCGCCCTCCGAGCACGGGGTCGTCGGCAACGGCTGGTACTTCCGGGACCTGGGCGAGGTCCTGCTGTGGCGCCAGCACAACGCCCTGGTCGGCGGCGAGAAGCTGTGGCACACCGCCCGCCGCGCCCGGCCCGGCTACACGGTCGCCAACGTCTGCTGGTGGTACGCCATGGGCGCCGACGTGGACTTCACCGTCACCCCGCGCCCCGTCTACTACTCCGACGGCCGCAAGGAACCCGACTGCTACACCCGGCCGCCCGCCCTGCACGACGAACTCACCAGCAGGCTGGGCCCGTTCCCGCTGTTCACCTACTGGGGTCCCAACGCGGGCATGCCGTCCAGCCAGTGGATCCTCGCCGCCGCCCGCCAGATCTTCGACGAGCACCGCCCCGACCTGACGCTGGTCTACGTACCGCACCTCGACTACGAGCCCCAGCGCACCGGCCCCGGCTCGCCGCAGTCGGCGCGCGAGGCCCGCCGCCTCGACGACGCGCTGCGCCCCCTCCTCGAACACTTCCGCCGCGAGGACGCCACGGTCGTGATCCTGAGCGAGTACGGCATCGCGCCCGCGTCCCGGCCGGTCGACATCAACCGCGCGCTGCGCCGGGCGGGGCTGCTGGAGGTCCACACCCAGGACGGCATGGAGTACCTCGACCCGATGACGTCCCGCGCCTTCGCGGTCGCCGACCACCAGATCGCCCATGTCTACGTCCGTGACCCGGCCGACGTCGCCAAGACCGCCGAGATCGTCGCGGGCCTCGACGGGGTGGACGAGGTCCTCGACGAGCGGGGCAAGGCACGGCACGGGCTCGCGCACGAGCGCTCGGGCGAGCTGGTCGCCGTGGCGGACTCCGACGCCTGGTTCACGTACTACTACTGGCTGGACGACGACCGCGCCCCGGACTTCGCCCGCCAGGTCGAGATCCACCGCAAGCCCGGCTACGACCCCGCCGAGCTCCTGTACGACCCCACCGTGCCCGGCGTGAAGGCACGCGCCGTCGCCCAGGTCGCCCGCAAGAAGGCCGGTCTGCGGTACCGCATCCGGACCGTCCCGCTGGACCCCTCCGGCGTCCGCGGCAGCCACGGCCGGCTGCCGGAGGACCCCCAGGACAGCCCCGTCCTGCTGTGCTCGCGGCCCGGCCCCGCCCGCGACCGGATCGCCGCGGCCGAGGTCAAGGACCTGCTCCTCGGCCTGGCCGGCATCACCTCCTGAACACCCGACCAGCCGTCCGCCTTGCCGTCCACTTCGCCGTCCGCTTTGTCGTCCGCTTTGTCGTCCGATCCTCCGTCCGACCACCGGAAGAGCCCCCCACCATGCACTCGACGGACACCGCGCCGCCTCTGCCGCCCCTGCCCCACCGCCGCCCCCTCCTCGACCCCGCCGCCGAGTACGGGCGGTGGATCACCGAGCGGCCCCTGGCCAGGATCACCCTGTGGGGCGACACCCACCCCTGGCTCGTCACCCGGCACGAGGACGCCCGCGCCGTCCTCGGCGACCCGCGCTTCAGCGCGGAGAACGTCCGCCCGGGCTTCCCCGGACTCCAGCCGACGCCCCCGCCGCCCACCCCGGGCCAGCTCTTCGCCATGGACCCGCCGGACCACACCCGGCTGCGCCGCATGCTGATCCCCGAGTTCACCTTCCGCCGGGTCGAGCAACTGCGGCCGGCCGTCCGGCGGATCACCGGCGAACTCCTCGACGGCCTCGTCGAGAAGGGCCGACCCGCCGACCTCGTCGAGCACTTCACCCTCCCCCTCCCTCTCCTCGTCATCTGCGAACTGCTCGGAGTGCCGTACGCCGACCGGGACTTCATCCACCGGCACGCCGCCGCCTTCGCCACCGTCTCGGCCGGACCGGAGGCGATGCGGGCCGGCTGGGCGGCGCTCTTCGGCTATCTGCGGGAGCTGCTGGCGGCCAAGTCGCGCGAACCCGGCGACGACCTGATGAGCAAGCTGGCCGTCGAACGGGTCGCCACCGGAGAGGCCACGGAGGCGGAGGCGGCCGGACTGCTGGTCCAGCTCCTGATCGCCGGGCACGAGACGACCGCGAGCATGCTCTCGCTCGGCGTCGTCGCCCTGCTGCGCCATCCCGACCAGCTGGCCGCCCTGCGCGCCGACGACGACCTCGTCCCCGGCGCCGTCGAGGAACTCCTGCGCTACCTCACCGTCGTCCACATCGGGCTGCGCCGTATCGCCCTCGAGGACGTCGAGCTCGGCGGAGTGACCATCCGCGCCGGCGAGGGCGTGGTCGTCGCCCTGCAGTCGGCCAACCGTGACCCCGCGGTCTTCCCCGGCCCCGACACCCTCGACCTCACCCGGGACGCCGGCCGCCACCTGGCTTTCGGCCACGGCGCCCACCACTGCCTCGGCCAGTCACTCGCCCGCACCGAACTCCAGACCGCCCTCCCGATGCTCTTCGACCGCCTGCCCACCCTCCACCTCACGGGCCCGCCCGCGGAACGGCACGCGTTCGAGGGCCGGGCCGTCCACGGGGTGTCGGAGCTGCCCGTGGCCTGGTGACCCGACCCCGCGTCCGGGTGAGTGGCCGGCCCTGCTTCAGGAGCCGGTCGGTCCAGGTCGTACCAAGCCGCTCTGATAGGCGATGACCACGAGTTGCGCGCGGTCGCGGGCGCCGAGTTTGGTCAGGGACCGCTGGATGTGAGTCTTCACGGTGAGGACGCTCAGGACGAGTTCCTCCGCGATCTCGTGATTGGACATGCCTTGTGCGGCCAGGATGGTGACTTCCCGTTCGCGCGGAGTGAGGTCGCTCAGGCCCGCCACGTGCGCGGGCGAGGTTTCCGGCGGGGGGCCGGTGAGGAAGCGGGTGATCAGTGCCCGGGTGGCGCCGGGCGACAGCAGGGCCTCACCGGCGGCGATGGTGCGGATGCCCGCCAGCAGGGCGTCGGTGGTGACGTACTTGCCCAGGAAGCCGCTGGCGCCGACACGGAGGGCCTGGGCGACGTATTCCTCGGTCTCGAACGTGGTCAGGACGAGAATGCGGGTCCCGGCCAGTCCGGGGTCCTTGCAGATGGCCGCGGTCGCGGTCAGACCGTCCATACCGGGCATGCGGATGTCCATCACGACGACATCGGGATGACGGGTCCGGGTGAGATCCACCGCCTCCCGCCCGTCGGAGGCCTCGCCGACCACCTCCATGTCCTCGCAGGAGTCGATCAGCATCCGGAAGGTTCCGCGCAGCAGGGCCTGGTCGTCGGCGAGCAGGACTCGGATGGTCAACGGTTTTCCTCTTGTCGTTCGGCCAGGGCTTCGGTCCGGGTCAGCGGCTGGAGGGGCAGGGCGGCGGCGACTTCGAAGCCGCCGCCGGGGCGGGGTCCGGCGCGCAGGTCGCCTCCGACGGAGTGGGCGCGTTCGCGCATGCCCATCAGGCCGTATCCGCCGCCGGGAACCGCCGGAGTGGCGGCGGTGCCCTCGTTGGTCACGGTCATGAACAGACGAGAGTCCGCATAGACGAGCCGGACACGGGCCGCATGGTCGGACGCGTGCTTCGTGGCGTTGGTCAGGGCCTCCTGGATGATCCGGTACGCCGTCAGGTCCACCCCCGGGGACAGGGGCCGGACTCTGCCCTCGGTGGTGACGGTGACCGCGAGTCCGGCGGACCGGCAGGCGGCGACCAGCTCCGGCAGGCGCTCCAGACGCGGAGTCGGTTCCAGCGGGTCGGCCTCCGTGTCGCCGGTGTCACGCAGCACGCTCACCGTGGCCCTCAGTTCCAGCAGCGCGGAGGAGGTGGTGGTGACCAGTTGGGTGAGGATGTGCCGGGCTTGTTCCGGCTGGGTGGGCGCGAGGTGGGCGGCGGTGCCGGCCTGGGCGTTGGCGACGGCCATGTGGTGGGCGATGGCGTCATGGAGCTCGCGGGCGATGCGCATGCGTTCCTCGGCGACGCGGAGCCGCGCCTCCTCCTCGCGGGTGCGTTCGGCGTGTGCGGCGCGGGCCTGGGCGGACTCCAGGTAGGCGCGCCTGAAGCGGCTCATACCGCCCAGGGACAGGGCCAGCAGCAGCCACAGGACCGTGCCCGCGGACCGGAGCATGATGTTGTCCCCGAGGGGGGCGGCGGACAGCGAGGTGGCCACCAGCACGGCTATGGTCGGGTAGCCGTAGACGGCGGTGGTCCGGGAGTCGGTGAGGGCGGCGAGCCAGTAGAGGGCCACGATGACGGGTGCCAGCAGGAGCGGGCTGGGCAGGTAGTTCAGGCTGGTCATGACCGCGGTGGCCGTCGCGGTGACGACCAGTGCGGCGCGCGGGTTGCTGCGGCACTTCAGGACGGCGGCGCCGCAGACGAGGGCGAGGATCCGGGCCGGCCACGCGTTCTGCGGGGCTGCGGACTCGGGTGTGCTGACTTGTGCCCCGAAGACCGTGCAGGCGGCCAGCGCCACCGCCATCGCCACATCCGCGGCCCGGGCGTGGCGCTGCGCGTAGCGTTCGAGGTTGCTCGTCATCGTGTCTCTCCGGGTGGGCGTGCTGCACAGTCCATGGTCGTCCATGAACCAGGAGAACGGCCGTGTGGGCCGCCCGGGACGTGGTCTCGGGCGGCCCGGGTGACCGGCGGTGCGGGGTCAGACACCCGCTCCGACCGGGGCCGGGTCGGGATCCTGGTTCCCGGTCGGCCGGCGGCTGAGTGCCTCTCCTTCCACGTCGACCTTCGGCAGGATCCGGTTCAGCCACTTCGGCAGCCACCAGGCCCTGTCGCCGAGCAGGGCCAGGACGGCGGGCACGAGCGCCATGCGGACGACGAAGGCGTCGAAGAGGACGGCGATGGCCAGGCCGAACCCGATCATCTTGATCATGGAGCCGTCCTCGGCGATGAACCCGGAGAACACCGCCATCATGATGAGCGCGGCGGCCACCACCACGCGGGCGCTGTGGCGGAACCCGGACACGATGGCCGACTTGGCCGACTCGCCGTGGGTGTAGGACTCCCGCATCCGCGAGACCAGGAAGACCTCGTAGTCCATGGCCAGTCCGAAGACGATACCCACCAGGAAGATCGGCATCAGGCTCATGATCGGCCCGGTCTGCTCCACTCCGAACAGGCCGGCCATGTGGCCCTGCTGGAAGACCAGCACCACCACGCCGAGGGCCGCGAGGACGGAGAGCAGGAAGCCGAGCGCCGCCTTGAGGGGCACGAAGACGGAGCGGAAGACCAGCATCAGCAGGACGACGGCCAGACCGACGATCGTGAGCAGGTACGGGACCAGCGCCGACTGGGTCTTGGCCGCGACGTCGATGTTCAGCGCGGTGGTGCCGGTGACCTCGAAGGTCGCCTTCGTGTCCGACTCCAGGGCCGGACGTTCCGCGCGGATGGTCTTGACCAGGGTCTTGGTCCGGGCGTCGGTGGGGGCGGTGGACGGGGTGGCCTGGAAGATCGCCGTGTCACCGGCCTCGTTGAAGTTGGCCGACGAGACCGAGACGACGCCCTCCGTGTCGCCGATCTTCTCGCTGATCGTCTTCACGGCGGCCTTGGGGTCGCTCACTCCCTTGGCGTCCACGACGACGGTGAGGGGGCCGTTGAAGCCGGGGCCGAAGCCCTTGGCGAGGTCGTCGTAGGCGCGGCGCTCGGTGGTCGCGGTGGACTTGGCCTCGTCACCCGGCATGCCCAGCTGCAGGCTCGCCGCCGGCAGGGCGAGGGCACCGAGGCCCAGGACGCCGAGGATCAGGACGGGGACAGGACGGCGCAGGACGAAGCGGGCCCAGCGGGTACCGAGGTTCTCCTTGCCGCCCTTCTCGGCCTTCTCCGGCGCGAGCTCGGGCTCGACGCGCTCGCGGACCAGGACCTTCCGTCCGGACAGAAGCTTCCGGCCGGACGTGATGCGCTTGCGCGACCCGGCCTTCTCTCCGTTCTTGGATCCCTTGCGGCCCCGGCGCGCCAGCACCGCGTCCGGCCAGAACCCGAGGAACGCCGGGACGAACGTCAGCGCGACCAGTACGGCGATCGCCACCGCGCCCGCGGCAGCCAGGCCCATCTTCGTCAGCATCGGGATACCGACCACCGACAGACCGGCCAGCGCGATGATGACGGTGAGACCGGCGAAGACGACCGCCGAACCGGCGGTACCCACGGCCAGACCGGCCGACTCCTGCGCGCCGTACCCCTTGGCGCGCTCCTCGCGGTAGCGGGAGACGACGAACAGCGCGTAGTCGATACCGACCGCCAGGCCCAGCATCATCCCCAGGGTGCCGGTGTCCGAGGACAGACCGAGCGGGTGGGCCACCATCATGATCCCGAACAGGCTCACGGCGACACCGACGATCGCGGTCAGCAGCGGCAGCCCGGCCGCGGCCAGTGAACCGAAGGTGACCAGCAGCACGACGGCCGCCACCGAGAGGCCGACGATCTCGGCGACCCCGCTGACCCCGCCACCGGCCTCCATCGCGGAGCCGCCGGTCTCGACGGTCAGACCCGCCTCACGCGCCTGGTCGGCCGCCTTGTCCACCGCCGTACGGGCGGCGTCGGTGACCTTGTCCTTGACCACCTTGTAGGTGACCGTCGCGTACGCGACCGTGCCGTCCTCGCTGACCGCCCGCGACTCGAACGGGTCCGCGACACCGGCCACCTGCGGGCCGTCGGACAGCGCGTCCACCGTCGCCTCGATGGCCTTCTTGTTCTCGCTCGCGGTCACCTTCTGCCCGTCCGGGGCGACGAAGACGACCGTGGCTCCGGCGCCGTCGGCGGCGCTCATCTCGGGGAAGCGCTCCTGCATCAGGTCGTAGGCCTTCTGGGACTCGATCCCCGGCATCGAGGAGTCATCGCTGGTAGCTCCCGACGCCTGCATGCCCCCCAGACCCACGGCGGCCAGGACGGCCACCCACATCAGGGCGACACGACTTCGCCGCCGGAAGGCCGCACGGCCCAGTCGATAGAGAAAAGCTGCCATTTCAGGGCACTCCCGATCAGTTCTCGATTTCGCCCGCTCAGACTCGCCGGGGAGGGCCTGCCGTGTCGTCGTGCAGCTACTGGCATTGCGGTTACCGAAGCCACAGGACCGTGTACTCAAATCTCTGTAGGAACGGACGGCGCCGTCGGCCGCCAATGCTCTGACCAGCCACTTCCTGGAAGCCCTTCCGCCTGGCAGAAGCAGCCTTGCGCGGCGGTCGCACCCGTCACGAATCTGGGTCCAACCACGGCACGCGGGGCGCGGACGCCCCGCTCTCAGGGACGGGAACGCCATGCCTCACACCACCGCCTTCGCCAGAAACCAGTGGTACGTCGCCGCCTACAGCCACGAGGTCGGGCGCGAGGAACTGCTCGGCCGGACGATTCTCGGTGAACCGCTCGTCTTCTACCGGACGGAGGAGGAGGGGACCCCGGTCGCGCTGGCCGACCGCTGTGTGCACCGCCGGTTCCCGCTGCACGAGAAGCCGAGCCGGCTCGACGGCGACCGTGTGGTGTGCGGCTACCACGGCTTCACGTACGACACGAGCGGCACCTGTGTGTACGTGCCGGGTCAGAAGCGCATCCCGCGCACCGCCCGCGTGGCCGCCTACCCGGTCGTCGAGCAGGACTCCCTGGTGTGGGTGTGGATCGGCGACCCGGCGCTCGCCGACCCGCTGACGATCCCGCGCGCCCGCCACCTCGACACCCCCGGCTGGGTCACCGTCCGCGGCATGGAGCCCATCGACGCCGACTACGGCCTGCTCGTCGACAACCTCCTCGACCTCTCGCACGAGACGTATCTGCACGGCGGCTACATCGGCACCCCCGAGGTCGCGGAGACGCCGATCACCACCGAGGTCGACGAGGGCGCGGGCATCGTCCGGGTCAGCCGGCACATGGCCGACGCCGAGTGCCCGCCGTTCTACGCCCGTTCGACCGGCATCGAGGGCCGGATCACCCGCTGGCAGGACATCGAGTACCACGCCCCCTGCCTGTACCTGCTGCACAGCCGGATCGCGCCGGTGGGCGTGCTGCCGGAGGCCGACGGCAGCGACCCGAACGGCTTCCACACCGAGATCACGTACGCCATCACCCCGTCCGCCGACGGCAAGGTGTACGACTTCTGGATGGTCTCGCGGGACTGGGCGACGGACGACGACGAGGTCACCGAGTTCCTGCGCGGCAACAACCACACCGTGGTCATGCAGGACGTGGACGCGCTCAACCTCCTGCAGCGGACGCTGGGTTCGGAGCGGGCCGGCTACCAGGAGCTGAGCATCAACATCGACACGGGCGGCCTGGCCGCCCGCCGTATCCTCGCCCGGCTGGTCGAGGAGGGCGACAAGCCGGTGGAGCAGGTCCTGTGAGCAACAGCCCCACCGGTGAGATCTACCGCATCGACTGGCTGCCGGGCACCGACGTGCTGCACGGCACCTGTCACTGCGGCGCCGAGCACTCCGCCCAGGACCCAGTCCAGATGTGGGAGTGGATGCTCGGCCACCCCGAAGGACACGAGCCAAAAGGACACGAACCAAGAGGAAGCGCCTCATGACCGCCGCCTACGAAGCCGAACTCGTCGTCGAACGCCGCGAGTCGGCCGCCGACGGCGTGCTCGCCCTCACCCTGCGCCACCCGCTCGGCGAGCGGCTCCCCGCCTGGGAACCGGGCGCCCACGTCGATCTCGTCCTCGGTCCGGGGCTGGAGCGCCAGTACTCGCTGTGCGGCGATCCGGCGGACCTCACGTCCTGGCGGGTCGCGGTGCTGCGGGAGCCGGCCGGGCGGGGCGGTTCCGCCCATGTGCACGAGCAGGTGGGGCAGGGCGACAAGGTGCGGGTGCGCGGCCCGCGCAACCACTTCGCCCTGCGCCCGGCCCCCCGGTACCGCTTCGTCGCGGGCGGCATCGGCATCACGCCGGTCCTGCCGATGCTGGCGGCGGCCGAGGCGGCGGGCGCCGAGTGGACCCTGCTGTACGGCGGGCGCAGCCGTGCGTCGATGGCGTTCACCGGGGAGTTGGCGCGCTACGGCGACCGGGTGACCGTGGCCCCGCAGGACGAGACCGGGCTGCTCGACCTCGGCTCGGTGCTGGACGAACTGCCCGAGGGGACGTTGGTCTACTGCTGCGGTCCCGGGGCGCTGCTGGACGCGGTGGAGGAGCGCTGCCCGGCCGGGGCGCTGCACCTTGAGCGGTTCCAGCCCAAGGAGCAACAGGCGGGCGAGGACGGCGAGTTCGCGGTGGAGCTGGCGCAGAGCGGCCGTACGCTGACCGTCGCACCCGGCGTCTCCGTCCTGGACACCGTGCGCGCCGCCGGAGTCGAGGTGCTGTACTCCTGCGCCGAGGGCACCTGCGGCACCTGTGAGACGGACGTGCTCGACGGCACCCCGGACCACCGGGACTCCGTCCTCACGGCGGAGGAGCGGGAGGCCGGCGAGACGATGATGATCTGCGTGTCGCGGTGCAGGGGGAAGAAGCTCGTCCTGGATCTCTGAGAACCCTTCCCGGGGGCCACCCAAAACTGTCAACAATTTCGTCAGCCAAAAGCATTGACCCCGCCGGACAGCACGATCTACGTTCCCTGCACGCCAGTTGAGCACTACTGTGCGGTGCACGCACAGCCTGTCGGAACACCGTTGTCTCTGCACAGGGGGAGCCATGCGTCGTCTGTTCGCCGGTCTCGCGGCCGGTACCTTCCTGCTCGCCACGGCGGCCTGCGGCTCGTCCGACTCCGGGGCGTCCGGCGGGAGTTCGTCGTCCGGCGGGGTCACGACCGTCAAACTGGGCCTCATCCCGATCGTGGACGTGGCACCCGTCTACCTCGGTGTGAAGAAGGGTTTCTACGAGAAGCACGGGCTGAAGCTGTCGATCACCACCGCGCAGGGCGGCGCGGCGATCGTGCCCGGGGTCGTCAGCGGCCAGTTCCAGTTCGGCTTCAGCAACATGACGTCCCTGATGGTCGCCCAGTCCAACAACGTTCCCGTGAAGGCCGTTTCGAACGGCATCGCCTCAACAGGGGTCCAGGGCAAGGACTTCGGGGCGATCACCGTGAAGAAGGGCAGCCCGATCAAGTCCGCCAAGGACCTTCAGGGCAAGAAGGTCGCCATCAACACCCTGAAGAACATCAACGAGACCGCGGTGCGCGAGTCGGTGCGCAAGGCGGGTGGCGACCCGGACCAGGTGAACTTCGTCGAGCTCGCCTTCGACCAGATGCCGGCGGCCCTGGACGGCGGGCAGATCGACGCGGCCATGGTGGTCGAGCCGGCGCTCGCGACCGTCAAGAGCCAGGGCGGGGTGGAGATCGCCTCCCCGCTGGTGGACGTGGCGCCGAACCTCACCGTCGCCATGTACTTCACCTCCTCGCAGTACGAGCAGAAGAACCCCGAGGTGGTGAAGAAGTTCCAGGAGGCCACGGCGGAGTCCCTCGCTTACGCCGACGCGCACCCCGACGAGGTGCGGGAGATCGTCACCGCGTACACCAAGATCCCGGCGTCGGTGCTGGCGCAGGTCACGCTGCCGAAGTGGCCCGCCGAGGCCGACCGTGCCTCCATCGAGGCGCTGGAGAAGCTGGGCGAGCAGGACAAGCTGTTCAAGACGGCCCCGGACCTGGACAAGCTGCTGCCGTGAGGGGCCTGAACCTCGCACTCGGTGCGGCCGGGCTCGCGGCCTTCCTCGCCCTGGGCGAGGCGGTGCCGCGGCTCGGCCTGGTCAAGGAGGCCTACTTCCCGCCCACCAGCCGGATCGCCGGCGCCCTCGGCGGCGAACTCGCCGACTCCGCCTTCTGGACCGCGCTCGGCGACACCCTCACCGGCTGGGCGCTGGGCCTCGCGATCGCGGTCGGCGCGGGCATCGCGGCCGGCGTGCTGATCTCGGTCGTGCCGTATCTGCGGGAGGCGACGGCCTCCACGATCGAGTTCCTGCGGCCGATCCCGTCCGTCGCCCTGATCCCGCTGGCCGTCCTGCTGTACGGCACCGAACTGCGCTCGGTCCTCCTGCTCGTCGTCTACGCCGCGTTCTGGCAGGTCCTCATCCAGGTCCTGTACGGCATCCAGGACGTGGACCCGGTCGCCGAGGAGACAGCGCGGTCGTACGGCCTCGGCGCCTGGGCGCGGGTCCGGCATGTGCTGTGGCCCACCGCGCTGCCGTACGTCATGACCGGCGTCCGCCTCGCCGCGGCCGTCGCGCTGATCCTCGCCGTCACCGCCGAACTCGTCATCGGCGCACCGGGGTTGGGCGCCCGGATCGCGGTCGCGCAGACCTCGCAGGCGGTGCCCGAGATGTACGCGCTGATCGTCGTCACCGGTGTTCTCGGGCTGCTGATCAACGTGGGTGCCCGCACGGTGGAGCGGCGGGCGCTGGCCTGGCACCAGTCGGTGCGCGGGGAGGTGGCGGTGTGAGACGTGTGCTGCTGCGGCTGCTGTTCGCCCTCGCGCTGCCGGCCGTGCTGGTCACGGTGTGGTGGCTGGCGTCGTCCGGCAGCACGAACGTGTACTGGCCGCCGCTGCGCACGATCCTGGAGGCCTTCCCGGACGTGTGGACCGGCGAGCGGCTGCGCACGGACGTCCGGCCGAGCGTGCTGCGGCTGGCCGGCGGCTACGCGACGGCGGGCGTCGTCGGGGTCGCGCTGGGCACGGTCATCGGCTCGTACCGGCGGGTGCGGGCGGTGTGCGAACCGGTACTGGAGTTCCTGCGGGCCGTGCCGCCGCCGGTGCTGGTCCCGGTGATCATGCTGTTCGCGGGGATCGGCGACACGATGAAGGTGGTCGTCATCGCGAGCGGCTGTGTGTGGCCCGTCCTGCTCAACACCGTCGAGGGCGTACGGGCGGTGGACCCGGTGATGGCGGAGACGGCCCGGTCGTACGGCATCACGGGTGTCGCGCGCCTTCGCTCGGTGGTCCTGCGCTCGGCGAGTCCGCAGATCTTCGCGGGCCTGCGGCAGGCGCTGTCCATCGGGATCATCCTGATGGTGATCAGCGAGATGTTCGCCGCGAGCAACGGGCTCGGCTTCACCATCGTGCAGTTCCAACGGGGCTTCGCCATCCCCGACATGTGGACCGGCATCCTGCTGCTCGGCCTGCTCGGCTTCGTCCTGTCGGTCATCTTCCGGATCGTCGAGCGGCGGGTGCTCGGCTGGTACCACGGTCTGCGCGCGTCCACCCGGAGGTCCCCGTGACCCACGTGCCCCTCACGAAAGGGCGGTCCATGCACGGAACGCTTGTCGTATCCGGCCTGCGCAAGGTCTACGAGGGGGCCGGGCGCCGGGTCGAGGCGGTGCGCGACCTGACCTTCACGGTCGGGGCGGGTGAACTCGTCTGTCTCGTGGGCCCGTCGGGCTGCGGCAAGACGACCCTGCTGAAGTGCATGGGCGGACTGCTCGCCCCGACCTCCGGCGAAGTCCTGCTGGAGGGACGGAAGGTGACCGGTCCGCCGCCGGGGATGGCGTTCGTGTTCCAGGAGTACGGGCGCAGTCTCTTCCCGTGGATGCGGGTGGGAGCGAACGTCGAACTCCCCCTGAAACAGAAGGGGTTGCCCAAGCCGCGGCGGCGGGAGCTGGTGATCGACGCGCTGGCCTCGGTCGGCCTCGCGGACGCCGCGGGGGCGTACCCGTGGCAGCTGTCCGGTGGTATGCAGCAGCGGGTCGCGATCGCGCGGGCGCTCGCCTACGAGCCCCAGGTCCTGCTGATGGACGAGCCGTTCGCCGCCGTGGACGCCCAGACCCGCGCCGACCTGGAGGACCTCGTCAGGGGTCTGTGGCGGGAGCGGGGCATCACCATCCTGTTCGTCACCCACGACATCGACGAGGCGGTCTACCTGGGCGAGCGGGTGATAGTCCTGTCCGCCTCCCCCACCGTCGTCCAGGAGCAGCTCAAGGTCGATCTCCCCGCGGAACGCGACCAGTTGCACACCCGCGTCGCCCCGCGTTTCGCCGAACTGCGCACCCATGTGTACGAGCAGATCCAGGCGGCGAAACGCGGGACACCTCAGGACGCGGTCGGCAAGGAAGCCCGGGGGCGGCCATGGACATAGGTGAGGCGGGCGGGCCGCCGACCAGGCGCCGTCGGCGACCTGAACGCCGACGGTGCCCGGTCAGGCCCGGGGGGCGGGGACCACGCTGAGGTGGCTCGCGGTGCGCCGGGCGATGGTACGGCGGGCTCTGCGGGGCGCGGGTGCCGGGCGGGGCTCCTGGAGCACCATGGTCAGCCGCGTGTACCCCATGTCCCGCAGGGTCCGCGGTGTCTCGCCGACGATACGGCACCTGGTCTCGCCCCGGCGCGGGTCGGGGTGCCGCAGCAGGCGGACCGCGCCGTCGTGTTCGAGGGCGACCTCGCCGACCGCGCGGATCCAGTGCGGCAGCCCCTGCCGGTAGGCGGCCTCCATGATCGGGTCCTGGGCGATCTCCCGCCGGATCGCCTGCAGACCCGCGTCGTGGCCGTGCCGCTCCACGGCCGCGGCGAAGCAGGCCAGCATCGGCAGGCACCAGCCGGCCTCGTGGTCGCCGAGGACCGAGGCCGCGTCCGGGTGGAAGAGGACGAACCGGAGGAAGTTGTCGCCCGGCTGGGCCGTCGTGTGCGGGCCGACCTCACGGAAAAGTGTCTCGAAAGCGGCGTTGGCCAGGACCACGTCCCACCGGTGGTCGAGGACGACGGACGGGAAGGGGACTGCCTCCAGGTAGACGGCGTAGTCCTGCAGATACGCCTGGGCCTCGGGACTCTCGGGGACGGGCCGCGGTGCGGACCGCTGCCCTCCTGCCTGAAACGCCATCGGGAGGTCACCCCTCTTGCCGGTGCCGCCTTCACGCGGCGCCCCGATCCTGCTGCCCGGGTACGCGAGGTGTCAACTATCGTGGCATTCCCTACTCATTGACGGCTGAAATTGGCCACAGTTGTGGCGAGACCTGGATGTGAGTTCGAAAGACCGGCTAGTCTCCACGCAGTTCACGGCGATCGCCTCGTGCGGCGGGCCTGTGCCGGTGAGAGGGACGTGAGAGACGTAGGAGACCTGTCGGTGTCGGATGGCTTCGAGGTTCCGGGCGCCACGGGGACGATGCTGCTGTCGGCCGTCGTCGCCCGTGTCGCCGCACTCGCCGACCGGCTCGCCGTGCCGCACGCGGAGGTCTTCGACACCGGACGGCTGTCCGTCGCCTCCGGTGTCCCCGAGCCCGTGGTCAAGGCCCTGCTGGGCGGCCGCCCGGCGGGCGAGCCGGACGTCCAGGCCCGCTTTCTTCAGCGCCTGGACCTGCTGCGCCGCACCCGTCTCAAGCCGAACGGGCGCAGGCACACCCAGCAGGAGATCGCCGACGGCGCCGGCATGTCGCGGCAGCAGGCGGGCGCCCTCATCAACGGCGACCGGCGACCCACGATGGAGCACTGCGACGCGATCCAGCGGTTCTTCCGGGTGCACGCCGGTTTTCTGACGGCGGAGGACCCCGAGGCCCTCGCGGGCGCCCTGCAGCACACCGAGCAGGAGCTGCTGCAGAAGCTCGCCGCGCGGGAGGCGGCCGCGGACGCCGATGACGCGCTGGAGCGGCTGCTGCAGGACCACGGCGTGCGCGGGATCGCCTGGCGGGCGGCACAGCTGCCCACCGACCAGCACCGGGACAAGGTCGCGGAGTGGCTGGACATGCTCCTGGAGAGCGTGAGGCGGCCCGAGTCGTGATCCGGGGGAGAACAGTGGGCATCGCCAGGGAAATGCGCCGCCTGTGCGGCGGACTCGTCTCCGAACTGACCCTGCCGACGCCCGCCGCGCCGGCCGACCTGTACAGCGCGCTGTGCGACGGGATGAGCAGACGCCGGGGCCGGCCCGTCCACTTCCGCACCGCGGCCTTCCCCACCGACACGGCGAGCGGACTGTGGCTCGACATGGCCGACCAGGACCTCGTCGTCATCGAGGAACGCACCGCGCCCGACCACCAGTTGGTGATCCTCGGGCACGAGCTGTGGCACATGAACGCGGGCCACTGCGGCCATCACGTGGAGGGCGCCTCGGTGGCGGCCCGTTTACTCACCGACGGGGCCGACCTCCAGGCGACGGTCCGCAGGGTCGCCGCGCGCACCCGCTTCGACCAGTCCGACGAGAAGGACGCCGAGAGCTTCGGCCTGCTGCTCGCCAGCAAGTGCCGCACCTGGCTGGCCGGTTCGTCCCCGCGCGGCCGTGGCCGCGACGACCTGGCGGGCCGCATCGAGACCTCGCTTGGCTATCTGGGACCGAAGAACTGACCTCGCGGTGAAGAACTGACCTCTCGGTACGGCGATCAGGTCGCGCTGCGGCGGCTCGCCTCCCGCAGGTCCCGTACGGCCTCCTCGGACAGGCCCGGCCGGCCCTCCGGCCCGCCCTCGCACAGGAGGCGGCGCCAGTGGTCGCGGCTCCAGTCGGCCGGGGCCGTGGTGCGGGTGAACTCCTCGACCAGGGCGAGGAACCGGGCCGGGTCGGTGTGGAACGGGAAGTGGCCGGCGCCCTCGAAGATCTCCAGCCGGCTGCCCGGCATCGCCTCGTGCGCGCCGTGGGCGTGCCGGACCGGCACCACGCTGTCCCGGTCGCCCCACAGCAGCAGGGTGGGCATCCCGGCGGTCAGATAGCAGCGGTCGAGCATGGTCACCACCTGCCCGCGCCAGTCGACGACCGCGCGCAGGGTGCGGATGAACGCGTTGCGGGCGGTGTCGTCGGGCAGGGCGTCCACAAGGTGCAGCAAGTCGGGTGCGTCCTGGCCGAGATCGGTGTCGAGCAGCTTCATCAACCGTATGGCCATGCCGACTTGGAGACGCATTCCGGGCAACCGGAGGGCGGACAACGCGAGATGGGCGCCGGGCAGGGAGACGAGACGCAGGGCCGGGGTGACCTCGCGGCCGACTCCGCCGGCGCTGACGAGGACGAGACGTTCGGTGCGCTCGGGGAACTGGTAGGCGAACTGCATCGCCACTCCCCCGCCCAGCGAGTGCCCCACGAGGGTCGCCGACTCGATGCCGAGCGTGGTCAGCAGGTCGCGCAGCCCGTTGGCGTAGGCGGCGACCGAGTAGTCGGCGCGGGGCTTGTCGGAGGCGCCGTGGCCGAGGAGGTCGGGGGCGACGACGGTGTGGGTGCGGGCGAGGCCGGGGATCAGCTCGGCCCAGGTGGCCGAGGAGTCCCCGATGCCGTGGATGAGCACCAGGGCGGGGCCCTGCCCGGCCATGCGGAAGGCACGCCGGTAGCCGTGCACGACCCGGTACTGGAGGGCCGGCTCCGGACCCACCGGGCGCAGTCGCGCGGCGCGCGCAGGGCGCAGTACGGGGACGTCGAACACCCGTCCTCCTCCCTGACGTGTCCTTGAGTCCTGCGCGGTCGGCCGTGGCCGAAAGCGCTGCATTCCAGCGTAGGGAGCGTTTCCCCCAGGGGATTTCGGGGAGGTTTCGCCTCCGCTAAGCGGGCGAACCGGCGGGCGGAGCGACCGGATTGTCAGTGGTGGGCGGCAAGCTGGGGGGTGCGCCGTCGCAGAGCGGCGTACGCGCCGCACCCGGCGCGTGGAGACGACGCCGACACGGGGAGAGCCGACCGATGCCCACTGCCCTACTGACCGACCGCGAGCGCACCGCCGTCCAGGCCTATCTGCGGCTGCTGCACACCGTACGGGCCGCCTTCGGCGAGGACTTCGGCGACCGTCCGGGCGACGGGCGCGGTGGCGCCTCCCGTCCGGTGCCGGGCCGGCTGCCACCGGTGGTCCCGCCCGCCGTGCTGGCGGAGGCGGACCGGGCACTGGCGGAGGCGGGACTCGCGGGCAACGAGGAGGAGTTCTTCGGACTGCTGCAGGGCTGGTGCCCGGGGCCGTGACCGGGGCCGCCGAGACCGGGGCGCCGTGACCCGCCTCAGCGGTGGTGGACGGTGACCGCCGTGGCCACCAGGCCCCGGCGGACGGTCCAGGCCCCGTCGAAGTGTCCGAGGCGGTGGCCGCCGACCACCGGTCCGGGCACGAGGAGCCGGGCGCGGAAGGTGCCGCGCCCCTCCCCGTCCGGCCCGGCCGAGACGTCGATGTCGGCCTCGCTGAAGTCCAGCCACTTACGGGTGAGGGGGAACCACGCCTTGTAGACGGATTCCTTGGCGCTGAACAGCAGCCGGTCCCAGTGCACCTCTGGCCGCAGCGCGCTCAGCCGTTCGAGCCGCTCCTGCTCGCCGGGCAGGGCGACCGCCTCCAGGACACCCTGCGGGAGCGGTTCGTGGGGCTCGGCGTCCATGCCGAGGGAGGCCAGATCGGCGGCGCGGACCAGGGCGGCGGCACAGTAGCCCTCGCAGTGGGTCATGCTGCCCGTCAGGCCGTCCGGCCACTGCGGCGCGCCGCGCTCCCCGGGCAGCACCGGCTGCGCCGGCACGCCGAGCTTCTCCATCGCGCGCCGGGCGCAGGAGCGTACGACGGTGAACTCACGGCGCCGCTTGGCGACCGCACGCGCCACCAGCGCCTCCTCCTCGGGGTACAGCGGCGCGTCCCCGAACTCCCGGACGCCCTCTTCCCCGAAGGCCTCGACGGCCACCACGGATTCGGGCAGCAGTTCCTCGATCACCGGTCCTCGCCCTCCGCCCGCGACTCCCGCCGGGTCAGGATCGTGTCCTCGGAAGGCGCGGGCAGGATGCGGCGCAGCCGGCCCGGCGCCTGCGCGCGCTGTCGCCACTCGCGCGGGTAGCCCACCGACACCTCTTCGAAGCGGACGCCCTCGTGCCAGGTGGTGCGCGGGATGTGCAGATGTCCGAAGACCATGGTCGCGACCCGGAAACGGCGGTGCCAGTCGGCGGTCAGCTCCGTACCGCACCACATGGCGAACTCGGGATGCCACAGCACGTCCATCGGGTGACGGTGCAGCGGATAGTGGTTGACGGGGACGACCGGGAGATCGTCCGGGAGTTCGGCGAGTCTGCGTTCGGTCTCGGCGACCCGCGCCCGGCACCAGGCCTCGCGGGTCGGGTAGGGGTCGGGGTGCAGCAGGTACTCGTCGTTACACACGATGCCCGTCTCCTCGGCGTACGCGAGCCCCTCCGCCTTGGTCGTACAGCCGGCCGGCAGGAACGAGTAGTCGTACAAGAGGAACAGCGGCGCCACGACCACCGGGCCTCCCGGCCCCTCCCACACCGGGTAGGGGTCCTCGGGCGTGAGCACGCCCACGTCACGGCAGAGTTCGACCAGATGCTCGTAACGGGCGACGCCGCGCAGGGTGACGGGGTCGGAGGGGTGGGTCCACAGCTCGTGGTTGCCGGGTACCCAGACCACCTTGCGGAAGCGGCCGGCGAGGGTCTTCAGCGCCCAGCCGATGTCGGCCACGTTCTCCGAGACGTCCCCGGCCACCAGCAGCCAGTCGTCGTCCGTCTCCGGCGCCATCCGCTCGACCAGGGCACGGTTCTCGGGATAGCCGATGTGCAGATCGCTGATGGCCAGCAACCGCCCGGCGCCACCGGCGCTCGACGTCACCTCGCGTCCTTCCGTCCACCCACCCCACGAAGGTCACCACGACAGCACATTCGCGGGCGTGGAACAAGGCCACCCCCTTCGTGTCACGCGAGTGCACGCCACGGCTACCGAGCGGTCACTTCCTTACCGGACGGGACGGCATCGGTGAACAAGATCAGAAAATCCGTAACACGCGCGTTGCACGCGGCACGGCTGGGAAGCCGTATGATCGCCCCAACACCACCGCCATGGACGCCCCTTCAGCAGGGCGGTTTGGTGACCCTCCATTCCCCCTGCCCGGGCACGGGCTTGCTCTGCCGTGCCCGCGACCCCTGAAAGGCGGCCTCGCATGGTCTCTCGCGTACGCGTCTGGCTCAACCGCACGTACGCGGAGAACGTGTTCTTCATGGATCAGCTGCGGAGAAATCCGAGCGATCGCGCGGTCGAGATCCATGCGACGCACGGCGACGCGGACTCGCCCGTGCTGGCCGCCGCCGACACCGCCGACCTGGAGCCGGAGGGCCTGTCCCCCGCCGCCTACGTGGAGTACGCGCTGGACCAGTGCCAGCGCCGTGGCATCGATGTCTTCGTGCCCCGGCTGGAGCAGGCGGCGATCGTGGCGCACCGCGCCGACTTCGAGGCGATCGGCACGGCCCTGTTGGCGCCCACGCCCGAGGCCGTCGCCGTGTTCGAGGACAAGGTCGTCGCGTACGAGGCCGTGCAGGCGATCGGGGTGCCCGTGCCGCCGTGGTACCGGGCGCGTACCGCCGACGAACTCGTCGCCGCCGTGGAGGAGTTGGAGGAGGCGGGCCACCGGGCGTGCTTCAAGCCGGCGTCCGGCGCGGGCGGGGTGGGCTTCCGTGTGATCACGCGCGCCCCCTTCTCGCTCATGCACCTCAGCGGCTTCCCGACCCCGTACGTCCAGCTCGACATGGTCGTCGAGGCGCTGCGGCAGGCCGACGAGACCGTGGACTGGCTGGTGATGCCCCGCCTGGAGCAGCCGGAGGTGTCGGTGGACTGCCTCACCGGCCCCGACAACCGCCTGCGGATGGCCATCGGCCGCAGCAAGAACGGCCGCCGCCGCGGCTTCACCCTGCACGAGCAGTGGCTGGAGCCGGCCCGGCGCATCGCCGAGGGCTTCGGGCTGCACTACCTGTCCAACATCCAGTTCCGTATGTTCGGCGACCGGCCGGTCCTGATGGACGTCAACACGCGTCCGGCCGGCGGACTGCACCAGCTGTCGCTGTGCGGGGTCAACGCCCCCTGGGCCGCTGTGCAGTTGGCGCTCGGCGAGGACCCGGGTGACGTCGTGCCCCCGTTCCTCGGACAGGACTACACGGTGGTGTCGGGGCCGCGGCCACTCCGCTCGGTGTCGCTGCCCCACCAGCGGATCGAGGACACGAGCGAGCCGCTGCTGCCGGCCATGCCCGCGCCGGTCGAGTCCGTCGAGGTGACACCCGCCGGCGCGGCGGAGGTGCTGCCGCTCTAGGGTGATTCCCTCACCGGTATGGACCAATTCCGCCCGCTCATCTTGACAGGCGGATTGGTCCATACCAACTTTGTTGCGCACCCCCCTTTGCACCTCTGCACTCCCGAACACCCCCATACCTTCAGGGAGATCGCGTGCGCACGACACCCGACAGACGCCCCTGGCGTCGAGTTCTCGCCCTGATGGGCTCCGCGGCACTCGCGCTCGCCGGGGCCATCGCCCTTCCCGGCACCGCCCAGGCGGCGAACATCCTCACGAACCCCGGCCTCGAATCCGGCTCACTCTCCCCCTGGTCCTGCACCGGCGGCCTCGGCTCGGTCGTCTCCTCGCCCGTGCACGGCGGCTCCAAGGCCCTCGCGGGCGCGGTGAGTTCGAGTGACATCGCCAGGTGCAGCCAGACCGTCTCCGTCCAGCCGAACACGACGTACACGCTGAGCGGCTGGGTGCGGGGCAGTTACGTCTACCTCGGCGTCGACGGCGGTGCCTCGACCTGGACGACGTCGCCGTCGGCGTACAGCCAACTGTCGGTGTCCTTCACCACCGGCGCCTCGCAGACCAGCGCGACCGTCTATGTGCACGGCTGGTACGCCCAGGGCACCTACTACGCCGACGACATCGGTCTGGACGGGCCGGGCGGCGGGGGCGGCGGCTCGGACACCCAGGCGCCGAGTGCGCCGACCGGGCTGACCCCCACCGGCAAGACTTCCTCCAGCGTGTCCCTGTCCTGGGGCGCCTCCTCGGACAACGTCGGCGTCACGGCGTACGACGTCTACAGCGGCTCCTCGCAGGTGCTCAGTGTCTCCGGCACGTCCGCCACCGTGAGCGGGCTGTCGCCGAGTACCGCCTACACCTTCAGTGTGAAGGCGCGCGACGCGGCCGGGAACGTCTCCGGGTCCTCGGGCTCGGTGTCCGTCACGACGGACGCGGGCAGCGGCGGGACCTCCTTCAAGCAGGCGGCGCCCTATCTCTACGAGGGCTGGGGCGATCCGCCGAGCGTGTCCGCGGTGATGAGCGCGACCGGCATCAAGTGGTTCACGATGGCGTTCATGCTGGACGGGGGCGGCTGCAACCCGATGTGGGACAGCACCCGTCCGCTGACGGGCGGGGTCGACCAGAGTGTCATCAACCAGGTCCGTTCGGCGGGCGGTGACATCGTGCCGTCGTTCGGCGGCTGGCAGGGCAGCAAGCTCGGCGCCAACTGCTCCTCGGCGAGCGCGCTCGCGGCCGCCCTGCAGAAGGTGATCGACGCCTACTCGCTCAAAACGATCGACATGGACATCGAGAACACGGACGAGTTCGAGAACGAGGCCGTGCAGGCGCGGATCCTGACCGCGTTGAAGACCGTCAAGGCCAACAACCCCGGCCTGAAGACCATCGTCACCTTCGGGACCTCGACCACCGGGCCGACGTACTACGGCAACCGGCTCATCGAGCAGGCGAAGTCGATCGGCGCCGACATCGACGTCTTCACCATCATGCCGTTCGACTTCGGCGGCGGCTCGGACATGTACGGCAACACGGTGAACGCCACGGAGGGGCTGAAGGCCAAGCTCAAGTCCACCTTCGGCTGGGACGACGCCACCGCCTACGCCCACATCGGCATCTCCGGTATGAACGGCCTGTCCGACCAGCAGGAGAACACCACCCCGGCGATCTGGACGCAGATCCGCGACTGGGCCAACGCGCACCACATCGCCCGCCTCGCCTACTGGTCCGTCAACCGTGACCGGCCCTGCCCGGGCGGGGGCGTGGTGAGCAACTGCTCCGGCATCAGCCAGAGCACGTGGCAGTTCACGTCCATCACGGCGGGCTTCACCGGCTGAGCCGACGCCCCCTGCCGCCCGGCCCGTTCCCCGGATCCCCCTCCTGGAGGATCCGGGGAACTTTTTTCGCGCGGGGTGTATCACCGCGCGTGGTGCGGGTTCTAAAGGGTGTAACCGTGAAGGCCCACCGGGGACGACGGGGGAACGTGAGGGTCCCGGTGGGCCGGCGCGGGGGCACCGCCTTTCAGGGTTCACAGTTCGGGGTCGGTGCACGGGGAGTACGGGGAAGCACCAGCCCCCGGGAGTCATGGGGGATGCCCGGGGGCACGGGGGATCGGGGCGGGCGGCCGCTGTCACGGGGAGCGGCCGCCCGCTCCCGCCCTGTCCTCACCCGGTCGGGTAACCCCAGGCCCGGGCGATCTCGTGCAGGCGCGGCGGCAGGGCGAGGGCCGGGTCGGCGGCGCGGGCGGGCTGGATGCGGCCCGACTTGATGGTGCTGGACCAGTCGCCCAGCTGCGGCCGGAACGCGCCGTGGTCACCGCGGCCGTACTCCAGCATGGCGGGCTCCCACGGCACCCCGAGGTAGGCGCACAGGTCACGGGTGACGCGCTCCGGTTCGGCGGTGAGGTCCTCGTACCTGACCACGTGCGCGCCGGCGAGGCCCAGGCGGGCCTCCTCCAGCTTCTCGGCGTAGCCGAGCACCTCGGCACGGATGGCCTCGTGGTCCGGGTCCTTGCGGCGGTCGGTGAGGGAGGCGACGACCGCGCCGGGGTGGCGCAGCAGCAGGATGTGCCGGGCGTCCGGCCAACATCGGTGCAGCCGCTCCCAGATGAGGGTGTTGGCGGGCGTCTTGTCGACGACGAGGTCCTTGCCGCTGCGGGTGAGCTCCCGGTGCAGGACCCGGTCCCAGAGCATGTGCTCCAGTTCCGTGCGGTCGAGTTCGAGCGCCTTCATGGCCTCGGCGGTGAAGTCACGGCTGAGCTGCACGTGCAGGGTGCGCAGATGCATCTCGTGCGGGGCGCGGATCCGGCTGTGGCTGTTCAGGATCACCCGCAGCAGGGTGGACCCGGAACGCACCGAGGACAGCACGAAGACCGGGGACTCCACCAGACGGGGGCTCGGCGGCGCGGTGTACGAGGCCGTGGCGGGCGCGGGCTCCCTGCGCGGGGAGGGGACGGCGTCCAGCGTGCGCCGCGGCGGACTCACCGCCTCCCGCATGAGTCTCCCGCGGCGCTTCAGCCCCTTGCCTATCGCCGATATGCGCGGATCCCTCACGTCGACACCTCTCTCCTTGCACCTTGCGCCCGCATCCCAGGGGTACAAGACGACGTCCAGGTGTCGCGCAGATGAAGCGCAGTAGCCGCGGAACGCACCATTCCGCCCCTGACCTGGCCTCTTACCGCTTTCTTAATTCTTCATATGGCTTGCCTGGGTGTGTGCTGGGTGTGAGGGCGCACCGGGCCCTCAGAAGCGGCCCGAGCCCCGGTAGAGCTCCAGCTCACCGTCCAGCTCCACGGCCAGCACCGTGGCGTACGGGTCGAGGTCGGCCTCGGCCGGCGGGTCGATCCACAGCACGCCGACCGCCTCGTGCAGGCCGCCCACGACCCGGTGCCCGAGTTCGGTCCCGGTGCCGAGCACGGTGACCCTGCGGACCGGTGTCGCCAGCCCCCGTACGCCGATCTCCGCGCGCGGGACGTCGAACAGGGTGAGGTAGAGGGTGCGGCCGTCGGCGGAGAGGGTACTGGGACCGTAGTGGTGCCCGGCCGGGAGTCCGCGGACCGTCCCGTACACGGCGTCGGCGTGCCTGCGGATCCACTCCCCCAGCCCTTCCAGCCGCTCGACCTGCGGCTGCGGGACGGTGCCGTCCTCCATCGGGCCGACGTCGAGCAGCAGATTGCCGCCCCCACCGATGGTCTCCGTGAAGTAACGGACCAGCTGGGCAAGGGACTTGTGGTTGTGGTCGTGGTGCTGGTAGCCCCACGAGTCGTTGATCGTCAGGCACAGCTCCCAGGGGCCGTCCGGCGGCACGATGGGGGCGCCCTGCTCCGGGGTCGCGTAGTCGCCCTCGCTGAGCATCCGGGCGTTGAAGACGACGTCCGGGCTGTACGACCGGATGAGCGCCGCGAGTTCGGGGATGCGCCACTGCTCCTCGCTGCGGTCCCACTCCCCGTCGAACCACATCAGGTCGGGACGGTAGCGGGAGGCCAACTCCCGGATCTGGCCGTCCCGGTAGGCGATGAACCGCTCCCAGGCGTCCAGGTCCTCGTCCTGTGCCGAGCACTCGGAGTAGCGGTTGTCCTCCATCTCCGGCGGACGGCCCGGCTTGCGGGTGCTGGCGTAGTCGGGGTGGTTCCAGTCGGAGTGGGAGTAGTACAGGCCGACCTTGAGACCTCTCTCGCGCAGGGCGTCGGCGTAGCCGGTGAGGTAGTCGCGGCCGAGGTTGAGATCGCCGTACGCCGTGTCCCACAGCGCCACACCGTCATGGTGACGGCTCGTCAGCACCGCGTACCGGGCGCCCGCGCGGGCGAACAGGTCGGCCCAGGCCTTCGGGTCGTAGCGGGCGCCGGTGAAACGGCCGAGCTGGGACATGTACTGCTCGTGCGGCACGATGTCGTCGTAGAACGACCAGGACTCCTGCACGCCGTCGACGGCGTAGATGCCCCAGTGGACGAAGATCCCCAACTTGGCGTCGGTGAACCAGGGTTGCATGGGCACGGCTGAACTCCTCAGTGAAGAGGGGGACTTCGGGGAAGGGCGGGCACGGTGGTGCAGTACCGTGCCCGCCCGGCAGAGGTCCGGGCGTGCCCGCCCGGAAGGGAGCCGGCCCTACTCGCCGCGCCGCAGGCGGAGCGTCAGGACCTGGAAGGGACGCAGGGTCACCTCGACCGCGCCGTCGGCGGCCACGGCCGCCGCCGCGTCCTCCTCCCGCGGCCGCTCCAGCAGGTCGGTGACCTGGAAGCCGGCCAGCGGGAACCCGGTGCGCACGAGGCCCCGGGCGCGGCCGCCGCGCGACTCGTACAGGCGCACCACCACATCGCCCGAGCGGTCGTCGGCGAGCTTGACCGCCTCGACGGTCACGCCGTCACCCGCCACGCTCACGACCGGCTCCGCGGCGCCCGCCGACTCCGCGACGCGCAGCGGCAGGTTGAGCGCGTAGCCCTCGGCGACCGCGTCGCCGATCGTGGCGCCCGGCAGCAGGGAGTACGTGAAGCGGTGCCGGCCCTGGTCCGCCTCGGGGTCCGGGATACGCGGGGCGCGCACCAGGCTGAGGGCGACCGTGGTCGTCGTACCGCCGTCCTCGCGGACCGTGCGGGAGACGTCGTGGCCGTACGTCGAGTCGTTGAGGACCGCGACGCCGTAGCCGGGTTCGCCGATGTGCACCCAGCGGTGGCCGGAGACCTCGAAACGGGCCGACTCCCAGCTGGTGTTGGTGTGCGTGGGCCGCTGGACGTGACCGAACTGGATCTCGGCGGAGGAGTGCGCGGCCCGCACGTCGACCGGGAAGGCCGCCTTGATGATCTTCTCGGCCTCGTGCCAGTCGATGTCGGTCTCGATGTCGATGCGCGGGCTGCCGGCCCGGACGGTGATCGTCTGGGTGAGGGTCGAGCCCTTGCCGAAGGAGCGGGTGACGCGGATCGCTCCGAGCAGCGGGTCGTCCTCGACGACGGTGACCGAGTCGGGGTCCAGCAGGTCCGTGAACCGGTTCTTGTAGTGCTTGTCGATGTCCCAGGCGTCCCAGTAGTTGGGCAGGTCGGTGTGCAGCCGGAGCAGATTGCCCCGGCCGGCGAGGACCTCGCGGCCCGCCCGGATGTCGTATACGGAAGACAGTGTGCCGTCTTCCGCCACCTCCACCCGCACCAGCCCGTTGTCGAGGACCCGGCCGGAGACCGTCACCGGCTGCGGCGAACCGGTTGCGGCACCGTCGGCGGCGGCGAGCGGCGCGCTGCCGCTCCCGGGCACCTCGACGTACGCCGGCGCGCCCGCCGAGGTGCGGATCACCTCGGCGCGGTCGTACGGGCCGGCGTTGAAGACGCGGGTGCCGCCCGCGCCGAGCGCCGCGACCGCCTCCGCCGTCAGCGCCTCAAGCTCCCCGGCGACGCGCGCGTACTCGGCCTCGGCCTCGCGGTGCACCCAGGCGATCGACGAGCCCGGCAGGATGTCGTGGAACTGGTGCAGCAGCACCGTCTTCCACAGCCGGTCCAGCTTCTCGTACGGGTAGGTGTAGCCCGGCGCGTGCAGCGCGGCCGTCGTCGCCCACAACTCGGCCTCGCGCAGCCGGTGTTCGCTGCGCCGGTTGCCCTGCTTGGTGCGGGCCTGGGAGGTGTAGGTGGCGCGGTGCAGTTCCAGGTAGAGCTCGCCGACCCAGACGGGGGCGTCCGGGTACTCCTCGCGGGCCTTGGCGAAGAACTGGTCGGGGTGCTCGATGACGACCTTGGGCGAGCCCTCGAGGTCGGCGAGGCGGCGGGCGCGTTCCATGATCTCGCGAGTGGGACCGCCACCGCCGTCGCCCCAGCCGAACGGGGCGAGCGAGCGCGTACCGGCGCCCTTCTCGGAGTAGTTGCGGACCGCGCGGTCCATCTCCTCGCCGCTGAAGCGGGCGTTGTAGGTGTCGACCGGCGGGAAGTGGGTGAAGATCCGGGTGCCGTCGATGCCCTCCCACCAGAAAGTGTGGTGGGGGAACTTGTTGGTCTGGTTCCAGGAGATCTTCTGGGTGAGGAACCAGTCGTTGCCGGCGAGCTTGGCGAGCTGGGGGTAGGCGGCGGTGTAGCCGAAGGAGTCCGGCAGCCAGACGCCCTTGGTCTCGACGCCGAAGTGCTCGATGAAGAACCGCTTGCCGTGGACGAGCTGGCGGGCGATGGCCTCGCCGCCGGGCAGATTGCCGTCGGCCTCCACCCACATGCCGCCGACCGGCGCCCACTGGCCCTTCTTCACCGACTCCTGGATGCGGGCCCACACGTGCGGGTAGTTGTCGCGCACCCACTCGTACTGCTGGGCCTGCGAGCAGGCGAAGATGAAGTCCTCGTACTCGTCGGCCAGGGACGTGACGTTGGAGAAGGTGCGGGACGTCTTGCGCTTGGTCTCGCGGATCGGCCACAGCCAGGCCGAGTCGATGTGCGCGTGGCCGACGCCGGAGATGGTGTGGGCGCTGGCGTGCGCGGGGCGGGCCAGGACGGGTGCGAGGACCTCGCGGACGGCGGCGGCGCTGCCGGAGATGTCGTCCAGGTCGAGCGCGTCCATGGCGCGGTCGAGGGCGTGCATGATCTCGTGGCGGCGGGGCTCGTGCTCGCCGAGGTGGACCATCAGCTCGCGCAGCACCTGGAGGTCCAGGTCGAGGTGCCAGACCTGCTCGTCGAGGACGGCGAGGTCGGCGCGGCGGAATGTATACAGTGGACGGTCGCCCGCCGTCAGTACATCGCCGAGTGGTGTCGGCTCGGCGAAGTCGTTCGCCAGGATGTCGGGGTTGGAGGCCGCCTCGACCAGGTAGTCGATCCGCTCACCGCCGGCCGCCGGGTTGCCGACCGGGACGTACTGGTTGAGCGGGTTGACCGCCTTCAGCGGTGTCCCGTCGACGCGGTGGACCAGGGCCTCGGCCTGGTTGCCGGGCCAGTCGCCGACGAAGCCGAGGTCGATGACGGCCTCGACCCGCCGCCCCGCCCACTCCGCGGGCACCTGCCCGCTCATCCGGAACCAGGTCGTCCCCCACGGCGGGCCCCACGGGGTACCCATCGCGAACGGCTCGTAGGCGGCGCCCGCGGCCTCCTCGAACGGGACGGGCTCCCCCGGCGCCTGCCAGGCCTCGACCTCGAAGGGAACAGTGGCCGCGTAGATCGCGGGCTTGACGCGCTGGTTGTGGACGCGCTCGACGCGCTCCTCGATGCGGCGGCGTTCGTCGTGCATGGGATGTCTCCAGGAAACCGGGAAGTCGGGAAGCCGGGATGGGGGAACCGGATGGGGAGAGCCGTCGGGCTCGGAAAGCGCTTTCTCTCTAGGTCAGCGCCTAAGGTACGCGAGCCCCGGATGGACCTCGGTGTACCCCTCGACGAGCCGGCGGGCGACGTTCACGGAGTCGACCAGCGGATGCAGCGCGAACGCCTTCACGGCCGTCGCCCGCGACCCGGACTCGGCCGCCGCCAGCACCTCCCGCTCGACCGCCTTCACCGCGCACACCAGGCCGGTGGCGTGGCCGGGCAGCGGGTCGACGGCCACCGGGTGGGCGCCGTTGGCGTCGACGAGGCAGGGAACCTCGATGACGGCGTCGGCGTCGAGCACCGACAGGGTGCCCTGGTTGCGCACGTTGAGGATGAGCGTGGTGCGCTCGTCACGGGCGATGGCCCGCATCAGGGCGAGGGCCACCTTCTCGTAGCCGCCGGAGAGGTCGTCGGCGTCGCGCTCGCCGGCGCCCGCCGTCTCCCGGTTCTCCGACATGTAGGTGGCCTCGCGCTCGGCACGGGTGCGGTCCCAGGCCTCCAGGGCCGCCGCGCCGGGGTCGCGCATCTCCTCGTAGAAGCGGTCCTGCTGCTCGCGCAGGAAGGCGCCGCGGGTCTTCTCGGCCTGCTGGTAGGCGCGGACGGCCTCGCGGTTGAAGTAGTAGTAGTGCAGGTACTCGTTCGGGATCGCGCCGAGGGACCGCAGCCAGTCGACGCCGAACAGCTTGCCCTCCTCGAAGGAACCGAGCAGATCGGGGTCGGCGAGCAGGCGCGGCAGCTCGTCGCGGCCCGCGATACGCAGGCCGCGGACCCAGCCGAGGTGGTTGAGGCCGACGTAGTCGATCCACGCGTCCTGCGGGTTCGCGCCGAGCACCCGGGCGATCCGGCGGCCGAGGCCGACCGGCGAGTCGCAAATGCCGATGACGCGGTCGCCGAGGTGGCGGGACATGGCCTCGGTGACCAGGCCCGCCGGGTTGGTGAAGTTGATGAGCCAGGCGTCGGGGGCGAGCCGGGCGACGCGCCGGGCGATGTCGACGGCGACCGGGACCGTCCGCAGACCGTAGGCGATCCCGCCGGCGCCGACCGTCTCCTGGCCGAGGACGCCCTCGGCGAGGGCGACCCGCTCGTCGTCGGCGCGGCCCTGGAGGCCGCCGACCCGGATCGCGGAGAAGATGAAGTCGGCGCCGCGCAGGGCCTCGTCGAGGTCGGTGGTGGCCGTGACGGTGGGGGCGTCGGGGACGCCGGCGGATTGTTCCGCCAGTACACGGGCGACTGCATACAGTCGGCTGTCGTCGAGATCGTGCAGAACGACTTCGGTGACCCGCCCCTCCGCCCGGTCGCCGAGGAGCGCCCCGTACACGAGCGGCACCCGGAACCCTCCGCCGCCCAGAATCGTCAGCTTCACGCCTGCACCTTTCCTGCCACGACCACCTCGACGCCCGCCTCCTCGAAGGAGGTGCGGGTCACCGGGTCGACCGGCGCGTTCGTCACCAGCACATCCAGGTCCTCGGGACCGCAGACCCTCGCCATCCCCGTACCCGGGAACTTCGCCGCGTCGGCCAGCAGGACAACCTTGTCACCGGCCTTGATCATGGCGCGCTTGACCGGCACCTCGACGACGGTCGTGTCCATCACCTGCCCGCCCGGGCGCACTCCACTGGTGCCGAGGAAGAGCCAGTCCGCGTGGAGCTGGCGCAGGTTGTCCTCGGTGAGGAAGCCGACCAGGGAGCGGTACTCGCGGCGGACCATGCCACCGAGCAGCACCAGCTCGATGCCCTCGTCGTCGGCGAGCTCCTCGTAGACCACCAGGTTGCTGGTGATCACCGTGAGGCGGCGGCCGTGCAACTGGCGGGCGAGGCGGTAGGCGGTGGTGCCGATGTCGAGCAGGACCGACTGGCCGTCCTCGACCATGGCCGCCGCATGCGCGGCGATCGCGTCCTTCTCGGGCACGCGGACCTCGGCGACCTCGGCGAAGGGCTGGTCGCCCTCCTCGACGACGGCCCCGCCGTGGACCCGGGTGAGCAGGCCCTCCTCCTCGAGTTTGACCAGGTCACGCCGGATCGTGGCGGGGCTCACGCCGAGTTGTTCGGAGAGATCCGTCACTGCCGCGGGACCACCGGAGCGCAGGGCCCGCAGGATGAGTTGATGTCGTCGTTCTGCCAGCACGCCGCGAACACTACTCGTCATCTTCGATCATTTCTATGCTCAGTTCTGCTCGGCTATTGACCAGAGGCGGCTGGCGTCGCACGATTCCGGTCACGAATTGAAGAGTTTTGACGAACTCCCCGACCGCGACATCCTGCACCGACGAGAGGACGCCCCCGTGGACGACGACCGGCCCGACGTACTGCTGACCGGGCTGCTCTTCTACGACCTAGTCCTCACGGGCCTGGGCAAGCCTCCGACGCCGGGCGAGGAGATCTGGACCACCGGCATGGGCTGCGGACCCGGCGGCATCGCCAACCTCGCCGTCGCCGCCTCCCGCTTCGGTCTGCGCACCTCCTTGGCCACGGTCTTCGGCGACGACTTCTACGGCGTCCACTGCCAGGAGGTCATCGCCGGCCAGGAGGGCGTCGACCTCTCGCTCTCCCGGATCGCGAAGGACTGGCCCACCCCTGTCACCGTCGCCCTCGCGCAAGGCCACGACCGGGCGCTCGTCACCCACGGCCAGGAGCCGCCGTACACCCAGGACGTCCTGATGGGCGACCCGCCCGAGGCGCGCACCGCGCTCGTGCACATCGGGACCGAGCCGCAGGCCTGGCTCGCCAAGGCCGCGGCGAACGGCACACAGATCTACGCCGACGTCGGCTGGGACCCTACCCAGCAGTGGTCCGCTGAGTTGCTCGAGCAACTCACCCTGTGCCACGCCTTCCTCCCCAACGAGACCGAGGCGATGGCCTACACCCGCACCGACAGCGCGGTCGCCGCCCTCGGCACACTCGCGGAACTGGTCCCGGTCGCGGTGGTCACCCAGGGCGGCGAGGGCGCGATCGCGGTCGACCAGACGACCGGGGAGTACGCGGGGGTCCCGGCCCTTGACATCGATGTCGTGGACGCGACGGGCGCCGGTGACGTGTTCGGCGCCGGCTTCGTCGCCGCCTCGCTCGGCGGCTGGCCGCTGGAGGAACGGCTGCGGTTCGCCGTACTGGCCGCCGGACTGTCCGTGCGCCACCACGGCGGGGCGCTCGCCGCGCCCGGCTGGTACGGAGTCGACCGGTGGTGGCGGTCGCTGACCGACCCCGAGCTGAAGCGGGCCTACGGCTTCCTCGCCGACCGCATCCCGGCGGACGTCGGCCCGCCGGTGCGCCACGCCCCGGTCACCCCGCCCGCCCGGCCGGCCTGACCGGCTCCGGTCTCGAATCCCTGCCCGAAGCTTGCCCCTGTTTATGCATCCCGTCTGCGAAGACGCGAACAGATCCGAAAGGCGGTGGGAGCAGTTGCGGCTCTCACGTAGAGGCCTGCTGCGCGCCGGACTGGCCGGTACGGCCGCGACGGCGCTCGGCGGCCTGGCGTCCGGCTGTGCCGTTCCGACCGGTTCGACCGGCCGGAACATGGTCCTGTGGTACTGGGACGGCGGCCTGGGCGACACCGTCGTCGAGAAGGCCCGGGCCCGCTACGGCGGCACGGTCGACCTCAAGGCCATCAAGATCGGCGGCTACTACCGTTCCAAGCTGATCACCACCATGGCCGGCCGCGCCCACATCCCCGACGTCGCGGGTCTCAAGGGCGAGGACATGGCGTCCTATCTGCCCAACGCCGACCAGTTCGTGGACCTGCGCACGCTCGGCGCGGAGAAGTACCGGAGCCGGTACCTGGCGTGGAAGTGGGACCAGGGCATCGCCGACGACGGCTCGATGATCGGCTTCCCGATCGACTGCGGCCCGGTCGCGCACATCTACCAGTACGACGTCTTCCGCAGGGCCGGGCTGCCGTACGAGCCGGACGACGTGTCGAAGGAGCTGAACACCTGGGAGAAGTTCTTCGCGGCGGGCGAGCAGTTGGGGCGGCGGATCCCGGGCACGTATCTGCTCACCGACGTCAACTCCGTGTTCGAGAACGCGGTGCAGCAGGGCAGCGAGCGGTACGTCGACAAGGACCGCCACTTCATCGGCGACCAGGAGCATGTGCGCGCCGCCTGGGCGCTCGCCGTTCAGGCCAAGCGGCGCGGGATCGTCTCGGACCTGGTCAACGGCACCCCCGACCAGCTCTCCGCCCTCCAGGACGGCAAGCTGCCCAGCCAGCTCGGCGCCTCCTGGGCGACCAACGACATCAAGAACGGCGTCCCGAAGACCAAGGGGCGCTGGCGGGTGGCCGACATGCCGGTCAGGCCCTCCAACAACGGCGGGTCGTTCCTGGCGATCACCAAGGCCTGCCGTGAGCCCGAGCAGGCCTTCCGGATCATCACCTGGATGCTGGACGCGGCCAACCAGGCTCAGGGGTACGTCGACGCGGGTCTCTTCCCGTCCACGCCCGCCTCGTACGGCCTGAAGCAGCTGCGTGAGCCGGACGAGTTCTTCGGCGGGCAGGTCACGATGGATGTCTTCGGGCCCGCCGCGCAGAAGATCGCCGTCGCCTACAACAGCCCGTACGACGTGGCGCTCGGCCAGCCGATCAAGGACGAGATCAAGAACGTCGGCGTCCTCGGCAAGAACCCCGACCAGGCATGGAAGGACGCCATGAGCAAGTGCCGGCGGATCGCGGACCATCTGGGGGTGAGCCACTGATGGCCACCGCGCTGGAGAAGCCCACGGTCACCGCAGAGACCGCCCCGACTCCCCCGCCCCGCGGAGGGTTCCGCAAGCACTGGCATCTGTACGCGGCGATCTCGCCGTTCTATCTGCTGTTCGTCGGCTTCGGCCTGGTCCCCGTCGGCTTCTCTCTTTATCTGTCGTTCCACCGCTGGGACGGTCTCGGCCCGATGGAGTGGGCCGGGCTGTCGCAGTACCAGTACCTGCTGGGCGACAGCGACTTCTGGAGCTCCATCGGCAATACGATCGTCATCTGGGCGCTGGCCACCTTCCCCATGATCTTCCTGGCGATGGTGACGGCCGTGCTGCTGAACTCGGCGGTCCGGTTCAAGAACGCCTACCGGTTCGCGTACTTCCTGCCGAACGTGACCTCGGTCGTGGCGATCGCGATCATTTTCGGCTCGGTGTTCTCCACCAACTTCGGCCTGGTGAATGCCCTGCTGCAGGCCGTCGGACTGGACCAGGTGGCCTGGCTGAACACGCCCTGGGGCATCAAGGTCGCCATCGCCACGCTGATGACCTGGCAGTGGACGGGATACAACGCGATCATCTTTCTCGCCGGACTGCAGACAATCCCCGGTGAACTGTATGAGGCCGCCCGTATGGACGGGGCCGGTCCGGTGCAGACGTTCTTCCGGATCACGCTGCCGATGATGCGGCAGGTGCTGCTGTTCGTGCTCGTCATCTCCACGGTCACCGGTCTGCAGAGCTTCTCCGAGCCGCAGGTCCTGCTGCAGAACACCTCCAACGACTCGACGTTCTCGGGCGGTCCCGACCACGCCGGCCGGACGATGGTCCTCTACTTCTTCCAGCAGACCTTCGACAACAACGACTTCGGCTACGGCGCCGCCGTGGCATGGGGCATCTTCCTCGTCGTCGTCCTCTTCTCGATCATCAACTGGCGGCTGGTGCAGCGCCGGGGCGAAGACTAGGAGGCCCCACCCCCATGGCAACCATCAAGGGTTCCCGGCGCCGGGCCATCGCCCTGCACGCGACGCTGGTCGCCGGCGTGCTGCTGTCGGCCTTCCCGTTCTACTGGGCCGTGATCATGTCGACGCACACGTCGAGCGAGATCTTCTCCTACCCGCCGAAGCTGCTGCCCGGCACGCACTTCCTGGAGAACCTCCGCCATCTCCTCGACGGCATCGATTTCTTCGGCTCGATGGCCAACTCGCTGCTGGTGGCGGGTTCGGTGACGGTCCTGGTGCTGTTCTTCGACTCGCTGGCGGCGTTCGTCTTCGCCAAGTTCCAGTTCCCGGGCAAGCGCTTTCTGTTCGCCTCACTCATGATCATCTTCATGGTGCCGGCACAGCTGTCGGCCATCCCACAGTTCGTGATCATGGCCAAGCTCGGCTGGATCGGCTCGATGACCTCGCTGATCGTGCCGGCCGCCGCCAACGCCTTCGGCATCTTCTGGATGCGCCAGTACATGAAGAGCGCCATCCACGACGAACTCCTCGACGCCTCCCGCATCGACGGCGCGAACTTCCTCCGCCAGTACTGGCACGTGGCCCTGCCCGTGGTCCGCCCCGGCCTCGCCTTCCTCGGCATCTTCACCTTCATGGGCCAGTGGAACGACTACGCCTGGCCCCTCATCGCCCTCACCAACCCGGACAACGTCACCCTCCAGGTCGCGCTGTCCCAGCTCAACGGAACCCACGGAACGACGGACTACGGAATGGTCATGACCGGCGCACTGCTCGCGCTCATCCCCCTGCTCATCGTGTTCGCGGTCGGCGCCCGCCAGATCATCGGAGACCTCGCCAAGGGAGCGATCAAGTGACGGATCCCCTGCCGGCGCTGCGCCCCTGGTCCGCCCCCGAGATCACCTCCTGGGGGCGGCTGCCCATGAACGCCGTCGACCGGCGCGCCGGAGCACACTCCCTGGACGGCGACTGGCGCTTCCAGCTGCTGTCCGCTCCGGACGCGCCGGTCGGCGGTGCGTGGTCGACGACGGTCGTGCCGGGCGTATGGACCATGCAGGATACGGACGACCCACTGCGGTCGACGGTCGACCTTCCGCAGTATCTGAACATCCGTATGCCGTATACAGAGTTCCCTCCACTGTCGCCGGTCGACGACAACCCGACGGGTGTGTACGAGCGCGAGATCGACATCCCCGCCGACTGGACCGCCCGCCGCATCGTGCTCCAGGTCGGCGCCGCCGAGAGCGTCCTGCTGGTGCACGTGGACGGGCGGCCCGTCGGCATCTCCAAGGACTCCCATCTCGCCGCCGACTTCGACCTGTCCGACGCCGTACGCCCCGGTGGCCGGCACACGCTGCGACTGACCGTCGTCAAGTGGTCGGACGCCTCGCACATCGAGGACCAGGACCACTGGTGGCACGGCGGGATCACCCGTTCGGTGCTGCTGTACGCGACCGACCCGCTGCACCTGGCCGACGTCACCGTGCGCGCCTCCCGGGACGGGGCGCTGGTCGTCGACTGCCGGGTGCGGGACGCGGGCGGGGCGCTGCCCGAGGGGTGGTACGTCAGCGGGGAGCTGGACGGGCTCGCGCTCACGCAGGACACGGAGTTCGACCGGGCCAACGCCGAGGACGAGCGGGTCTCCGTCTTCCTCGGCGAGGCGCGGCTGCGGGCGCGCGTGCCCGAGGTGCGCGCCTGGACCGCCGAGACTCCCGAGCTGTACGGCCTGACGGTGCGGCTGCACCGCGCCGACGGCAGCGTCGCCGACACCTCCCGCCACCGCGTCGGCTTCCGGGACGTCGAGATCGTCGGCCGGGACCTGCTGGTCAACGGCGAGCGGATCTACATCCGGGGCGTGAACCGGCACGACTTCCATCCGCTGACCGGGCGGACGGTGTCGTACGACGACATGCGCGCGGACCTGGTCCTGCTGAAGCGTTTCGGCTTCAACGCGATCCGCACCGCGCACTACCCGGGCGACCCGACGCTGTACGACCTCGCCGACGAACTCGGCTTCTACGTGGTCGACGAGGCGGACATCGAGTCCCACGACCACGCCCACGAGATCGCCGACGACCCGCGCTATCTGAACGCCTTCGTGGACCGGGTGTCGCGGATGGTGCTGCGGGACAAGAACCACCCCTCGGTGATCATCTGGTCGCTGGGCAACGAGTCGGACTACGGCGCCAACCACGACGCGGCCGCCGGCTGGGTGCGCCGGCACGACGCGACGCGGCCGCTCCAGTACGAGGGGGCGGCCAAGCGCGGCTGGGCGGACCCGGACCTCGCCTCCGACATCGCCTGCCCGATGTACGCGCCGCTGGAGGACTGTGTGGCGCACGCGCTGTCCGGGGAGCAGACCAAGCCGCTGATCCAGTGCGAGTACTCGCACGCCATGGGCAACAGCAACGGCACGCTGGCCGACCACTGGGCTGCCATCGAGGCCACCCCGGGTCTTCAGGGCGGGTTCATCTGGGAGTTCTGGGACCACGGAATCCTTCAGTCCGTGAACGACGGACGACCGGTCGGGCGTGGCGGCGCCGGGCTCTACGACAACGGTGTCGCCGCTCCCGGCTACCGCTGGGCGTACGGCGGTGACTTCGGCGAGAAGGACCACGACGGCGCGTTCATCGCGGACGGCGTGGTCTTCCCCGACCGCACCCCGAAGCCCGTGATGTACGAGCACCGCGAACTCGCCGCGCCCGTACGGCTGGAGCTGTTCCGGCACGAAGGGCTGGTCGTCTCCAACCACCAGCACTTCCGTGGCCTGGAGTGGCTCGCGGGCGCGTGGGAGCTGGCGCTCGCGGACGGCCGTACGCTGACCGCTCCCGCCGAACTCCCCTCGCTCCTCCCCGGCGAGACGGCGATGGTCCCGCTGCCGCTGGCCCTGCCCGAGGACGGCGGCGAGGCGTGGCTGACCCTGCGCGTGACGATCGCCGAGGATCTGGCGTGGGCGCCGCGCGGCACGGAGGTGTGCGCGCCGCAGGTGCTGCTGCGGGAGGCCGAGGTGGCCGTGTCGGCCGTGTCGGCCGAGGAACCGCCGGTCTCCGGCGGCGGTGTCGAGGTCGACGAGGAAGGCCTGTTGGTCCATCCGCTGCTGACCGCCGCGCCCACGCTGTCGCTGTGGCGGGCGCCCACCGACAACGACGAGCTGGGCGGCATGGCGCTGCGCTGGCGGACGTGGGGGCTGGACTCCCTGGTGCGCAAGGTGGTGTCGGTGCGGCGCGACGGCGACTCGGTGACCGTGCTCGCACAGTACGCGGGTACCACTGGCGTCGTCCGGCACGAGCAGGTGTTCACCCCGGTCGAGGGCGGCGTCCGGATCGACGAACTCGCCGAGCTGCCCGAGGAGTTCGACGACGTGGCCCGGGTCGGGACGGTCTTCGAGACGGTCGCCGGGCTCGACCGCGTTCAGTGGTTCGGGCAGGGCCCCTGGGAGTCCTACCCGGACCGCAGCGGGGGTGCCCCGGTGGGCCATCACGCCCTCCCCGTCGACGAGTTGTTCACCCCCTATCTGCGTCCGCAGGAGAGCGGCGGCCGGCACGGCGTACGACGCTTCACTCTCTCCGGGCCGGGCACCACGGGTCTCACGGTCACCCCGGACGAGCCCCGGCAGGTATCCGTCACGCGCTACCGCGCCGAGGACCTGACGGCCTGCGCCCATCACGACGAACTGGTGCCGCGCGCGGGCTGCGTGGTGCATCTCGACGCGGCGCACCGGGGCCTCGGTACGGCCTCGTGCGGTCCCGACACCTTCCCCTCCTACCTCGTCGCGCCGGGCGTCCATCGCTGGAGCTGGAGCCTGCGCACCTTGTAACCCCCCATCCCCGTAAGGACTTTCCCCGGCTTCCCCTACGGAGCACACGTGTGTACTTCGCATGCCCATGAACCGTGCGAGGCCGCGCAGGCCGGCGCCGGACGACGCAGCTTCCTGCGGGCCACGGCGCTGCTCGGCGCCGCGGCCACGGCCTCGGTCGCACTGCCCACGGCCTCCGCCGAGGCGGCGGCGGAGGCGACTCGGGCCGTCTGGCGTCCGGACACCGACAGCCGCCGCTTCACGCTCGCCGTGATGCCCGACACCCAGTACCTCTTCGACGGTCCGAGCATCGACAAGGCGCCCGTCGAGGCGTCCCTGCGGTACCTCCTGGAGCATGGGGGCGAGAACGCCGAGAACATCGTGTTCCTGTCCCACCTCGGCGACCTCACGCAGAACGGCGCGGCGGCCGAATGCGCCGCGATCGGTGAGGCGTTCGAGCTGCTCGACCGGCGCGGGGTCGGCTACAGCGTCCTGGCCGGCAACCACGACGTGAGGTCGTCGACGACCGACCAGCGCGGGGCGACCCCGTACCTGGACACGTTCGGCCCGGACAGGTTCCGGGGGAAGCCGACCTTCGGCGGGGCCTCCCCCGACGGCTACAACACCTTCCACCTGTTCCGGGCGGCCGGCCGCGAGTGGATGGTGCTGGCGCTGGACTGGCGGCTGTCGGACCAGGGGTACGCCTGGGCGAAGGACGTCCTGGCCGCCCACCCGACGACGCCGGTCGTCCTCACCACGCACGAACTGGTCGTCGAGGACGACTCCCTGTCGGCGTACGGGCAGCAGCTGTGGGACCGGCTGATCGACGGCCACGACCAGATCTTCCTCACGCTCAACGGGCACTACTGGCCCGCCGGACGGGCAACGCGCAAGAACGCGGCGGGACATGACGTCCACCTGCACCTGACGAACTATCAGAATCGTTATTTCGGCGGCGCGGCGATGATCCGCCTGTACCGCTTCGACCTCGACCGGAACGTCATCGACGTGGAGACCGTCTCCCCGTGGATCCTCGGCCGGGCCGCGAAGGGGCTCAACGAGCTGGAACGGCAGGAGATCGAACTCAGCGGTGACGCCGACCGGTTCTCGGTCGGCATCGACTTCGCCGACCGCTTCTCCGGCTTCGCCCCGGTCCCGGCCCGCCCCGCCCGTCCGGCGTCGAAGGTCCTCGTGCGCGGCACGGTAGCCTACTGGCGCTTCGACGGCCACGACGACGGCACGACCGTCTCCGGCACCGTGCGCGACCTGTCCGGACGAGGCAACGACCTCACCGTCGTCACCGTCGGCGGCGGCACCCTGGGCTGGTCCTCGGACCACCACCCCGACCAACCCGGGCACGGCAGCCTGGAGTTCCGCGGCTTCAAGTCGCCGCTGCGGGGGGCGTACCTGCGCACGGTGGACGGCGCTCCCCTGAACTCGGCGACCTTCGACGGCGGTTACACCATCGAGGCGTTCTACCGCCTCCCGTCGGACTGGGATCCGTCGCACCACGCATGGTCGGGACTGGTCAGCCGTACGGGCACCGGGGGCGCCGCGGGCAGGAGCGGCGACGACCCCGACGAGCCGCTCGCCACGCTGTCGCTGTCCAACGACCGGGAGCCGCAGTGGGCGATGCGCCCGCTGAACCAGGAGGGCATCGCCACCAACTGGGGCCAGGAGACCCCCCTGGAGACCTGGTGGCACCTCGCGGTGGTCAACGACGGCGAGCACACCACGCTGTACGTCGAGGGCTGCCCGGTCGTGCGCAACCCGAAGGCGAAGGCCGTGGGCATCACCTCCGTCGGACTGCCGTGGCTGCTCGGCGGCTACGAGTACGGCGGGAGGATCGACCAGATCCTGCACGGCCGCCTCGGTGACGTCCGCATCGTCGCGCGGGCGCTGCCCGTCTCCTCCTTCATGAACCACTGACGCCCTGGAAGAGGACTCACACCACCATGACCGAGCAGCAACTGCCCGAGTGGGCCGACCCGTCCGTCTCCCCCGCACATCTCGACGCCCAGGGCGTCTCCCGCCGCGGACTCCTGCGCCGCGCGGGTCTGTTCGGCGCCGCGTTCGCCCTCGGCCCGGCCGTGACGCCCGCGTTCGCCGCTTCGGGCCGCGGCCTGGGCGGTGACGACCCGCGCCTCGCCTACCTCGTCGGCGACCACCACGTCCACTCCGTGTACAGCCACGACGCCAAGTACACGTTCTCCCAGCAGGCCAGGGCCGCCGCCGAGTACGGCCTGGACTGGATGGTGTTCAACGAGCACTCCAACTTCGGCCACGCCCACTACGGCGCCGCGCTGGAGCACCAGGAGATCCTCAAGGCCCGTGCGGAGAACCCGCGCCGGCTGATCTTCCAGGGCCTGGAGTGGTACATCCCGGCCGCCGAGCACTGCACCGTGTTCGCCGCGCCGGGCGCCCACGAGGTCGACCTGCTCACCCGGTTCGAGCTCGCCTACGACGGCAAACTCCTCGGCTACACCGAGGGTTCCGCCGGCGCCACGGACACCGCCCGTAACGAGGCGCACGCCGTCAAGGCGATCAAGTGGCTGGCCGAGCAGCGCCGTTCGGGCTACGTCGACGACGTCCTCGTCCTCGCCAACCACCCGCTGCGCCTCGGCATCGACTCCCCGCACGAGATGCGCAACTGGCGTGACGCGGCCCCCGAGATCATGATCGGCATGGAGGGCGCGCCCGGCGCCCAGGGCGCGGCCATCCCCGGCTGGCGCGGTTCCACGTCGATCCGCGGCGAGTACGAGAACAAGCCGTCGGCGCAGTCGTGGGCGGGCTATCCGGCGGACGCCTATCCGACGTACGGCGGCTTCGACTGGGCGACCGCGACCGTCGGCGGTCTGTGGGACGCGCTGCTGGCCGAGGGCCGGCTGTTCACGATCACCACGAACTCCGACAACCACCGGACCGTCTTCGACACCTGGAAGAACGGCGACTGGGCGGCCGGGCAGAACTTCGACAACACCGGCAGGCTGCCCGACCCGGTGAACACGGACACCCCGCAGCCCGGCAGCGACTTCTGGCCCGGCGAGTTCAGCCGCACCCACGTCGGCGTGACCCGCTACGGCTACCGCGCGGTGATGGAGGGTCTGCGCGCGGGACGCGTCTGGCTCGACCACGGCCATCTGCTGGACGGGCTCGACGTACGGGTGAAGCGGGACTGCGACGGCGGCCGGGGCGTCACCCTCGGTGGCCGGCTGCGGGTCCGCAAGGGCGAGAGGATCACGCTGTACGTCACCGTGACGACCGCCTCCCGGGCCAACCCCCGGGGAATCCTCCCCGAGTTGGCGCGCGTGGACGTGATCCGGGGCGCGGTGCGCGGCCCGGTGACCGACCGGGACGCCTGGAAGGCACCCGACACGAAGGTCGTCCACACGAAGGACGTGTCGGGCCGCAAGGGGACGTACACCCTGCGCGTCCCGCTGACCGTCGGCGACGAGTCCTTCTACGTCCGGCTGCGCGGCAGCGACGGCAACCGGCACGCGGCCGGCTACCTCGGCGCGTCGATCGACCCGCACGGCCCGATCCCCCACGAGCCGGGCAACGGCGACCCGTGGGCGGACACCTGGTTCTACTCCAACCCGGTCTTCGTGGACGTCGTGCACTAGGAGCGCCCCCAAAGGGGCGCGGGGCTGTATCGATGTGCGGCTCCGCCGCGTGGGCGCGACCAGCCACAACGGTCCGCAGCTCCCCACAGCCTCAGCGCCCCTACGGCTCCACCAGCGGAGCGCTACACATAGAACCGCGACAGACTCTGCAGCACCGCCGCCGGCTTCGCACCGCCCTCGATCTCGATCGCCCCGTCGACGGTGATCTGCACGCCGCCCGGCACGTCCTCGACCTCGGTCAGCTTCCCGACCAGTCGGATCCGCGAGCCGACCTTCACCGGCGAGGGGAAACGCACCTTGTTCAGGCCGTAGTTGACCTTCGTGGTGACGCCCTGGACGTCCAGCAGCTCGGTGAACAGCGGGATGAACAGGGAGAGGGTCAGATACCCGTGGGCGATGGGGGCGCCGAAGGGTCCTTCCGCGGCCTTCTCGGGGTCCACGTGGATCCACTGGTGGTCGCCGGTCGCGTCGGCGAACGTGTTGATCCGCTCCTGGGTGACCTCGATCCACTCGCTGGTGCCCAGGTCGCTGCCGGCCAGCTTCTTCAGCTCGTCGAGGCCGTTCACCGTGATGCTCATATGGCTGTCCTTAGCTAAGAGTTGGTGCCGAAGCGCTGGCGCACCCGGGCTTTGAGGAGCTTTCCGGAGGCGGTGCGCGGAAGCTCGTCCGCGACCACCACCGACTTGGGGATCTTGTACTTGGCGAGCCGGCCGGCCAGGGAGGCGAGCACCTCGTCGGGGTCCAGCGCGGCGCCCTCGCGGAGCACCACGACGGCGCGCGGCACCTCGCCCCACTTGTCGTCCCGCACACCGATGACGGCGGCCTCGACGATGTCGGGGTGCGCGAGGAGGAGGTCCTCGATCTCGGCGGGGTAGATGTTCTCCCCACCGGAGATGATCATGTCCTTTATACGGTCGACGATGTACACGTAACCGTCTTCGTCGACCTTCGCCGCGTCCCCGCTGCGGAACCAGCCGTCGGCGAAGCAGGCGGCGGTCTCCTCGGGCAGCCCCCAGTAGCCGGGCATGACGTGCGGTCCCCTGACGAGCACCTCGCCCGTCTCACCGGGTCCGACCGGGGTGAGGTCGGGGGCTAGGACGCGTACGTCGCTGAAGAAGTGCGGGACTCCGGCCGAGCCCGCCTTGCTGATGGCGTGCTCGGCGTCCAGGTACAGCGTTCCGGGCGACGCCTCGGTCATGCCGTACCCCTGGAGGAAGGTGAGACCGCGTTCCTGGTAGGCGGCGATCAGCGGGGTGGGGACCGGGGAGCCGCCGCAGGTCAGGATGCGCAGGCTGGACAGGTCCGCGTCGGCCCAGCGCGGATGCCGGGCCACCTGGTCGAACATCGTCGGCACCCCGAACATGAAGGTGATCCGGTGGCGTTCGATCAGGTCGAAGGTGGCCTCGGGGTCGAAGGCCTCGACCAGGACGCAGGTGCCGCCCTTGAGGAACACCGGGAGCGTCAGCATGTTCAGGCCCGCGGTGTGGAACAGCGGCGCGGAGACCAGGGCCCGTTCGTCGGCGATCAGGTCGGTGTCGACGAGGACGTTGACCGCGTTCCAGGTGAGGTTGCCGTGCGTGAGCATGGCGCCCTTGGGCCGGCCGGTCGTGCCCGAGGTGTACATGATGATGCAGGTGTCGTCGGCGCCGACGGGCTCGTCGATCGGCTCCTCGGAGGCCGAGGCCAGCACGTTCTCGTACTCGGCGCCGACCTCGACGTACGTCCGTACGTCCGTGCTGCCCGGCAGTCCCGCGACCAGGCCCGCGTGCGAGGCGCCGTAGACGAGGGCCTTGGCGCCGGAGTCGGAGAGCTGGTAGGCGATCTCGGGGCCCGCGAGGCGGGTGTTGAGCGGGACGAAGACCGCGCCGAGTGTGCCGGCCGCGAACAGGGTCTCCAGGTAGGAGGGGTGGTTCGGGCCGAGGTAGGCGATGCGGTCGCCGCGGCGCACGCCCCGGGAGCGGAGGGCGTGGGCCAGCCGCGTGACGCGTGTATGCAATGTGCGGTAGTCCGTCGACTGCTCACCGTGGACCAGTGCGGTGCGGTGCGGGGTCTTGCGGGCCCGGCGTGCGGGCCACGACCCCAGTCCCTCGTTGCGCATGCTCCACGCCCCTTACGCTGTGGTCAGCCCGAGCAGACGGGCGGCGTTCTCCTTGAGGATCTTCGGCTTCACCTCGTCCTTGATCGTCAGCTTGTCGAAGTCGGCGAGCCAGCGGTCGGGGGTGAGGACGGGGAAGTCGGAGCCGAAGAGGACCTTGTCCTTCAGCAGCGTGTTCGCGTACTGCACGAGCTGCGGCGGGAAGTACTTCGGCGACCAGCCGGACAGGTCGATGTGCACGCCCGGCTTGTGCGTGGCGACGGCGAGTGCCTCGTCCTGCCAGGGGAACGACGGATGCGCCAGGATGATCTTGAGGTGCGGGAAGTCGGCGGCGACGTCGTCGACGTGCAGGGGGTTGGAGTACTTGAGACGGATGCCGCCGCCTCCGGGGACTCCGGCGCCGATGCCCGTCTGGCCGGTGTGGAAGAGGGCGATGGTGCCGGTCTCCTCGATGACCTCGTACAGGTCGTACGCCACCGCGCGGTCGTTGGGGAAGAAGCCCTGGATGCTGGGGTGGAACTTGAAGCCCTTCACCCCGTACTCCTCGACCAGGCGGCGGGCCTGCCGCACGCCCGCCCTGCCGCGGAAGGGGTCGATGGAGGCGAAGGGGATGAGGACGTCCGCGTTGGCGGCGGCGGCCTCGGCGACCTCCTCGTTGGGAACGGGCGCCGTGCCGGTCGCGGACTCGGCGTCCACCGTGAAGATCACGGCGGCCATCCTCCGCTCCCGGTAGTAGGCGGCCGTCTCCTCCAGGGTGGGCTTGCGCTTGCCCTCCACCTTGAAGTAGGCGGAGGACGCGTCGTGCAGGTCGTCGTCGAGCGAGGAGTGGCCCTTGGAGGACACCTCCGCGTGGGTGTGGACGTCGATCGCGACGAGTTCCTCGACGTTGAGGGTCGCCATGGGTCTCAGGCCTCCGGGAACTTGGGCGCCGGGATGCCGACGGTCTGCAGTTCGGCGCCGACCGAGGTGGGGAAGGCGGCGGCCAGGCTCTCGGGGGTCCAGCCGCCGTCGGCGTAGGCCGCCTTGATCTCCTGCGGATGCGACCAGAGTGCCACCTTGTCGCCGCCGATGCCGATGGCCTGGCCGGTGATGGCCCGGGCGGCCTCGGAGGCGAGGAACGGCACGAGCGCGGCGCAGTCCTCGGGGGTGCCGAAACCCTCGCCCTTGCGCAGGAAGTCCGGCAGCGGCTCGCCGCCGCGCATGGCCTCGATGTACGGGGCGAAGGCGGGGATGGTCTCGGTCATGGCGGTCGCGGCGACCGGCACGATCGCGTTGACGGTGATCTTCGCGCGGCCCAGTTCCATGGCCCAGGTGCGGGCGAAGGCGGCGATGCCGGCCTTGGCGGCGGCGTAGTTCGTCTGCCCGAAGTTGCCGCGCTGGCCGGCCGGGGAGCCGACGAGGATCAGCGTGCCGCCCTCGCCCTGCTCGCGCATCCGTACGGCGGCGGCGCGGGCGCAGGTGAAGGTGCCCTTGAGGTGGGTGGTGATCACCGCGTCGAAGTCGTCGTCGGTCATCTTCCACAGCACCTTGTCGCGCAGGATGCCCGCGTTGGTGACCAGGACGTCCAGGCGTCCGAACTCCTCGACGGCGCGGTTCACCAGCCGCTCGGCGGCCTCGCTGGTGCCGACCGGGACGACCTCGGCGACGGCCGTGCCGCCGGCCTCCACGATGGACTTCACGGCCGCCCCGGCCACGGCCTCGTCGACGTCGTTGATCACCACGCGGGCGCCATGGGCGGCCAGGGCCTGGGCGTAGGCGAGCCCGAGGCCCCGGCCGCTACCGGTGACGACGGCGACCTTGCCGGTGAGATCGATGCTGGTCACGAGCGAGTCCCTTCAGAAAGAGCCACGACCACGAGGGGGTCACGTAGGGCGGCGGGAGGTGCGACTGCGAGATCGAAGCTAAGAGCAATAATTGTTGACGTCAATAGTTGTTGTCCACCTGTGGGTGAGTCATGCTGGAATCTGGACGACACACCGCCCCCGTCTCCCGTACGGGGCCGAGACCAGGGAGCCCGCCATCGCCCGCCAGGACAACGCACTGAACGCCGCCGCCCCGATCGACGGGAACGAGCCGTGGATGCGGGGACTGCACGCGGACACGGGCTATCTGCTCTACCGCCTGGGGCTGCGCTCGGGTCAACTCTTCAACTCCTTCCTTCAGGAGTCGGGGCTGCGCCTGCGCCACTACGCGGTGCTGCGCTTCCTCGCCACCGCCGAGGGCGCGCTCCAGCGCGAGCTCAGCGCACGGCTCGGCTACGACCCGAGTGCGATCGTCGGCCTGGTCGACGACCTGGAGAAGCTGGGCTTCGCCGAGCGCAGGCCCGCCCCGGACGACCGGCGCAGCCGGATCGTCGTCCTCACCGAGGACGGCCGCACCTTCCTGCGCGGCACGGACGAGGCGGGGCTGCGCGCGACGAACGAGCTGCTCGGCCCGCTCGACCCCGCCGAACGCGAGACACTGCACACGCTGCTGCTGAGGGTCGCCGAGGACGGGCTGAGCTGATGCCATGGGGACGAACAGAAGGAGCAGGACGAACGGAACGAGCGGGACGGCCGAAGGTGACCGGGGCCGCCCCAGCGTGCACTCCGACCCGGCCGTGACCTCGCGCTCCGCGCCCGACCGGCTGCTGGCCGTGCTCGCCGCGTTCGACCACAGCCATCCGGCGCTGTCGCTCAGCGACATCGGCCGGCGCGCCGGGCTGACGCTCACCACCGCCCACCGACTGGTGGGCGCGCTGACCGAGTGGGGCGCACTGGAGCGGGACGCGTCCGGCCTCTACCACGTGGGACTGCGCCTGTGGGAGGTCGCCGCGCTCGCGCCGCGCGGACTGGCGCTGCGCCAAGTGGCGCTGCCGTATCTGGAGGACCTGTACGAAGCCACGCACGAAAACGTGCAGTTGGCGGTGCGGGACGGGTCCGAGGTGGTCTACACCGAGTGGATCTCGGGGCGTTCGGCGGTCGGTGTGCACATCCGGGTGGGCGCCCGCTGGCCACTGCACGTCACCGGGGTCGGGCTCGTCCTGCTGGCCCACGGCGATGCGGCGTCCCAAGAGGCCTACTGTGGCGGGCCGTTGACATCCCTCACCGCCCACACCATCACTGATCCTGCCCAGTTGCGCCGCGTGCTGGCCGAAGTCCGGCGTACGGGTGTCGCGGTGAGCAGCCGTCAGGTCACCGACGACGCCCTGTCGGTAGCCGCGCCCGTGCGCGGGCCGGGCGGCGCGGTGGTCGCCGCCGTGTCGGTGGTCGTCCCCCACGCCGACGCCCAGGTGCCGGTCCTCGCCCCCGCCGTACGGGTCGCGGCGCGCGGGATCTCGCGGGCACTGGGGTGGCAGCCGGAGCGTGCGCAGGACTGAGCGCCGCCCACCACTCCCCCAGGGCCGGTCCGGCGGATCAGGTCTCCTGGAGGCGGGCGTTCAGGGAGTCCCGCGGACCGCGGACACCCCTGCCTTCCGACGCCCAGCCCCTCCTCACGGAAATCTCAGCCTGCGGCGTGGGCATTCAAAGGATCAACCAATGTGTGGAGCGCAGGATGCTGGCGCAAAGGTGGACAACTCAGGAAGGCGTGCCGTGGGCGTCTCGCACATATCGAACCGGTCCGAGCGACGGACGGCGGGGTGGTCCCGGCGCGGGATCCTGGCCGTCCTGGGGGTCGCGCCGGCCGCCGCGCTGACCGGCTGCAGCTCCGGGTCTGCGGACGCCTCGGAGGGCTCGGGCACCCAGGCGTCCGCCGCCGCGAAGGCCTCGGCCGCCGCCAAGAAGCCGGTGATCTCGGTCACCCCGGCCGACGGCACCAAGAAGGCGGCGTTCAGCAGCCCCGTCGAGGTGACCGTGACCGACGGCACGCTCGCCTCGGTGAAGGTGACGGGCAACGACGGCTCCACGCTCGAGGGCTCCCTGAACGACGCGAAGACCACGTGGACGTCGTCGAGGAACCCGTACTCGGGCACCAGGTACACGGTCACCGCGCAGGCCGAGGGCGCCGACGCCGAGACGACCACGTTCACGACCGGGTCGCCCGGCGAGACCTTCGTCGGTTACTTCACCCCCGAGGCGAACTCCACCTCCGGCGTCGGCATGCCCGTGTCGATCAACTTCACGAAGGCCGTGAAGGACCGGGCCGCCGTGCAGAAGGCGATCACGGTGACCGCCGAGCCGGCCGTGGAGATCGTGGGCCACTGGTTCAGCGACACCCGGCTGGACTTCCGGCCGGAGACGTACTGGGCGTCCGGGACCAAGATCACGCTCGGTCTGCGGTTGAAGGACGTCGAAGGACAGGATGGTGTCTACGGCATACAGTCGAAGGACGTCACCTTCCACATCGGCCGCGAACAGATCAGCACCGTCGACCTGTCGGCCAAGGAGATGGTGGTGAAGCGGGACGGCGCGACCCACGCCACCTACCCCGTCTCCGGCGGCGACGCCGAGCACACCACCTGGTCCGGGATCATGGTGATCAGTGAGCGCTTCAAGCAGACCCGGATGGAATCCTCCACGGTCGGCCTCGGCGACGAGTACGACATCTCCGACGTGCCGCACGCCCAGCGCCTGACCACCTCCGGCACCTTCGTGCACGGCAACTACTGGGCCGCCGCCTCCGTCTTCGGCAGCCAGAACACCAGCCACGGCTGCATCGGCCTGGACGACACCAAGGGGGCGAGCGACAGCTCGGTCGCGGGCTACAAGTTCTACGAGAGCTCCATGCTCGGCGACGTGGTGATCGTGAAGAACTCCGGCGAGAAGACCGTCGAGCCGTCCAACGGCCTCAACGGCTGGAACCTGTCATGGGCCGACTGGAAGGCCGGCAGCGCGGTTTAGACAGCGCGGTTTAGCCCGTTTGTACGCTTCACGCCCTGAACTTCCCTGCCGTGAAAGGACTTTCCTCGCTTTAAGTCTTGACGACTCTCGGGACGGAGAGCACATTGGGCGCACTTTGAGAGCGCTCTCAAAGCGTGCCCCACAGTGTCACCCGCACCCCACCCCTCCGTACCCGAGAGGTTCCCCCATGAGTGCTACCTCCGGCATGTCCAGACGGCGACGCGCTCTCGTCGCCGTCCTCGGCACCCTCGGCCTCGCGGCCGCGGCGGCGACGGCCGTCACCCTGCCCGCGAACGCCTCCGCGCCCACGCCCCCCTCGGGCTGGACGCAGGTCTTCGTCGACGACTTCAACGGCACCGCCGGCACCGGCGTCAACACCTCCAACTGGCAGTACAGCACCGGGACTTCGTACCCGGGCGGCCCCGCCAACTGGGGCACCGGCGAGGTCGAGACGATGACCAGCAGCACCAGCAACGTCTCCCTCGACGGCAACGGCAACCTGCGCATCACCCCGCTGCGCGACTCGGCGGGCAACTGGACCTCGGGCCGCATCGAGACCGTCCGCACCGACTTCCAGCCCCCGTCCGGCGGCAAACTCCGCGTGGAGGCCCGGCTGCAGATGCCGAACGTCACCGGCACCGCGGCCGAGGGCTACTGGCCGGCGTTCTGGATGCTGGGCGCCCCGTACCGGGGCAACTACCAGAACTGGCCCAGCGTGGGCGAGTTGGACATCATGGAGAACGTCCAGGGCCTGAACAAGGTCTGGGCGACGATGCACTGCGGCACCAACCCGGGCGGCCCGTGCAACGAGACCACCGGCATCGGCAACTCCACGGCCTGCCCCAACACCACCTGCCAATCCGGCTTCCACACCTACACGATGGAATGGGACCGCTCGGTCTCCCCCGAGGCGATCCGCTTCTACGTCGACGGCGTCAACTACCACACGGTGACGGCCAGTCAGGTCGACGCGACCACCTGGTCCAACGCCACCAACCACGGCTTCTTCGTCATCCTGAACGTCGCGATGGGCGGCGCCTTCCCCGACGCCCTCGGCGGCGGCCTGGACAGCGCCACCGAGTCGGGCCACCCGATGGTCGTCGACTATGTGCAGGTGCTCCAGGCCGCGGGCAGTGGGAGCGGTACCACCTCGCCCCCCTCCGGCAGCCGTGACGCCTACTCCACGATCCAGGCCGAGTCCTACGACAGCCAGTCCGGCATCTCGACCGAGACCACGACCGACACCGGCGGCGGCCAGAACATCGGCTACCTCGCCAACGGCGACTGGGCGCTGTACAGGGGCGTCAACTTCGGTTCCACGGCGGCGACTCAGTTCAGCGCCCGCGTCGCGAGCGGTGCGGCGTCCGGGATCAGCGGACTGGTCGAGGTACGCCTGGACAGCGCCACCGGCACGCCGATCGGCAGCTTCGCGGTCGCCAACACGGGCGGCTGGCAGACGTGGAAGACGGTTCCGGCCAACATCAGTTCCGTCACCGGCACACACGACGTGTATCTCACCTTCACCAGCGGCCAGTCGGCGGACTTCGTCAACGTCAACTGGTTCACGTTCGGCCACTGACCCCGGCCCGGGCCCGCGTCGGGCCCACCCGCCCCGCACGAACGGGGGCCCGGCGCCGTCCACTTGTCCTGTCCGCCGGGGCACGACATCTGCCCCGGCGGCTCTTTCCTCCCACGGCATCGGCGCGGTACGCAGGAAAGGACCGTCCCATCCGCCCGGAAGGCCCCTCGTGCGCACAGCGAAGCCCGGCAGAACTCCCGACGACTCGACCCACAAGGGCCCGGCGGCATCGGCGAGAACCAGTGGGCCGGACAACCGCCTTCTCGCCCTGCAGCGTACGGCCGGCAACGCGGCCGTCGTCCAACTGCTGCGCCGGGAAGGTCACTTCTCGGCTCCGGCACAGGAGGAGCACCGGCACGGCCCCGACTGCGGCCACCTGGACGCCGTACGGACCGCCGGTGCGGCCCCCGTCGTACAGCGGTCCGCGGTCCACGACGTGCTGCGCGGCGGCGGCCGGCCGCTCGACGACGCCACCCGTACGGACATGGAGTCCCGTCTCGGCGCCGACTTCTCCGACGTACGCGTCCACACCGGCTCCGCGGCCAGGGCGTCCGCGGCGGAGATCGGAGCCCGCGCCTACACGTCGGGCAACCACGTCGTCATCGGTGACGGCGGCGGTGACCGGCACACCCTCGCCCACGAGTTGACCCATGTGATCCAGCAGCGTCAGGGGCCGGTCGCGGGCACCGATCACGGCAACGGACTGCGGGTGTCGGACCCCTCGGACCGGTTCGAGCGGGAGGCGGAGGCCAACGCCGTCCGCGCCCTCGCGGGCCCGGCGCCGTCCACGGGACCCGCCTCGGCACACTCCACGGGCCAGGGCCACAGCGGCACCGGCGTGCTGCAGCGCCGCAAGGTCGAACTCAAGAAGGGCTCGCCCCAAGCGGCGGAGACCCAGGCCTTCGACGCCTTCTTCGCCGCCGTGGACAACGCGGTCGAGTGGGCCTACGACTACATCACCACCGCCCCGCAGCTCGGCCCCCTCGCCGACTACGACGGCCACACCAAGCGCTGGGTCGAGGTGTGGCAGGAATTCCACACCACGGGCAGAAGCGGCGGCATCTCCAAGGAGTTCGGCTACGCGGTCGAATCCATCGCCGAGGCCCGCCTGCAGGGCGCCGGAAACCCCGCGCTCCCCGCAGGCATGCACTACGCCACCCAGGTGACGTTCGGCACCACCAGGCCGGACTACGTCCTCTACTCGCAGGGAAACCCCGTCGGCGCCGTGGACATCACCGCCGCCGCCAGCACCGGCCACGTCCTCGACAAGACCGACTGGGACGGCCTGTTCGACCAGTTCGGCGAATCCGTCTACCCCTCGCTCAACCCCACGATCACGCACGGCATGCAGTTGGCCCACGGCAATGCCGCGCCACTCACCCGGCAGCAGGCCGACCAGCTCATGCAGCAGGCCGCGGCGAACCGCGCCGGCTGGGAGGAGAACTGGCGGCAGATGGCCCTCTCCTTCACGGTGGCCATGCAGCGCCTCGGCATCCTGAACGCCGAAGGCGGCGTCCAGAGCGGTGGCGATCCGATCGTCCGCGAACAACGGCGCCGGGGCGCGGTCTTCGACTGGATGACCAAGAACCTCGGCGTGACAGAGGCTGTCGCCGCACAGAACGCCACGGTGATGCTGCTCAAGTTCAACCCGAGCTGGCCCGCCTCCTTCTACTGCAACGACTCCACGGCGAGCGTGTCGCGCGGCGAGGCATTCCTGAGCTCGGTCTTCCCGGAGTGGCAGCAGCGCACGAGCACGAACAGAAACTGACGGGTGGCCCCGGATCAGCTGTGCCCCGCCTCGGGTACGGCGGTGAAGGCTCCGTCCGTGAGGACGGGCACGGTGGAACAGGCGTCCAGTTCGGCCGCGACCGTGACGTCCTCCGGGAAGCCGCCCCGGGCCAGCTCCCGCCCCGAGGCGCAGTCGGCCACGGCTTCCGCCACGTCCGGGGTCCCCACGAAGGCGGCCCGTGCGGCGGCGGCCTCGGGTGACAGCGGGCCGGCTCCCTGAGCGCGCAGTTCGGCGATGATCGCACCGGCCCCCAGCAGGTCCTCCGACGCGGGCCGCAGGCTGCCGTCGGGCCAGCGCTCACCGGCGGCGACGACAGCGACCGGGCGGTGCTCGGTCCCGTACCCCTGGGCGGCCAGGCGGCGCCCCACGGCCGTCGCGTTCCGCAGACAACCCGCGATCACGGTCGTACCGTCGGCCGCCGCGGCGATCGCCGAACCGTTGGGCGACGGCAGCACCAGCCGGGGCGTGAAGGGGGCTCGGCGGAGCGCGGCGGGCGAGAGCGACCAGGGCGCGTGCGGTGTCATCGCCCTTCGCCCGACGGCGAGTCGGGCCGCCCGCTCGTCGGCGAAGGTACGTGCGCCGGTATCCCGCCAGGGGTATGGGAAGACCTGGGTTCCGCGCTCGGCGGCGACGGTCACCGAGGTGGTGAAGGAAAGGACGTCGACCACGACGAGACAGGCGACGTCCGCGGCGAGCTGCCGGGCACCGACGGGACCCCACTCGAAACGTACGCCGTGCCCTTGCTGAAGGAACCAGTCAGTCATGGGAGGGGAGTCTCACCGCATACCGTCGACGGGATCAACCCCCACAGTCGGCAGGCGACGGTATGCGGGACGGCGCGCACCAGCGTGCGGCGGGAGTAGCCGAGGGCGTCGGCGTAGGCGCTGACGCTGTGCTGCGTGGCGAAGTCCCGTTCCACGGCGTCCCGGAAGAGGGTGAACGCGGACTCGGTCCGCCGCCCGGCCTCCGTGGAGCTGGTCGCGAGGTGGGCGAGGCGCAGCAGGAACGCGGTCAGGGAGTGCCGTAGCACCGACGTGTGCAGGGCGGGGGACAGGGTGGCCCTTCACCTCCGAGAAAGTCGCCGCCGCAGCCCGGGAATCCCTCGCTGCCGCGCGTGGTTGATCCGAACGCCAGAAAGAAGATGATCACAGTGACCGAAGCAACCGCGCCCACCGCGGAAGCCCTGAAGCGCCTCTCCGACGTGCGGGCCGCAGCCGATATTCTGCATTCCGTATACACCACATCGCATAGTGTCGACGGTCGCGTGTCGATCGAGATCGACCCCCGCCTCGCCCACGACACCGCGGCCACCGTCGCCGAGGCCAAGCAGCTCGCCTGGCTCGTCGACCGCCCCAAGGTGATGATCAAGATCCCGGCGACGAAGGCCGGCCTCCCGGCGATCACCGAGGCCATCGGCCCCGGCATCAGCGTCAACGCCATGCCGGAGGCCACCTGGCCGCCGGCGGCGCTCGGTGTCCCGTACGACGAGGTCGTCACCCGTCTGGAGGACGAGTGTGTCGCCAAGTTCGAGGCGGCGTGGGAGGACCTGCTGAGCACGGTCAGGAAGTCGCTGCAGAGCAAGGGAGCTGACGCGGAATGAGCACGACACCTGTGTGGGACAACCCCCTGCGGGATCCCCGTGACCGGCGTCTGCCCCGTATCGCGGGCCCGTCGGGCCTGGTGATCTTCGGGGTGACGGGCGACCTGTCCCGCAAGAAGCTGATGCCGGCCGTCTACGACCTCGCCAACCGCGGGCTGCTGCCGCCGGGCTTCTCACTGGTCGGGTTCGCCCGACGGGACTGGGAGGACCAGGACTTCGCGCAGGTCGTGCACGACGCGGTGCGGGAGCACGCGCGGACCCCGTTCCGCGAGGAGGTCTGGCAGCAGCTCGCCGAGGGCATGCGGTTCGTGCCGGGCGACTTCGACGACGACACCGCGTTCAAGCAGCTCAAGACGGCCGTCGAGGAGCTGGACACCTCGCGCGGCACGGGCGGCAACTTCGCCTTCTATCTCTCCGTGCCGCCGAGGTTCTTCCCGAAGGTCGTCGAGCAGCTGAAGAAGCACGGTCTGGCGAAGGCGCCGGAGGGGTCCTGGCGGCGGGCGGTCATCGAGAAGCCGTTCGGACACGATCTGGCGAGCGCCCGTGAGCTGAACGCGGTCGTGCACGACGTGTTCGAACCGGACCAGGTGTTCCGCATCGACCACTACCTGGGCAAGGAGACCGTCCAGAACATCCTGGCGCTGCGGTTCGCCAACACGATGTTCGAACCGATCTGGAACCGGTCGTTCGTCGACCATGTGCAGATCACCATGGCCGAGGACATCGGCATCGGCGGCCGCGCCGGCTACTACGACGGCATCGGCTCGGCCCGTGACGTCATCCAGAACCACCTCCTCCAGCTGATGGCACTGACCGCGATGGAGGAGCCCGCCTCCTTCGACGCGTCCTCGCTCCTCACCGAGAAGCTCAAGGTGCTCAAGGCGGTCAAGCTGCCCGAGGATCTCGGGAAACACACCGTGCGGGCGCAGTACGCGGGCGCCTGGCAGGGCGGCGAGAAGGTGCGCGGCTATCTGGAGGAGGAGGGCATCGACCCGGCGTCGACGACGGACACGTACGCCGCCGTGAAGCTGAACGTCGACAACCGTCGCTGGGCGGGCGTCCCCTTCTATCTGCGCACCGGCAAGCGGCTCGGCCGCAGGGTGACGGAGATCGCGGTCGTCTTCCAGTCGGCGCCCCACTCCCCCTTCGACTCCACCGCGACGGAGGAACTCGGCAAGAACGCGATCGTCATCCGCGTCCAGCCCGACGAGGGCATCACCGTCCGCTTCGGGTCCAAGGTGCCCGGCACCTCGATGGAGATCCGGGACGTCACGATGGACTTCGCGTACGGCGAGTCCTTCACGGAGTCCAGCCCGGAGGCGTACGAGCGCCTCATCCTGGACGTACTGCTCGGCGATGCCAACCTTTTCCCACGCCACCAGGAAGTGGAAGAGTCCTGGAAGATCCTCGACCCGATCGAGGAGTACTGGGCGGCCCACGGCAGGCCGGCGCAGTACCCCTCGGGCAGCTGGGGCCCCGAGGAAGCCGACGAGATGCTCGCACGAGACGGACGGAGCTGGCGCAGGCCATGAAGATCGACCTGACCGACACCACGGCAAGCAAGATCAACAAGGCGCTGGTGCAGGGTCGCCGCGCCATCGGCACACCCGCCGTGGGCATGGTCCTGACGATGGTGATCGTCACGGACGAGGAGAACGCCTACGACTCGATCAAGGCGGCCGAGGAGGCCTCGCACGAGCACCCCTCGCGCACCCTGGTCGTCATCAAGCGGCATGCCCGCACCCCGCGTGAGCGCACCCAATCGCGGCTGGACGCGGAGGTCCGCGTCGGCTCCGAGGCCGGCACCGGCGAGACGGTGATCCTCCGGACCTACGGCGAGGTGTCCGACCACGCCGACTCGGTGGTCCTGCCGCTGCTGCTGCCGGACGCGCCGGTCGTCGTGTGGTGGCCCGTCGACGCGCCCGAGTACCCGTCGAAGGATCCGCTGGGCGCGCTCGCGCAGCGTCGGATCACCGACCTGTACGCCGTCGAGAACCCGCTGCAGACGCTGGAGACCCGGATGCGCTCCTACGCGCCCGGCGACACCGATCTCGCGTGGACCCGGCTGACGCCGTGGCGTTCGATGCTGGCGGCGGCCCTGGACCAGGCCCGGGTGCCGATCGTGTCGGGGGCGGTGGAGGCCGAGGCGGAGAACCCGGCCGCCGAGCTGCTGGCCCGCTGGCTGGAGGCACGGCTCGCGGTCAGGATCGACCGTGTCGTCACCGCGGGCCCCGTCGTCACGGCCGTGCGGCTGGGCACCGCGAACGGCGAGATCGTCATCGACCGCCCCGAGGGCCCCCTCGCCACGCTCACCCTGCCGGGCCAGCCCTCGCGCACCCTCGCGCTGAAGGTCCGCACCACCTCCGAACTGATCGCCGAGGAGCTCAGGCGCCTCGACGCGGACGAGATGTACGCCGTCGCCCTCAGGGGCGAGGGCACCAAGGAGAACCCCTCTCATGTCTGACTCCCCCCGGCTCACGGTGCGGCCCGAGTGGGCCGCTCTGGCGGACCACCGCGCGCACTGGCACGCGCAGCTGCGTGAGCTGTTCGCTGCGGACCCCGGTCGCGCGGAGCGGTACGTGGTGCGCGTCGGCGACCTGCGCATCGACTACTCGAAGAACCTCGTCACCGACGAGACGCTGGCCCTGCTGACCGAACTGGCCACCGCCACCGACGTGTTCGGTCTGCGCGACGCCATGTTCCGCGGCAAGAAGATCAACATCACCGAGCGGCGCGCCGTCCTGCACACCGCGCTGCGCGCCCCCGCCGACACGGTCGTCGAGGTCGACGGCGAGAACGTCATACCCCAAGTGCACGCCGTACTCGCGAAGATGGGCGACTTCGCCGAGCGGGTCCGCTCCGGCGAATGGACCGGCCACACCGGCCGACGGATCAGTAACGTCGTCAACATCGGCATCGGCGGCTCGGACCTGGGCCCGGCGATGGCGTACGAGGCGCTACGGGCCTACACGGCACGGGACTTGACGTTCCGTTTCGTGTCGAACGTCGACGGCGCCGACCTGCACGAGGCCCTGCGGGACCTGGACCCGGCGGAGACGCTGTTCGTCGTCGCGTCCAAGACCTTCACCACGATCGAGACGATCACCAACGCCACCTCGGCCCGCTCCTGGCTCCTCGAGGGCCTCGGCGGCGACGTGAAGGCGGTCGCACGGCACTTCGTGGCTCTGTCGACGAACACCGAGAAGGTCACGGACTTCGGCATCGACACGGCCAACATGTTCGAGTTCTGGGACTGGGTCGGCGGCCGCTACTCCTACGACTCGGCGATCGGCCTCTCCCTGATGATCGCCATCGGAGCGGACCGCTTCCGCGAGATGCTCGACGGCTTCCACCTCGTCGACGAGCACTTCCGCACCGCCCCCGCCGAGGCCAACGCCCCGCTGATCCTGGGCCTGTTGGGCATCTGGTACGGCAACTTCCACGACGCCCAGTCGCACGCGGTCCTGCCGTACAGCCACTACCTGTCCAAGTTCACCGCCTACCTCCAGCAGCTCGACATGGAGTCCAACGGCAAGTCGGTGGACCGCGAGGGCCGGCCGGTCGACTGGCAGACCGGCCCGGTCGTCTGGGGCACGCCCGGCACCAACGGGCAGCACGCCTACTACCAGTTGATCCACCAGGGCACGAAGCTGATCCCGGCGGACTTCATCGGCTTCGCCCGCCCGGTCGACGAGCTGAGCGACGAACTCAAGGCGCAGCACGACCTGTTGATGGCCAACTTCTTCGCCCAGACCCAGGCGCTCGCCTTCGGCAAGACCGCCGACGAGGTCCAGTCCGAGGGCGTGCCCGAGGAGCAGGTCGCGCACCGCACCTTCCGGGGCAACCACCCCACCACCACGATCCTCGCGCCCGCACTGACACCGTCGGTCCTCGGCCAGCTCGTCGCGCTCTACGAGCACAAGGTGTTCGTGCAGGGCGCCGTGTGGAACATCGACTCCTTCGACCAGTGGGGCGTGGAGCTCGGCAAGGTCCTCGCCAAGCGCGTCGAACCCGCCCTCACCGAAGGCGCGGACGTCCCCGGCCTCGATCCCTCCACCGCCGCCCTCGTGGCCGCGTACCGCGAACTCAGGGAGTAGTGAACGGACATGCAGCTCGGTCTGATCGGTCTCGGCAAGATGGGCGGCAACATGCGCGAGCGCATCCGCCGCGCGGGCCACACCGTCGTCGGCTACGACCGCAACCCCGAACTGTCCGACGTCAAGGACCTCACGGAACTCGTCGAGCGGCTCGAAGCCCCGCGCACTGTCTGGGTGATGGTCCCGGCCGGCGCCCCCACCCAGTCCGTCGTCGACGAACTCGGCGGCCTCCTTCAGGCGGGCGACGTCGTCGTGGACGGCGGCAACTCCCGCTGGACGGACGACGAGAAGCACGCCGCCGAGCTCGGCGCCAAGGGCATCGGCTTCGTCGACGCCGGCGTCTCCGGCGGCGTCTGGGGCCTGGAGAACGGCTACGCGCTGATGGTCGGCGGCGACAAGGAGCACGTCGACCGGCTCCAGCCGATCTTCGACGCGCTCAAGCCCGAAGGCCCGTACGGCTATGTCCACGCGGGCAAGGTCGGCGCCGGGCACTTCTCGAAGATGGTCCACAACGGCATCGAGTACGCCATGATGCAGGCCTACGCCGAGGGCTGGGAGCTGCTGGAGAAGGTCGACTCCGTCACCGATGTGCGCGAGGTCTTCCGCTCCTGGCAGGAGGGCACCGTCATCCGGTCCTGGCTGCTCGACCTCGCGGTCAACGCCCTCGACGAGGACGAGCACCTCGACAAGCTGCGCGGCTGGGCGCAGGACTCCGGAGAGGGACGGTGGACGGTCGAGGCCGCCGTCGACCACGCCGTACCACTGCCCGCGATCACCGCGTCCCTCTTCGCGCGGTTCACGTCCCGTCAGGACGACTCCCCGCAGATGAAGATGATCGCGGCGCTGCGCAACCAGTTCGGCGGCCACGCCGTCGAGTCGGCGAAGGAGTAGACCGCCGTGGGGGATCTTCTCCTGGTCCGCCACGGCGAGACGGAGTGGAGCCGGTCGGGACAGCACACCAGCTGGACCGACCTGCCCCTCACCGACCTCGGTGAGAGACAGGCCAAGCAGCTCGCTCCCTTCTTCTCCGGGCGGCGCTTCTGCCTCGTCCTGGCCAGCCCGCTGCGGCGCGCGGTGCACACCGCCGAACTCGCCGGCATCGCCGGGGCCGTCGTCGAGTCCGACCTGCACGAGTGGGACTACGGGGCGTACGAAGGCATCACCACCGTCGAGATACACCGCACCCGCCCCACCTGGAACCTGTGGACCGACGGTGTACCGCCCGGCGCCGACGGTCACCCCGGCGAGTCGCCCGAGGAGGTCGGTCGGCGCGCCGACCGGGTGCTGTCCCGGGTCGACGCGGCACTCGCGGACTGCGGCGGAGACGCCGTACTCGTCGCCCACGGCCATTTCCTGCGGGTGCTGACGGCCCGTCGGCTCGGACTGCCGTCCGGACAGGGCCGGTTGTTCCAGCTGGCGACGGGGACGTACAGCAGGCTGTCCACGGAGCACGGCTGGCCCGTGATCGCGGAGTGGAACGTCAGGCCATAGCCGGTTGACACCGTCCGTAGGGCCCGCCAGAGTCGCCGCTGATGGAGATCGACGATCTGACACCGGCCGAACAACGCGTCTGGCGGGCCTTCGCCACGGGCGCGGAGGTGGACTTCCGCGACGGATCCGACGACTGGGGCCCCGAACGGACCGTACGAGCTCCGGTGTTGCGGAGGCTTCTCCTCAACGGCCCCCAGGAGCAGGGCGAGATAGCGGCCCTCAAGGTACGCGGCGCCCGCATCACCGGTGCGCTGGACCTGCGGTACGCGACGGTCGACAGCGTCGTCCATCTGACCCACTGCCGCTTCGAGGAGGCACCCGACCTCATCGGCGCCCATCTGCGCTATGTCAGCATGCGCGACTCGGAGATGCCCGGTCTGCAGGTGACCCGGGCCCGGATCGACGGCAGCCTGAGGCTGACGCGCTGCCGGTTCCGCGGGCCGGTCCGCGCGGACGGGGCACAGATCGCGGGCGCGCTGTTCCTGGAGGAGGCCGAGGCCACCGCCGCCGGCACGGACCGGCCCGCCCTCCACCTGCACCAGATCGGTGTCGACGACGACCTGTGCGCCCGCGGTCTGCGCGCCCGGGGCCTGATCCGGCTCGACGGGGCCACCGTCGCCGGGTCGCTCGACCTGGAGGACGCCGAGCTCAGCAACCCGGGTGCGAACGTGCTGGAGGCCGATGCGCTGGAGGTGGGCGCCAACCTGCTCGGCCGCCGACTCTGCGCGCAAGGGCGGATCGACCTGCGCGGCGCCCGGATACCGGGCCGGGTGGACCTGCTGCACGCGCGGCTGTCCAACCCCGGCGGCGCCGCCCTGCGGGTCAGCAGCTGTGTGATCGGCGAGCTCTGGCTGCGCCGGGGCCCCCGGGTGGAGGGCATGCTCAACCTGCGGCGGGCCGAGATCAACCAGCTCAGCCTGGAGCCGGAGATGCTCCCCGACCAGGTGCGCCTGCTCGACCTCACCTACGTCTTCCTCACTCCGCACGCCCCCGCCGAGGACCGGCTGCCGATGCTGGAGCGGGACGGTGTTCAGGGGTTCGACCCGCACGCATACGAACAACTGACGGCCGCATACCGCAGGACCGGCGACGACCAGGCCGCCCGGATCGTCCAGCTCGCCAAGCAGCGCCGCCGCCGGTCCACGCTCCCCTGGCCCGGGCGGCTGTGGGGGCACCTCCAGGACGCGGCCGTCGGCTACGGCTTTCGCCCGCTGCGCGCCGCCGTCTGGCTGCTGTCGCTGCTCGCCGTCGGCTCGGTCGCGTACTCCGGGCACCGTCCGCCGCCGCTCAAGGCGGACGAGGCACCCGACTTCGACCCCGTCTTCTACACCCTGGACCTGCTGCTGCCGGTGATCTCGTTCGGGCAGGAGAGCGCGTTCGCCCCGCGCGGCGGGTATCAGACGCTGTCGTACGTCCTCGTCGTCGCCGGCTGGATCCTGGCCACGACCGTCGCCGCCGGCGTGACCAGGACGATCAGCCGCCAGTAGGCCGGCCCCGTCAGCGTGCGGTGCGCTGGGCGGCGAGCCGCACCGGCGCGTTGGCGGCGCCGTAGCCCCGGTAGCCGCCGTCGCGCTGGACGAGTTCGAAGAACACGCGGCCGACGGTGCGGGTGTAGCAGTGCCGGAAGACACCGTGCGCGTCCCGGTCGTAGAGGATGCCGAGCTCCCGGTAGGTCTCCAGCTCGCCGTCGTCGAACTCGAAACGGGCCGCGAGGTCGTCGTAGTAGTTGGCGGGGATCGGCAGCAGGCTCCCGCCGGCCGCGGTGAGGCGGCGGGCGGCGGCGACCACGTCGGCGGTGGCCAGCGCGATGTGCCGGGCGTGCGCGGTGTCGTCGCCGGGGGCGGCGCCTACGGTCAGCGGGAAGCGGACGGCGCCGTCGGCGCTGGTCACGGCCCGGCTGCGGAGCAGTCCGTAGGGGTCGGCGACATCGACGCTCTCCTGCGGGTCGAGGCCGAGGACACCGCGGTGGAAGAGGACGGCCTCGTCGAACTGGTGCCAGGGCTGGGTGAGCGCCACATGGTCGACGCGCAGGTCGCCGGAGGGCGCCGGGGTGTGCGGGACGTCCTCGAAGTCGGCGCGCCAGTCGGGCAGCCCGGGGCGGTTCGTGGCGCAGAGGAAGAGTTCGGTGCCGTCGGGGGCGGCGACCGCGTCGAGGGGTGCGTCCTCGGCGGCGCGACGGCGGGGCAGGACGGGGGCGAGCAGGGCCTCGGCGCGGCGGGCGGCGGCGGCCGGGTCCGGGGACTCCAGGCCGATCGCGGCGAGGGTGGTGCCGTCGATGGGGGTCCCCCCGCGCGAGCGAAGCCGGGAGTGGGGGAGGGCGGCCGGTCCGGTGTTGACCAGGATCCGGGCCTCGCCCTGCTCCCACAGCTCGACGGGCTTGCCGCGGTGGCGGGCGGTGCGGGCGAAGCCGAGGGTGCCGAGGAGTGCGCCGACGGGTTCGGCGTCGGGGGTGACCAGCTCGGTGAAGGCGATCCCGGTGGGGGCGGCCGGGGCGGGGAGGGTGGCGATGCCGAGTTCCTCCTGGAGCATCAGCAGGGAGCGGCGGGCGTCGACGGCGGTGGGGCCGGCCTCGGCCTGCCGGAAGACGTCGTTGAAGACTTCCAGGGAGAGCGGTCCGTCATAGCCTGTATGCAGTACACGGCGTACAAGATCCACCACATTGAATCCACCCTGCCCGGGGAAGCAGCGGTGGTGGCGGCTCCACTGCAGGACGTCCATGCCGAGCAGCGGCGCGTCGGCCAGCTGCAGGAAGTAGATCTTCTCGCCGGGGATGTCCGCGATGCCTTTGAGGTCCCTGGGCTCGGAGCCCCGGGAGAGGATGTGGAAGCTGTCCAGGCAGGTGCCGAGCGCGGGGTGGCCGGCGGTGTCGACGATGCGCCAGGCGTGGTCGTACGTGCTGACGTGCCGTCCCCAGGCGAGCGCCTCGTAGGCGACACGGACGCCGAAGTCCTGCGCGAGGTCGGCGAGCCGGGAGAGCTGCTCGGCGGCGAGTGCGTCGTCGTCCACGGCGAGCGGGGAGACACTGGAGCAGACCAGGACGGTGTCCGTACCGAGCCTGCCCATCAGCTCGAACTTGTGGCGGGCGCGGCGCAGCGTGCGGGCGAACTCGGCCTCGGGCACGGCCTCGACGTCGCGCATCGGCTGGTAGAGGTCGACGGTGAGCCCCAGGTCCGCGCAGCGGGCACGGATGTCCTCGGGAGCGAGGGGGCTCGCGAGCAGGTCGTTCTCGAAGATCTCGACGCCGTCGAAGCCGGCACGGGCGGCGGCCGTCAGCTTCTCGGTGAGGGATCCGCTCAGGGAGACGGTGGCGATGGACGTACGCACCTGGGCACCTCGTGGTTCTGGTCGCTTCGGGGTGGCGACGGCGGGGCTGCTGGGGGGCGGAGAGGCCGGGGCTACTTGGGGGCGGGGACGGCGCCGGCCAGTTCGGCGATGTCGGCGAGCATGCGGGCGCTGTCGGGTTCCCGCCCGGTGAACAGGCGGAACGCGTCCACCGCCTGGAAGACGGCCATGCCGCCGCCGTCGAGCGTGGCGCAGCCCAACGCGCGGGCGGTGCGCAGCAGTTCGGTCTCCAGGGGGCGGTAGACGACCTCGGCGACCCACAGATCGGGCCGCAGCAGTCCCGCCGGGAAGGGCAGGCCGGGGTGGGCGGCCATGCCGGTGGGCGTGGCGTGGACGACGCCGTCGGCGTGGGCGAGCAGCTCGGGCAGCCGGTCGGGGCCCGACGCGGCCGCCCGCCCCTGGCCGAAGTGACGGTTCAGCACGGCGGCGAGCCGCGCGGCCCGCTCGGGCAGCGCGTCGACGACGGTCACCCGGCCGGCGCCGAGGGTCAGCGTGGCGTGCGCGACGGCCGCGCCCGCGCCGCCCGCGCCCAGTTGCACGACCCGCTCCAGCGGAACGTCGGGCAGACCCCGGGCGAACGACGCGGCGAACCCGGTGACGTCCGTGTTGTGGCCCACGGCCCGGCCGCCGCTCTCGAACACGACCGTGTTGACCGCGCCGAGCGCCTCGGCCTGCGGCGAGAGCGCGTCGAGGTGCTCGATCACCAGCTGTTTGCACGGATGGGTGATGTTCAGCCCGTCGAAGCCCAGGTCGCGGGCGGCCCGCACCAGGTCGCCGACCGCCTGCGGAGCGGCCCCGAGGACGTCGATGTCGATCAGCCGGTACAGATAGCGCAGCCCCTGCCGGTCGGCCTCTCTCTCGTGCAGCGCGGGGCTGAGCGACGGGCCGATGCCTGAACCGATCAGTCCGACGAGATACGAGTCCTTGGTCACGTCCTTGGTCACGGAGGACCTCCTGAGCGGCTGGCTAATGTACGAACTGGTGAGTTAGTCATAACATCCTGCCGGGCCACCGGGGAAGCCCCTCTCACGTCACGGGACGGGATCGGCTCCTAGAATCGCCGCACAGCAGCCACGCCGCCCGAAGGAACCCGATGACCAGCGTCGACGAACCGGCACGATCCAACGGGCGCACACGTGACGCCGCCCGGACCCAGGCCGAGATCCTGGACGTGGCGACCCGGGAGTTCGCCCGCGCCGGCTACGCCGGGGCCCGCGTCGACGACATCGCCGCCCGCACCAGCACCACCAAGCGGATGATCTACTACTACTTCGGCGGCAAGGAACAGCTCTTCACCGCCGTCCTGGAGCGCGCGTACGGCGTGATCCGCGAGGCCGAGCAGCGGCTCGACGTGGAACACCTGGACCCGGTGGCGGCGATCCGGCGCCTGGCCGAGCTGACCTTCGACCATCACGAAGCGCACCCGGACTTCATCCGCCTGGTCAGCATCGAGAACATCCACGAGGCCGAGCACATCGCCGCCTCCGAGGAACTCGGCAGGATCGGCTCCCCCGCACTCGACGTGATCCGCCGCATCCTCGCCGCCGGCCAGGAGTCCGGGCTGTTCACCGCCGAGGTGGACGCCGTCGACCTGCACGCGATGATCAGCTCGTTCTGCTTCTTCCGGGTGTCCAACCGGCACACCTTCGGCGTGCTGTTCGGGCGCGATCTGGTGGATCCGGCGCAGCGGGAGCACTACCGGACCATGCTCGGTGACATGGTGATCGCGTACTTGACGGCGGAGCGGGCGGGGGACTGACCGCGGACCGGTCGACGGCCGACCGCAGACCGCAGACCGCAGACCGCAGACCGTCCGCAGCGAACCGACGACCGTCGACCACACACAGCAGATTGCATACCGCCGACCCCAGATCCTTCCGGCGAGACCTATTGACAGCGGAGAAACATCGGCGCAACATCACTGGCCATCCGCCACTAACTACCCAGTGGGTTAATTAGCCGGGCAACCGACCCGGTGCAGCCGCCCCGCACCCCAGGGATCCGGCCCTTCTCCCCTTGTCTCACTCCCGCGTACGTTGGAGTTCCCCCGAAGGAGCACGCCGTGTCCGTCCCCGCCGCAGCACCCCCCGGCCAGCCGAAGAAAGCCGCCACGGCGGCATGGATCGGCAGCGCCCTGGAGTACTACGACTTCTTCATCTACGGCAGCGCGGCCGCGCTGATCTTCCCGAAGGTCTTCTTCGACGAGTCGGACCCGGCCACCGCGACCCTGCTGTCGCTGGCCACCTTCGGTGTCGCCTACGCGGCCCGGCCCGTCGGCGCGCTGTTCCTCGGGCACTTCGGTGACCGCGTGGGCCGTAAAAAGGTCATGGTGTTCACGCTGATCCTGATGGGCGTGTCGACGTTCCTGATCGGCTGTCTGCCCACCCGCGCCCAGGTCGGCGGGCTCGCGCCGGTCCTGCTGGTCCTGTGCCGCGTGCTGCAGGGCATCTCCGCCGCCGGCGAGCAGGCCAGCGCCAACTCGATGACGCTCGAACACGCGCCGCCGCACCGGCGCGGCTTCTTCACCAGCTTCACCCTGAGCGGCACCCAGGGCGGGCAGCTGCTGGCGACGCTGGTCTTCATCCCGGTCGCGGCGCTGCCCGAGGACCAGCTGCTGTCGTGGGGCTGGCGGGTGCCGTTCTGGATGAGCATCGCGGTCGCCGTGGTCGGCTATGTCATCCGGCGCAAGCTGGAGGAGACCCCCGCCTTCGAGGCGCAGCAGGCCACGGGTGAGGTCGTGAAGCTGCCGCTGGCGGTGCTGCTGCGCGAGCACTGGGCGGATGTGCTGCGGGTGATCGGGGGTGCGCTCATCGCCTCGGTCAGCACGATCTTCACGGTGTGGGCGCTGGCGTACGCGACGAGCGACGCGGTCGGCATGGACCGTTCCTCGATGCTGTGGGTCGGTGCGCTCGCCAACCTGGTCGCGCTGGGCGCCATCCCGGCGTGGGCCACGCTCTCCGACCGCATCGGCCGCCGCCCCGTGTACCTGATCGGCGCGGTGGGCAGCGCGGTGGCGATGTTCCTGTACCTGTGGGCGATCTCCACCGGCTCCTACCCGCTGACCCTGGTCCTGGGGATCGTCACCTTCGGTGTGGTGTACAGCGCCGCGAACGGCGTGTGGCCGTCCTTCTACGGCGAGATGTTCTCCACGCGGGTCCGGCTGTCGGGCATGGCGATCGGCACGCAGATCGGTTTCGCCGTGGCCGGTTTCGCGGTCACGTTCGCGGCGCAGATCGCCGGCCCGGACGGCGCCGACTGGTCGTCGGTGGCGCTGTTCACGGCGGCGCTGTGCCTCCCGCCGGTGATCGCGGCCCTGTCGGCCCGGGAGACCGCGAAGGTCCCGACCGAGCAGCTCGGCGTGCGGGGTGTCCCCGAGGTCTCCCGTCCGGAGACGGTCACCGCCTGACCCGGCGCCGCCCCGCCACCAGCGACCGAGCCCCCGGACGCCCCCCGCGGCTCCGGGGGCTCGGTCATGCGCCGCCCCCTCACCCCTGGCCGGCTCACCCCTGGTCGGCTCACCCCTGGTCGGCTCACCCCTGGTCGGCTCACCCCTGGTCGGCTCACCCCTGGCCGGCCGCCCGCGGAATCCCGTACGCCCGCTCCACCCGCAGCCGGGCGACCAGGCGGCGGTCGCGGACCATGGCGGCTCGGAAGTCGTCCCAGTCGGGGTGCTCGCCCACGACGTCGCGGTAGAGGCGGACGAGTTCCTCCACCGTGTCGTCGTAGGGGCCGGCGGCGACCGGGGTGAGGTCGGCGGCGGCCTCCACGACGGTGTAGGCGCGGCGGTCGGCGGTGGTGACGTGGTAGGAGGCGCGGGGGTCGCGGCGCAGGTTGCGGGTCTTGGCGCGGTCGTCGGTGACGGAGATCCGGATGACGCCCTCGTCGGGGTAGTAGTGGTGGCTGACGTTCGACAGCTGGGGGCGGCCGTCCCGCTTGAGTGTGACCAGTACTCCGCTGCGGCCCTCGGAGAGCAGGGCGAGCAGTGCGTGGCGCGTCGTGTCCTGAGTCATGCCCCGCACAACCGGCGCACACTGAGGCGCATTCCCCCACCGCACTCCCCCACTGCGCTCCGGTGAGCCGCCCGACCACGCGTAGACACTGTCTACCATCGAGTGGTAGACAGTGTCTATGAGCGAACCCGAGAAGCCGGACCCCGATCTGCGGACCCGTCTCGTCGACGTCGGCGTGGACCTGGTCGCCCTGGAGGGCGCCGGTGCGCTGACCCTGCGGGAGATCGCCCGCCGGGCCGGCGTGTCCCATGGCGCGCCCCGCCGCCACTTCCCCACCCATCTGGAGCTGCTGTCGGCCATCGCCCGCCGCGGCTTCACCCAACTGGGGATCCGGGTGACGACGACACTCGGCGGCAAGGGCACGGACCCGCGCGCACAGCTCACCGAACTGGGGCGCTCCTACCTGGAGTTCGCGCTGGGCAACCCCGGCATGTACGAGTTGATGTTCCGTCACGATCTGCTGGAGAGCGGGCACTTGCGGCTGCGGGACACCAGCCTGCCGTTGTTCGGTGTCCTGGTGGACCTGGTGGGCCGGGCCCGTCCGGACGCCGACGCGCGTGCGGTCGCGGGGGCGCTGTGGGCGAACCTGCACGGCATCGCCCAGCTGTGGGGCTGGGGCAGTCTCCAACTCGCCACGGGCGCCGAAGACTTCACTCCCCTGCTGCGGACGGCGCTCGATGCGCACCTCGGGCCGGAGGACGGCCGGTGAACCGTCCCCTGGCTCTGGCGAGCAGTGTGGCAGGGGCGGTGGTCGTCGCCCTGGACGGCACCGTGCTCACCGTCGCCCAGCCGACCCTGCGCCGCGACCTGCACGCCTCCCTCGCCCAGGTGCAGTGGACGAGCACCGGCTATCTCGTCGCCGTGGCGGGCCTGTTGGTGTTCTCGGGGCGGCTCGGCGACCTCTTCGGGCACCGCCGTACGTTCGCCGTCGGCATGCTCGGCTTCGGGGCCGCGTCGGCGGGCATCGCGGTGGCGCCGACCGTGGGCTGGGTGATCGGACTGCGTGTCGTACAAGGGGTGTTCGGGGCGCTGCTGCAGCCGGCCACGCTGGGCATGCTGCGGGCGTCGTTCCCGCCGGACCGGCTGCGCACGCCGATCGCCGTACGGACGGCGGCCATCGGGGTGGCGGCCGCGGCCGGGCCGGTGGTGGGCGGGGCGCTCGCCACGTCGTACGGCTGGCGGGCGGTGTTCCTGCTCAACATCGCGCCCGCACTGGTCTTCGGCGTGCTCGCTCTCGTCTCCCGCGAGGACAAACGGCCGCCCGCCGGCGTCCCGCTGGACATGCCCGGCGCCTGCCTGCTCGCCGCGGCGCTCGTCTGTCTGGTGCACGCGCTGGTCACGCTCCCGGCCGCGACCTGGTCCGCACCGGCGGCGCTCCTCGCGGCGGTCGCCTTCGTACGGCACGAGCTGCGGACGCCCGCGCCTCTGCTGCCGCCGGACATCGTCCTCTCCCCCGCGGTCGGCGGCGCCCTCGCCCTGCTGGTCACCGCGTCGGCGGCCCTCAACGGCGGGCTGTTCGCCTGTGTCTACGTCCTCCAGGACGGCCTCGGGCTCACCGCCCTGCACAGCGCGCTGCTCAGTCTGCCGCTGGCCGTGTTCCTGATCGCGGCGGCGCCCGTGTCAGCGGTGCTGCTGCGCCGGGCGGGCGCCCGGGCCGCGGTCACGGGGGCGACGGCCGTCCTCGGCGCCGGTCTGCTGGTGCTGGCCCTCGCCCCGGGCGAGGAGGCCTTCGCCGTCGGGTTCGCCCTGGTGGGCGCCGGGTTCGGGACCGTGATGGTGGCGGCGACCCATGTCGTCGTACGGCAGGCTCCCGCCGAGGCGGCCGGGGTGTCGGGCGGACTGCAGCAGACGGCGATGAACCTCGGACCGGTGCTGGGCGTCGCCGCGGCGACCGTGCTCACGGGCCTCGGCCCGGCCTGGACACCGATGGCCGTACTGGGCGTGGCGGCCCTCGCGGCGCTCCCGGTCTGCCGTGCGCTGCCGGGACGCCCCGCGCCCGCCGACGCCCCGGCGCACGCCCCCGCGCCCGCCCCCACACACGCTGACGCGCACGCCCCGGCCGGAGTCACCGCCGGCCGAAGCGACACACCCCACACCGCTCACGGCGTGGAAAGCAGTCCGCACGCCCGTTCCCTGGGCGACCATGAGCACTGAGGTCGGGAGGGACGCCCCGGACCGCACCTCGCAGATACGCACCGGAGGAGAACGATGGCACTGCTGCGACAAGAGGTCGACCCGAGCGAGGTCGGACTGGACGCGAAGGCGCTGGACCGCCTCGACCAGCACGTCGCCCACTACGTCGACGAGCGACGGCTGCCCGGTTTCCTCGTGGCGGTCTCCCGGGGCGGCCGGGTCGCGCACCTCACCACGCACGGCCGCCGCGACGTCGCCGCCGGACTGCCCGTCGAGGCCGACACCGTGTACCGGATCTACTCGATGACCAAGCCGGTCACCTCCGTCGCCGCCCTGATACTGATGGAGGAGGGCCGGCTGCGGCTCGACGACCCGGTCGCCGACCACCTCCCGGCTTTCGCAGGCCAGCGGGTGTACGCGGGCGGCTCCGGCAAGGACCTCACCACCCGCCCGGTGGAGCAGCCGCTGCTGGTCAGGCATCTGATGACCCACACCTCGGGCCTGACGTTCGCTTTCTACCACTGTCACCCCGTCGACGCCCTCTACCGCGAGGCCGGCCTGGAGTCGGCGGTGCTGCCCGGCTCGAATCTCGCGGAGACGGTCGAGGCGTACGCGCGGCTGCCGCTGCAGTTCGAGCCGGGCACGCAGTGGAACTACTCGGTGTCCACCAACGTCCTCGGCCGGATCATCGAGGTCGTCTCCGGGCAGCCCCTCGACGAGTTCCTCGCCGAACGGATCTTCCGTCCGCTGGGCATGCCGGACGCCGGCTTCCAGGTCACCGGCGAGCAGGCCGGCCGGCTCGCCGAGCTGTACGGCGACACCGAGGGCGGCGGCATCGAGCCGATCCCGGGTCTGCCGCTGTTCGGCCGCCCCCGGTTCCTGTCGGGAAGCGGCGGTATGGTGGCCACCGCATACGATATCCACCGCTTCAGTGAGCTGCTGCGCCGCCGTGGCGAACTCGACGGTGTCCGTCTGCTGGCCCCGGAGACGGTGGACCTCATGACCCGCAACCACCTCCCCGGCAACGCCGACCTGCGCGCCTTCGGCAGCCGCCCGGCGCACGACGAACCCGGCAACGACGGTGTCGGTTTCGGCCTGGGCCTGTCCGTGGTCGTCGACCCGGACCGCACCCAGGCCCCGGCCGGCCTCGGCACCTACGGCTGGAGCGGTGTCGCCACGACCACCTTCTGGGTCGACCCGCAGCACGACGTGAGCGTGCAGTTCCTGACGCAGGTGCGGCCGAGGAGGTCGCTGAAGCTGTACCCCGACCTCAAGCGACTGGTGCACGAGGCCGTACTCGACTGACCGTCAACCGTCCGGACCATCAGCCGTCCGGACCATCGGCCGTCCGGACCGTCAGCCGCCCCCGCGCAGGGTGAACTCCAGCCCCTCGTCGGCCAGTTCACCGAGCCACCGGGCCGACCGGGCCGCCGTCTCGGCCGCCCGGTTCAGGCCCGACGGGAGCGCGCCTGCCAGGATCTGCCGGACGCCGAGCGCGAGGGTGCGGGAGACGCACCGCGCCATCGCGCTCTCCTCCTCGTCGCCCACCAGGTCCAGCAGGTAACTCCCCGACCAGGACGTGCCGTTGCCCGGCGCCGCGTACGTCGTACCGGACTCCACCTCCAAAGAGACTTCGAGGACGACCCGGTCACGGTCGGTGTCCGTCGTCGGGTAGGTGTCGGCCAACTCCCGGGCCAGGCCAGCGATGCGGGTGTCGTCGCCCGCCTTCAGCTCCTCGAACACCGGCTCCCAGGCCTGCAGCCAGCCGTCCAGGCGCAGGGTGCCGCGCACGAAGTCGACCGGCTTCCAGGCGGGTGGCAGCCCGTACTGCTCGACGAACGGCACGCTGTCCCGGTTGGGGTACACCTCGAAGTGCTCCCCGTCGACGCCATGCCGGCGGGTCGCCTCCCAGGGCCGGGCGGCGACGGTCTCGGCGCCGTCCTCGAGGTAACGGGCGGGCGAGCGAAGGGCGTTGAGGACACCGAGAGGCGCCCAGCTGAAGCGGTAGCGGAAGTCGTTGGGGACGGCCGGAACGCCCCCGCAGTACGAGGTGAGGCGGTACGAGGCCGCCGTGTCCGCGCCGATCACCTCACGGGCGCGGGCGACCAGCGCGTGGGCGAAGAGATGGTCGATGCCCGGGTCGAGCCCGGCCTCCGTGAGGACGACCAGCCCCGTCTTCCCGGCCGCCGGAACCTGCTCCAGCACCGCGTCCGAGACATAGCTGGAGCAGGCGAAGTGGGCGCGCCGGGCGACGCAGGCGGCGAGCAGCGGGGCGTGGTCGGGGGCGGGCAGCATCGACACGACGACGTCACCGGGGGCGAGTTCGGCCGTGAGCGCGTCCAGGGTGTACGCGCGGGGTTCGGCGCGTCCCGTCAGCCCCAGCCGGTCGAGGGCCTCGGCCGCGCGGTCCGTCGTACGGTGCCACAGCCGGACGCCGTCGGTGCGCGCGCACAGGTCGGCGAGGCCGCTGCCCGTGGACAGGCCGGCACCGACCCAGTGGACGGTGCCGCTCGCCAAAACCACCTCAGTCATGTCCGAACTCCCCTTCCTCGGTGTTGACTTCGATGCCGAGTTCACGGCCGGCCTGCCGGAAGCGCTCCAGACAGCGCGTCCACGCGCCGCCCGTGGGGAACTCCAGCAACTGGGGCAGCAGGGCCGCCGAGAAGTCGGTGCTGGACTCGCGCGGCAGCAGTGACGGCAGGTTGTCGATGGCGATCAGATCCAGCGGGGGTTCCTTGCGCAGCGTGCGCACGGGGTCCGTCCACTCCGTGGTGCGGTCGTAGACCGGCAGGACGTTGAGGGGCGAGCCGACGTCGCAGGTGACGTCGGAGAGGGTGCGCAGCCGACGGGCCGGGTCGTCCAGGTCCTCCTCGCGGACGAACGGCGGCACCGGCGTGGTGGCCAACACGCAGTTGACGAGCAGGTCGTGGTCCAGGAGGGCGCGGCGGTCCAGGTCCCGGGTCTCGGCGAGATCCCAGCAGGTGGGGTCGGCGCCGGCCGTGGCGAGGGCGGCGCACGCGCCCCGCCCGCTGCGCCCCAGGGCGCCGACGACGAGGGCGGTGAACTCCTCGTCGCCCGGCCGCGGGCGCAGGGTCTCGTCCAGCTCGTCCTTGTCGGTGGGGCGCAGGGGCGCGGTCAGCCGGCCCCGGTGCCGGAGCACCGCGAGGGCGGCGCCGAGGTAGCCCGCCCAGAAGCCGAACGCGGCGAGCCTGCGGCCCTGTTCGTCGACCAGGTACTCCAGGTCCAGGAGCGCGCCTGACCCGGCGGCGAACCGGCGCAACAGGTCGGCCGCGCCGGGCTGCTGTTTGTAGGCGTGCCCGAAGAAGATATGACGGTGTGTCAACTCGACTGGCTGGTCCGGGAGTTCCTTCAGGCCGAGGACGACCGTCCCGGGCGGCGCCGACACCCAGGAGCCCGCGGGGGCGAGCTGGGCGCCCACCGCCTCGTACTCCTCCACGGGGAAGATCCGCTGCGGGGACTCCTCGACGGTCAGCCGCATCCCGGCCTCGACGAGGCGGCGGGCGTCGTCGGGGACGACCGGGGTGCGCCGTTCGGTGGTGCGGGCCTCGTGGCGCAGCCACAGGTGAGGTGCGGTCTTGCCCGTCATACGCAGTTGACCTCCGGACGCGGGGCGTCGGCCGCGAACCGGCCGGCGCTCAGGGGGGTGACGTCCACGAAGGGTACGCGGCCCAGGTAGAGGTCGCGGACGACCTCGCCGACGGCCGGTCCCTGGAGGAAGCCGTGCCCGGAGAAACCGGTCGCGTACAGAAAACGAGATATCGAATGCGCCTCGCCGATCAGCGCGTTGTGGTCCGGGGTGACCTCGTACAGGCCCGCCCAGCCACCCGTGCGGCGCAGCTCCAGGATGTCGGGGGCGCGGTGTTCCAGGGCGGCGGCGAGCCGGGGGATCCAGCGGTCGTGGGTGTCGGTGGCGAAGCCGGGGCGTTCGTCGGGGTCGGACATGCCGACGAGCAGACCGGGCCCCTCGGAGTGGAAGTAGAGGGTGGTGGTGAAGTCGATCGTCATCGGCAGGTCCGGCGCGAGCCCCGGCACCGCTTCCGTGACGGCGATCTGGCGGCGCAGCGGCTGCACCGGCAGGTCCACGCCCACCATCGCGCCGACCGACCGGGACCAGGCGCCGGCCGCGCAGATCACCGTGTCGGTGGCGATCGGCCCGAGGGTGGTGGTGACGCCGGTGATGGTGTCGCCGCGGGTCTCGATACCGGTGACCGCCGTACGGCGCAGGATGCGCGCACCGCAGCGGCGGGCGGCGGCCGCGTACCCCTGGACGACGGCCTCGGGGGTGCAGTGGCCGTCGTCGCGCGAGAACGCGGCGGCGCGTAAACCGTCGGTGGTGATCAGCGGGGAGAGCCGGCGGGCCTCGGCCGGGTCGATCATGCGGCTGGGCACGCCGAGCGCGTTCTGCAGCGCCACGCCCGCCTCGAAGGAGGCGACCTCCTCGGGGGTGGAGAGCAGGAAGAGGTAGCCGACCCGGTGCAGTCCGATGTCCTGCCCGAACTCCTCGCCGAACCGCCCGAACGCCTCCAGGCTGCGCGCCCCGAGCTGGATGTTCAGCTCGTCGGAGAACTGGGCGCGGACCCCTCCGGCGGCCTTCGAGGTCGAGCCGGCGGCGAGGTCGTCCCGCTCCACCAGCAGGACGTCCCGTACGCCCGCGGCGGCCAGATGGTAGGCGATGCTGGTCCCGATCACTCCACCGCCGATGACGACGACCGAGGCATGCGTGTTCACGCGAGCGGCTCCTTACTGTGCGGCGGCACTGTGCGGCGGCCCCGGCCCGAGTACCGAGGCCGGGGCTGTCACCTGCGGTGACCGTCGTGATCCCTACCCGCCGCACACCACGCGCGATCCCCGCACGCCGTCCCGGCCGGCGGGGCGACGGCCGAGGCGGGCTCAGGACCAGTGCGCCACCGCGTCCAGGTGCGGCAGCCGGTGGTCCATGCGCTCCCGCTTGGTGCGCAGGTAGGTGATGTTGTTCTCGCACGGCTCTATCAGCAGCGGCACCTCCTCGGCGACCTGGATGCCGTTGTCGACGAGCGCCTCGCGCTTGCGCGGATTGTTCGACATCAGCCGCACGGACCGTACGCCCAGATCGCGCAGGATGTCGGCGGCCACCTTGTAGTCGCGGGCGTCCACCGGGAAGCCGAGCGCCACGTTCGCCTCGACGGTGTCCAGGCCCTCCGCCTGCAGGGCCATCGCGCGCAGCTTGCCGAGCAGACCGATGCCGCGCCCCTCGTGACCGCGCAGATAGACGACGATCCCGCTGCCCTCGGCGACGACGGCCCGCAGCGCCGACTCCAACTGGTCGCCGCACTCGCAGTGCTGGGAGCCGAACGCGTCGCCGGTCAGGCACTCCGAGTGCAGCCGGGTCAGCACGTCCTCGCTGCCGATCTCGCCGTACACCAGGGCGACTTGTTCGTCACCGCGGTCGTGGTCGAGGTAGCCCACCGCCTGGAATTTCCCGTACACGGTGGGCAAGGGGGCATTCACCACGCGTTCCACGCCGGTGCGCTGCGCGGTCTTCTTGCCGAGTACGCCAATTTTCTCTGTCATGATCTGATTCCTAAGCGGAGACGAAAGGCCGGGAAAAGATGAGTGGTTCGGAGATAGGGGCGGCGGCGACGGCGGGGGCGGCGCAGGGCCTGGTGCCCGTGGACACCACCGAGGACGTCCGCTCCCGGGGCGCGGGCGTCGCGACGCAGGTCGCGGTCCTGCCGGTCGGCAGCTTCGAACAGCACGGTCCGTACCTGCCGCTGGCCACGGACACCCTGGTCGCCTGCGCCATCGCCCGCGAGATCGCCGGGGCGTACCCGGTGCACCTCCTTCCGCCGGTGACCATCGCCTGCTCGCACGAGCACGCGGCCTGGCCGGGGACCGTCAGCATCTCCTCCGTGACCCTTCACGCGGTGGTACGGGACATCGCGGCGTCGCTGCGCCGCTCGGGCGTCGAGGCCCTGGTGCTGGTCAACGGACACGGCGGGAACTACGTCCTGGGCAACGCGGTCCAGGAGTCCTCCGCCCGCGGTGAGCGGATGGCGCTCTTCCCGGCCCCGGAGGACTGGGAGGCGGCGCGGGAACGGTCCGGGGTGGTGACCTCGCTCCTCACCGACATGCACGCCGGGGAGATCGAGACGTCGATCCTGCTGCACGCCCATCCGGAACTCGTCCGGCCCGGTTACGAGTCCGCCGATTTCACCGCGGACGACCGTCGCCATCTGCTCACGCTGGGAATGTCCGCCTATACCGATTCGGGCGTCATCGGCCGTCCTTCCCTGGGGTCCGCGGAAAAGGGGAAGGAACTCCTGTCGAGCCTGGCGGATTCCTTCGGCGCGTATTTCTCGCTGCTGACTTCGGAGAGGGCCGGAGACCCGGAGAAATCGGGGAGTTCGGGGGACTCCGGGGCCGAGTAGGCCGCCGCGGGCCCGGGGCCGCGCACACCGGCCCCGGTCGCCACACCTACCGCACCGGCCCCGGTCGCCACACCAGCCGCACCGGCCCCGGTCGCCACACTCGCCGCACCGGCCCCGATCGTCCCGGCCGCCTCAGCCACTTCACCGACCTCGGCCGACCGAGTGCCCCCGGCCGCCGCGGCCGCCCCGGCAGTCCCGGTCTCCTCGCCCACCCCGGCCCCGGCCGTCTCGTCGGCCGGGGCCGCCTTCGTCCGGCCGGCGCGTACGGCGGCGTACCACCGTACGACGAGGACGACCGCCCCCGGCAGCGCCGCGACGAAGCTCAGCACGCCGTACACCACCGCCACCGACAGCCCGGTGCTCGCGCCGAGGCCGGCCGCGCCGAACGCCCAGGCGGTGACGCCCTCGCGGGGGCCCCAGCCGCCGACGTTGAGCGGCACGCCCATGGCGAGCAGGGCGAGCATCGCGATCGGCAGCAGGGTCAGGACGGAGACGGCGGAGCCGGCCACCCGGGCGGCCACGACGAACATCGCCACGTACCCGGCGAGCACGACCACCGACGACAGGGCGACCCCGGGCGCGTTGCGCCGGGACAGCAGCGTCTCGCGCACCTCGGCCAGCGTCCGGCCGAGGCGTCCGGCCGGGCGCGGCCGGGAGGAGTTCATGCGCAGGGCGAGGACGACGGCGAGCCCGCCCACCGCGGCCAGCAGCACCAGCGGGGCGAGGCCGCGCACCTCGGCCATGACCGGGGACGGCAGCACCAGCAGGACCGTTACGCCTGCGACGGCCAGCGCGAGCTGTCCCGCCGTGCGCTCCAGCACGACCGCCCGTACACCGCGCCCGACGTCACCGGCGCTCTGCCCGTGCCGCACGGCGCGGTGCACGTCGCCGAGGATCCCGCCGGGCAGGGCCGCGTTCAGGAACAGCGCCCGGTAGTAGTCGGCGACCGCCGCGCCGAGCGGCAGCCGGATCCGCAGCCCGCGGGCCACCAGCGCCCACCGCCAGGCGCTGAACACGGTGGTGACCGCGCCGATCCCGAGCGCGACGAGCAGCGTCGGCACGTCGATCCGGCGCAGCCCGTCCAGGAAGACGCCCGTCCCCATCCGCCACAGCAGCACCGCGAGGATGAGGACTCCGGCGACCGTCCCGAAGTGGGTGCGCAGGGCGCGGGAGGCCAGCAGCCTGCGCCATGGCGACGGCGTGCGGTGCGCCCTCGTCACGATGACGCCGATGCGGGCCGCGGACACGGCGGGCCCGGTGCGCGCCACCGACGGGGCGCGGGGCGGGCGCCGTACGGCCGGCGTGCCCTCGCCCCACACCAAGGGCACCACGGGCGCGGCCGTCCCGGCCCGCGCGCTCACCGTCTCGGCGCTCATCAGACGCGCCCCGTCGGACGGGCCAGGGCGAGCAGGTCGCTGTGGTGGACGGTGACCCGCAGCTCGCCCGCCTGGCAGGCCGCGAGACGGGCCGCCAGGTACGTCTCGGCGCGTTCGGCGAGTGCGGGGCGCTGTTCGACGGCCGCGCCGACCCAGCCGCGCAGCCACTGGGCGGTCAGCGCGGCGTGCTCGGGGCCGAGGCGCCAGGGGCTCGGGTGGACCTTGACGGTGGCGCCGTGGTCGGCGAACGCCTCGCAGGCGACGCCCACCGCGTCCGGGCCGAGCAGTCCGCCGCGCCGCTGGTGGTCGTTGAACGCGGCGGCGAGTTCCTCGTCCAGCGGGTCCGGCGCGGAGAACTCGACCCGTCCGGCGACGGACAGCGTCAGCAGTGCCGGGCAGCCGGCGCCCGCGCAGGCCGCGGCGAGCGTCTCGACCTCCTCGCGGGTGAGGACGTCGAGGAGGGCGGAGGCGGTGACGAGGGAGGCGCCGGTCAGGGCGTCCGGGGTGAGCCGGGCGACGTCGCCGCGCCGGGTCTCCACGGTGACCCGGCTGCCGTCGGCGGCCGCGCGCGGGGAGGCGACGGCCGCGAAGTGCAGCAGGTAGGGGTCGCGGTCGTGCAGGATCCAGTGCTGGCCGCCGTCGATGCGGGGTGCGAGCCAGCGGCCCATCGAGCCGGTGCCGCAGCCGAGGTCGTGCACGGCGAGGCCGCCGCTTCGCCCGTTCGGCAGGTTCGCGAGCCGGATCCGCAGCGGGTCCAGCAGGTCCACGGCCCGCGCCGCCGCGTCCGCGGGCTCGCGCAGCTGCAGCCACTCGGGCGCGTACCGGGGCTGGTCCTCGGGACCGGCCTCCCGCAGCCGTACGGTGGGCCGCTCACCGGGGCGGGTGACGGGGCCCGCGCCCGCTATCACGGCGCCGGTGTCGGCCTCGACGAGAGCCTCACCGACAACCTCACCGACAGCCGCGCCGCCGGTCGCGCCGCCGTCCGTCGACGCCACGGTCTCAGTCACGATGTCCGTCATGGTGGAGGCCTCCTTCGGGCCCGGCTGGGTGGGGATGGCCCCCACGCGCCGCGCCATGTCAGCCGGGGTCGCCGTCGTCTTCCTCATGCCGCCCTCCGGGGTTCGCCGGGAATCCGGCCGAGGACCCCGGCCAGGCTCTGGGCGGTGGACGCCCAGCCGTTCAGGGCCGCCCGGCGGCTGCGCGCGGCCGCCTTCAGCCGGCGCCGTACGTCCGCCTCGCCGAACCAGCCGCGCAGTTCCGCGGCGAGGGCGGCCGGGTTCTCCGGCGGGACGAGGATGCCCGGCATCCCGCCGTCGGGTGCGCGGCCGACGGCCTCGGGCAGCCCGCCGACATCGGTCGCGAGGACCGGGATGCCGCGGGCGAGGGCCTCGGTGACCGCCATGCCGTAGGTCTCGGCGTAGGAGGTGAGGACCATCAGGTCGGCGGAGGCGTACGCGGCGTCGAGCTCGGCGCCCGCCTTCGGTCCGGCGAGCTCCAGCCGGTCCTCGAGGCCGTACTTCCGGATCAGGCCGCGCAGATGGGCGACGTACTCCGGGTCCTGGCCCAGGCCGCCCACGCACACGCAGCTCCACCGCAGGTCGGTGACCGCGGCCAGCGCCTCCACCAGCCGGTGCTGGCCCTTGCGCGGAGTCACGGCGGCCACGCACAGCAGCCGGGAGACCCCGTCGGTGCCGGAGGCGAGGGGCGCGATGTCGGCGCCGGGGGCGGCGCAGTGCACCTTCTCCGGGGCGAGGCCGTGGTGGGAGACGAGCCTGCGCACGGCCCAGTCGCTGGTGGCGATGACCGCGGGCACCGCCCGCAGCACGGCCCGCTCCTTGGCGTCGAGGTCGGCGGCCACGAGCGGCTCCAGGCCGGTCTCGTCGCCGAGCGGGAGGTGGACGAGGACCGCGAGCCGCAGCCGCTCCGCCTCCGGTACGACGATCTCCGGGACGCCGCAGGCCACCAGCCCGTCGAGCAGGACGACCGTGCCGTCGGGGAACTCGGCGAGGGTGCGCGCCAGTTCCGTACGGGCGGCGGTGTCCGGGCGCGGCCAGGAGCCGTTCACCAGATGCTTGTGGACCTGCCAGCCGAAACCGGGAAGGTCCAGGCAGACCCGCCGGTCGTATGCGTTGCCGCCGCTGGGGTTGGCCGTGTCGTGGACGCCGCCGGGCATGACGAAGTGCACGGAGCGCAGGGACATGGGGATGAGGTCACCCGTCTTCCGGGCCGTGGGGGCCGTCGGGGCCTTGGGTGCCGCGGTCTGCGCGGGCACGTACGCGAGCGGGGTCTTCTCCAGGGTCACGTCGGTCACAGCGCACGCTCGTAACTCGCCCAGGCGATGTGCGACTCGTGCAGGGTGACGGAGATCGAGGCGATGCCGCGGGCGCCCTCGCCGAGCGCGCCCTTGTGGATCCGCTCGGCGAGCCGGTCGGCGACGACCTTGGCGAGGAACTCGGTGGAGGTGTTGATCCCGGCGAAGTCGGGCTCGTTGTCCAGGTTGCGGTAGTTGAGCTCGGCGACCACGGCGCCGAGCTCCTGGGTGGCCAGTCCGATGTCGACGACGATGTTGTCGTCGTCCAGCTGCTCGCGGCGGAACGTGGCGTCCACCAGGAACGTCGCTCCGTGCAGGCGCTGCGCGGGTCCGAAGACCTCGCCGCGGAAGCTGTGGGCGATCATGATGTGATCGCGGACGGTGACACTGAACAACGGACGACCCTCCAGGTGCGGCGCGTCTGGCCCCACCGGCCCATTGCTGCCGGGGGATGCCGGGTAGTACGGCTCCTCGCTTCCCCGTGTTCAGCCGTATCTCACTCTTTTCTCAGGTCAGGCGCTCCTGCTGGTCCCGGACGGGTACCTGACGCGGTGACACAGGGCGGGGATCTCGCCGGACGCGAGCCTCGGCATCACCTCCGGCAGCTCCTCGAACGCGCTTTCCCCCGTGACGAGTGCGTCGAGCGCCGGATCGGCCAGCAGGTCGAGGGCGAGCGCGAGCCGGTCGGCGTAGCTGCGGTTCGCGCGGGCCGGGGAGACGGTGCCGACCTGACTGCTGCGGATGACGAGCCGGCGCGAGTGGAACGCCTCACCGAGCGGCAGCGCCACCCTGCGGTCGCCGTACCAGCTCAGTTCGAGGACGGTGCCCTCGGCGGAGAGCAGTTCCAGGGAACGGGTCAGGCCCTGTTCGGTGGCGCTGGCGTGCACGACGAGGTCGCAGCCGCCGAGCGCGTCCTGCGGCAGCGCGAAGCCGACCCCGAGCGCCTCGGCGGTCTTCGCGCGCGCCGGGTCGGCGTCCACCAACTGCACACGCACCCCCGGGAAGCGGGCCAGCAGCGCGGCGACCGAACAGCCGACCATGCCGCCGCCGACCACCGCGATCCGGTCGCCGACCAGGGGCCTGGCGTCCCACAGGGCGTTGACGGCGGTCTCCACGGTGCCGGCCAGCACGGCCCGCCCGGCGGGCACGGAGTCCGGTACGACGGTGACGGCCGCCTCGGGGACGACGTACCGCGTCTGATGCGGATACAGACAGAAGACAGTCCGCCCGACGAGCCGCTCGGGCCCCTCCTCCACCACCCCCACACTGAGGTAGCCGTACTTCACGGGTCCGGGGAAGTCGCCCTCCTGGAACGGCGCCCGCATCGCGGCGTGCTGGCTCTCCGGCACCCCGCCGCGGAAGACGAGTGTCTCCGTGCCACGGCTGACCCCCGAGTACAGCGAGCGGACGACGACCTCGCCCTCCCCCGGCTCCCGCAGGACGACGTCACGCACCTCGCCCCGCCCCGGGGAGTCGATCCAGAACGCGCGTCCGCTGCGGTCCATCGGCATCCTCCTGAACGATCTGCTGAACGATCTGCAACCGGTGCACGTACCGAGGTGTGCACAGGTCGCGCACAGTACGCGGCACTGATCATCTCTGTCACCTGGCCGGAGGAATGTGCGGTGGCCCTGAACAACACTTACGACGCAAGGCTGGTCCAGCAGGAGACCGCTGTGGGAGCGGGCGTTCAGATCCTGTTGCTGGCCCTGCTCGGCTCGGCGATCGGCATGGGGCCGGCGGGCTGGGTCACCGGCCTCGTCTTCGCCGTCGCCACCTGGGCGGTCCTCTCCCGGGCCCTGCACCGCTCCCGGCTGCGCTCCTTCGGCCCCGCCAACCGGGTCACGCTCGGCCGCGCCACCCTCGTCGGCGGTGTGACCGCCCTGGTCGCCGACTCCTTCGAGTCCACGCCTCCGGTGACCCTCCTCGTCGGCCTCACCGCCGTCGCCCTGATCCTCGACGGCGTCGACGGCAAGGTCGCCCGCCGCACCGGCACCTCCACCGCGCTGGGCGCCCGCTTCGACATGGAGGTCGACGCGTTCCTCATCCTCGTCCTGAGCGTGTACGTCTCCATGTCGCTCGGCCCGTGGGTGCTGCTGATCGGCGCCATGCGGTACGTCTTCGTCGCCGCCGCCCGCGTCGCCCCCTGGCTCAACGCCCCGCTCCCGCCCAGCATGGCCCGCAAGACCGTCGCCGCCCTCCAGGGCATCTGCCTCCTGGTCGCGGGCGCCGACCTCCTCCCCTACGCCGGCAACTTCGCCGTCATGCTGCTGGCCCTCGGCTCCCTGCTGTGGTCCTTCGGCCGCGACGTCCTGTGGCTGTACGTCACCTCCCGCACCCGCGCCGAACGCCCGGCGGAGCAGCGGGTGCTGGAACTCGCGTAAACCTGCCCGGGGGTTCACGCCCCCGCCCGCCATCGCCCCCCACGGGAAAGGGCCCGCACCGTCACGGACGGTCCGGGCCCTTCCGTATGGACCGCACGCGCCTGTGGCGTTTATACGGCGGTGTCGACGACGTTTTCACGACGGTGCCGGGCGCTTCTACGACCGTACCGATGGTGCTACTACGACCGTGTCGGCGGCGCTTCTACGACCGTGCCGATGGCGCTTCTACGGCCGTGTCGGCGGCGTTTCCACGACGGTGAGGGCGGTCGCGGCCGGGCAGCAGGGCGATCGCGGCGGCCGGTACCGCGGCGAGCAGCAGCCAGGGCACGGCCGGGGGCAGCCCGGTGTCGAGGAGGGTGCCGGTGGCGGCGCTGCCGAGCAGCACGATCAGCCCGGAGACGGAGGACAGCGCCCCGGTGTAGAGGCCGAGCCGGCCGTCCTCGGCGAGGTCGGGGACCCAGGCGCGGGCGGCGGGCGCGACGAGCATCTGGCCGAGGGTGAGCAGTACGACGAACCCGGCGGCGGGCAGCAGCGCGGCCGTCCCGGTCCGCCCTGCGGGCAGCGCGGCGGCCACCACCGCGAACCCGGCGGCGATCAGCGCCAGCCCGGCCGCCATCGAACAGCGTGTGCTGAGCCGCTCCCCCACCCACCGGGTGACGGGCAGCTGGGCGGTCACCACCAGCAGCGACGAGAGCGCCAACAGCCAGGCCAGCGGAGCCTGCGAACCCGCCGCACGCTCCACCTCGGCGGGCAGGGCGAGATAGAGCTGGTTGTAGGCGAGGAGGTAGGCGCCGTAGGCGCAGCACAGGACGAGGAAGCGGCGGTTACGCAGCAACGGCCCGATCCCGCCCCGCACTTGAACCCGCTCCCGGCCGGAAAGATGCTGCGGCAGCAGCCGAACGTGAGCGGCGAGCACCAGGACGAAGATCCCGGCGCCGACGAGACACACGGTCCGGAAGTCGACCGACAGCAGCAGCGCGCCCAGCAGGGGTCCGACGAACGCCCCGGCCTGTCCGGCAACGGTGAACAGGGCCAGCACCCGGGTCCGCGGACCACCGCCCGCCTCCTCGTGGACGACGGCCTGCCGCGCCACCTCCGACTCGACGGCCGGGGAGAACAGCGCGGCCGCGAACCCGACCAGCAGCACCGCACCGACCACCGCCCAGGCCTGCCCGGCGTACCCGAGCCACACGAACCCGGCGATCCGCAGCACACAGCCGGCCAGGACGACGGGCCGTACCCCGTACCGATCGGCCAAGGCCCCTCCCACCACGAACAGCCCCTGCTGACTGAAGGTCCGCAATCCCAGCACGAACCCGACGAGCCACCCGGCCATCCCGACCGCCCGGCCCAGATGCTCGGCGAGAAAGGGCAGCACCATGAAGAAGCCGATATTGAAGGCGAGTTGGGTGAGAACGAGCAATCGGAGGAGAGGGGAGAGCCGGAGGAGGTTCATCACGCCTCGCCCACTCGCGCACCCGCACCGGCTCGCGCTGTTGCCGTGACCGCGAGGGCACCCAGCAGGGCCAGGACGGCGGCGGGGGCGAGAACGGCCCAGGGGGCGCGTTCGGCGTAGGGCTGGTTCTCGGCGAGCAGCAGCCCCCACTCGGGCGACGGCGGCTGCGCACCGAGCCCGAGGAACCCGAGCGAGGCGAGCGCGAGGGCGACCCCGGGCAGCCGCAGCAGTGCGTGCCGGACCACCGGCGGCAGAACGGCGGGCAGGAGCCCCCTCCGCAGCAGATACCAGCGCCCGGCACCCAGGGCGCGGGTGGCGGTGAGATGCGGGGTGGCCCGCTCCTGCAGCAACAGCGCGGAGGTGTGCGCGGCGAGGGGCGCCCACGCCACGACGGCGACCGCGACCACGGGTGTCGCACCCCCGCCGCCCCACAGCGCGGCGACGAGCAGGGCGGCCAGTACGGGCGGCACGGCGTTGACGGTGTCCACCAGCGGCCCGGACAGCCGGGGCGACAGCCCGAGCAGCACACCGGCGGCCAGGGCGAGCGCGCTGACCGCGAGGGCGAGGAGGAGGGTGTCGAGAGCACCGTGGGCGACGCGGGCGAGCAGGTCCCGGCCGAGGGCGTCGGTACCGAAGGGGTGGGTGGTGGAGGGGGGCTGGAGGCGGGTGGTGGTGTCGAGGGCGAGGGGGTCTCGGGGGAGGCCGAGGGCGATGACGACGAGCAGCAGAAGGCTGTATGCAAGAGGCGAGATCCTGCGGGCGGTCGACTGCCGACCGTTGAACGTACGCAATGACCCGCGGAGTGTATGCAGTGGCCTGTGGAGTGTATGCAGCGCTCCGTCGCGCAGGGCGGTGCCGACGAGCCGTCGTACGGCGAGGCGGGTCGCGGCCGTGGTGACGGCGGCGAGCGCGACGAGGGCGAGCGTGCCGGCCTGTAGGACGGGGAGGTCCTGGGCGAGCGCGGCCTGGAGGGTGGTCCGGCCCAGGCCGGGGATGTCGAAGATCTGTTCCACGGCGACCGCCCCTCCGGTCAGGCCCACGGCGAACAGCCCGAGGTTGGGCAGCAGTCCGGGCAGACAGCGGCGCAGCGCGTGGCGGGCGATGGTCCGGCCGGGCAGTCCGCGTGCGGTGGCGGCCGCGGCCCAGGGTTCGGTGAAGGCGGCGGGCAGTTGGTCGTCGAGGAGGCGTCCGAGGACGGCGCCGGCGGGGAGGCCGAGGGCGAGCGCCGGCAGGACGGTCCACTGCGGCCCGTACCAGCCGAGCGCGGGCAGCCAGCCGAGCCGTACGCCGACGACGGTGGCGAGGACGGACGCGGTGAGGAACTCGGGGAGTGCGGCGAGGGCGGCGGAGACCGAGCCGCCCGGGGTCCGTCCGTGCAGTCGGCGCCGGGCCCCTAGGCAGAGGGTGCGGGCGCACACGGCGGCGGCCGTGCAGCAGGCGACGACGAGGGACACGGTCATCAGCGGCAGGGACGCGCCCAGTGCCTGCGTGACGGCGGGGGCGACCTCGGCTCCGGAGATCCAGGACCGTCCGGCGTCCCCGCGCGACAGCCCGCCGAGCCACCGTCCAAGAAGGACCAAAGGGCCTTCCTCCAGGCCGAGTTGGGTGCGGACGGCAGCCAGAGCCTCGGGGTCGGGGTCGCGTTCGGCGGAGCGGGCCCTGAGGACGGTGAGCGCCGGGTCGGTGTGCGAGAGCCAGGGCAGCAGTCCGATGCCGCACACCGGCGCCGCGGCCACTCCGGCACGCCACAGCAGCGTGCCCACCCGGCCTCCCACCCTGTTTCCCAACCCGCTTCCCACGCGGCTCAGCGCCGGGTGCCGGTGCCGACCAGGGTGCGCTCATACGGGTCGAGGAGCACCCCGCCGACCGAGGCCGCGACCCCGGTGATGACACGCTGGTGGACCAGGGGGACGACGGCGTCGGTGCCGAGGATCACGGCCTCGGCGGCCAGGGCGGCGTCCTGCCGCTTGCCGGTGTCGGCGACCGCCCGCGCCCGTTCGACGGCCCGGTCCACGTCCTTGTCGCACAGCAGCGCCAGGTTGTAGCCGCCGTCGCAGGTGAAGTCACTGGCGAGCAGGGAGACCGGGTCACCCGTGTCGAGGAGGCTGTTGCGGGCACCGACGAACGCGTCGAACGTCCCGGCCAGCGCGTCGCTCTCCAGACGCGCGTACGCGCGCACCTCCAGCCTCACCACGAACCCGGCGTTCTCCAGCTGCTGCTTCAACACCTGGGCGACTTCAGGGAGTTCGGGCCGGTTGTCGTAGGTGGCGAGAGTGATCGAGGCACCCTCGGGCTTCCCGGCCTCGACCCGCCCGACCGGCGTGACCCGCTTGGCCCCGGCCCAGGTGACGGCGGGGCCGTAGATGCCGGCGCCGGGGTCGGCATGACCTTCGTGGACGCCGTCGGCGAGCACGCCGGTGTCGACGGCGGCGCGGGCCGCGGCCCGCAGCGAGGCGTCCTTGAAGACGCCCGACCTGGTGTTGAGGAGCAGGCTGGTGGTGCGGGTGGTGGCGGTCTCGCGGCGGCTGCCGGCGTCGAGCGTGGCCGCCTGGGCGACGGGTATCGCCTCGGCGAGGTCGATCTGTCCGGTGCGCAGGGCGTTGGCGCGGGCGGTGCCGTCGGCGATGAAACGCGCGTCGATGCCGGAGGCCTGGGCGCGTCCGCCCCAGTGGTCGTCGAACCGGTCGAGGGCGGCGGCCGTGGTGCCGGTGACCTCGGTGAGTTCGAAGGGGCCGGTGGCGGTGCCGACCGGGTCGACGGCGCCCTTCTCCTCGTACGCCTTCGGAGCGAGTACGGCGAGGCCGGGACTCGCCAGCCGCAGCGGCAGCACGGGGTCGGGTTCGGCCGTGGTGATCCGTACGCCTGTCGCCCCCCGCGCCTCCGCCGTGAGGGTGACGCCGGTCAGGGCGGCCGGAACGGGCTCGGCCCGGCCGGCGCCGATGAGGGCGGTGACCACGGCGGCCGGGGTGACCTCCGTGCCGTCCTGGAAGACGGCCTCGCGCAGGGTGAACAGCCAGCTCCGGTCGTTCTCGCGCCGCCAGGACGAGGCGAGCGCGGGCGCGGCGGCGCCGTTGGCGTCGAGGGCGGTCAGCCCCTCGGTCACGCCCAGGCGGCTGAGGATCGTGGCGTCGGCGCCGTACGGGGAGAGGTTCTCGACGGGCGGGAAGGCGAGGGCGACACGCAGCCGCGCACCGTCCTTGCCGTCGGCCGCCTCGCCGCTGTCGCCGTCTCCGGGGGAGGCGAAACAGCCGGTGAGCAGCGGGGTGAGCAGGAACGCGGCGAGGAGACGCGGGCGGCGGGGAGGGCGCATGGGAGACCGACCTAAGGAGTGAGAGAGCGTGGGGCTGCGTGACTGAGGGAGGGCAGGGGGAGCTCGAAATGGACGATCCGCTGGCCGCCGTCGGGGTCCTCGCGCTCGTCGTGCACGACCTCGCCCAGCGACCGCCAGAAGGCCTCGGCCCCCTCGACGGCGGGGTCGGTGTGCAGATAGACGGAGCGGTATCCGCCGTCGGCGGCGGCGAAGGCGAGGAGTGCCGCGACGAGCCGCCGGGCGAGACCGCGCCGCCGGTGCTCGGGGCGCACGTACACCCGACGCACCTGCGCGGTCTCCCCCGACGGAAAGCGTTCGGCCACCTGCCGCGGGTTCGGCGGATGCACGGGCCCGCGCGAGTCCAGCGCGCCAGTGCCAACGACCTCCCCGCCGGCACCGCCCAGCGCCACCAACAAGGTGTGGCGGGGCGGCGTCAGATACGCGGCGGCCGGGTCGATGATGTCGCCGTGCCAGCGGGGGACGTATCCGCTGCCGAAGTCGCGGTAGACGGTGTCGAGCATGACGGCACGGGCACCGTCGAGGTCGTCACGGCTTGCGGTCTTGATGCAATAACTGTGCACTTGCAGATCATATGCATTAAGGAGCTCACCGACGATCACCACGCCCCTCCCGCCCTCGACTTGACAGTGATCACGACCGAGCCCTAAACATAGCCACATGACATTCATTTTCAAAACGGCGGGTCGGTAGATGCGCGTCGCGTTCGTCGGCAAGGGCGGCAGCGGCAAGACGACCCTCTCTGCGCTGTTCGCCCGCGAACTGGCACGGTCCGGCGCACCCGTGCTCGCCGTCGACGGCGACATCAACCAGCACCTGGCCGAGGCGCTCGCCCCCGACGCCGGCCCGTTCACCGCCCCGCCGCTCGCCGCGCACCTGGGCGAGATCAAGGACCTCCTGCGCGGCACCAACCCGCGGATCGCCTCCCGCGAGGCGATGATCAAGACCACCCCTCCGGGCCGGGGATCACGGCTGCTGCGCCTGCTCGGCGACGACGAGTTGCACACACGCCACGTCCAACAGGTGGGCGGCGTCCCGCTGATGGTCACCGGCGAGTTCGACGAGAGCGATCTGGGAGTGGCCTGCTACCACTCCAAGCTCGGCGCGGTGGAGCTCTACCTCGGGCATCTGGTCGACGGCCCCGGCGAGTACGTCGTCGTCGACATGACCGCGGGCGCCGACGCCTTCGCCTCCGGCCTGTTCACCCGTTTCGACATGACGTTCCTGGTGGCCGAACCCACCCGCAGGGGCGTCTCCGTCTACCGCCAGTACCGCGACCACGCCGCCGAGTTCGGCATCCCGCTCGCCGTGGTCGGCAACAAGGTGACCGGTGAGGACGATCTGCTGTTCCTCAAGGAGCAGGTGGGCGACGACCTCCTCACCCACCTGGCCCACTCCCCCTGGGTACGCTCCGCCGAACGCGGCACCCCCCAGGGCGAGTTGGAGTCATCCAACCGTCACGCCCTCACCGTCCTGCGCGAGACGGTCGACGCCCGCCCCAAGGACTGGCCGACGCTCCACCGCCACGCCGTCGACTTCCACCTGCGCAACGCCCACGCCTGGGCGGACGCGGCGACGGGCCAGGACCTGGCGGCCCAGGTGGACCCGGAGTTCGTACCGGGCCCGGCATCACTGACCTGACCCCCTCCCTGCCTCCCCTCTCCCCTCTCCCCTCCACAAAGAACAGGACACCCATGTCTCTCGACGTCTCCCCGAGGCTCCTCGCCGAGGCCGAAGCCGGTGACATCCGCGAGGCGGACTTCGTCGACACCGTCCGCACCTCCCTGCCGTACGCCTACGACCTCGTCGAGTCCCTCGCCACCAAACTCCACGCGGGTATCGCCGAGTTCGCCGACAACCAGACCCCGCCGTCGTCCGAGCGGGAGCGCGGCCAACTGCTGCGCGCCCTCGCCAGCGACGCGATCCGCGGCAGCCTGGAACGCCACTTCGGCGTGGCCCTCGCCTTCCAGAACTGCCACCGCGTGGCCGCCTTCCGACCGGAGGCCCGGGACGGGCGGACATACACCCGGTTCACCTCGACCCGGGCACAGGTCCTGAACCAGTCGGCGGAGCTCCGCGACTGCTGACCGACACCCACGACAGTGTGCGGAACCGGGTCCGCGTGCCCCCGGTTCAGAGAAGGCCGGCCAAGGGCTTCGCCGTGGTCAGCGACAACACGCTGACCGTCACCGTGCCTTCCGCCATGCGATCAGCCGTTCCCGTCACCGTGACCGCGAGCGGCGGAACGGCGATCGTCGGCCACTACTACTACCGCAGACTGCCCGTCGTGAACCAGATCTCGGTCACCTCCGGGTCGATGAACGGGGGAAACACCATCACCCTCACCGGGCAACGGTTCGTCGGGGTCAAGACCGTACGGTTCGGCACCCTCAACGCGCCCGCCACCGTTCTGTCGGACACCCAGCTCACCGTGACCGTCCCGCCGTCGGGTCTCGCCCACACCGTCCCCGACTACCTGGTCAACCCGGGAGGCGTCCCCAACAGCCTCTCCTACACCTACATCGGCAGCCCCACCATCACCAGCATCAGTCCCACCTCCGGGCCGAGCACCGGAAGCCGCATCGTGAACCTCAACGGCACCTTCCTGTCCCAGGTCACCGGCGTCACCTTCGGCGGCGTCCCGGTCCTCTCGTTCAAGGTCATGTCCGCCATCAAGGTCCAGACGGTCACACCACCGACGTCCACCCCCGGCCCCGTGACCGTGGTCGCGACGACCTCCACCGGAGCCACGGCCACGTCGCCGACGCCGTACACCTACACCTGACCGCCGTCCGGGCAGGCGAGGTCAACTATCCGTCAACGTCCGCGTAACACGCCAGGAGCAGCCGAACCCGCCCGACCCGTGCTGATACATTTTCTTCACGGTTTTGTACAACCTTTTCCACATCCGGAGAGTCCGCGTCGAAATGCACGCGGACGTTCCGGACCGGCAGGCCCCATCGGGCCAACTCCGTCCCGCAGCCGGGCGGACTCGACCTCACCGAGCCCCAGGGCTCTTCAGGAGCAGGCGTTGGACAACGAGATCCAGCTGATCAGTGACGGCCATGGACTGGCGGTCATCGGGGATGCGACGGACGTCGAACGCTTCCTCGCCTCGGAGGGACTGCCGTCGAAGGACCTCGGGGCGCAACGACTCAAGTCCGTCTTCGGTACCGGGGCCACAGTCACGCAGGCGGGTTCGGACATTGCCGCCAACTCCGGTCGCTGGGTCAAGCTGACCAAGGAGTCTGCGGAGCGCGTCAAGAAGTTCGGATTGATGGACACCAAGACACCAGGCATCAGCCACGCGATGATAGGGAAACCCGGCTCGATCAAGAATTGGCTTCAGATCGATAAGGGGGCCGGCTCGTTCCTGACCAACCCCGCACGTCTGGCCGGTGCCGCAGGGCTCATGGCACAGCTCTCGATGCAGCAGACCATGGAGGAGATCACCGACTACCTCGCCACGATCGACGAGAAGGTCAACGATGTGCTCCGCGCCCAGAAGGATGCTGTGCTGTCCCGCATGATCGGAATGGACCTCGTGATCGAGGAGACCATGACCATCCGAGAGCAGGTGGGCCGAGTCTCCGAGGTCACGTGGTCCAAGGTACAGGCCGCGCCGACGACGATCGCGGAGACCCAGGCGTACGCATTGCGTCAACTCGACGCTCTCGCAGAGAAGTTGGAAAACAATCCCAAGATCGGCGATCTCGCCACGAAGGTCAAGGAAGTCGAGCCCAAGGTTCGGGAGTGGCTCGCTGTTCTGGCTCGCTGCTTCCAACTGCAGGACGCGATCGCCGTGCTCGAACTCGACCGGGTGCTGGACGCGCATCCGGATCAGCTGGACCAGCACCGCCTCGGGCTTCGGGCTTCGCGCCAGAACCGGCTGGATCTCATCTCGCGGAGCACCGTGCGCCTGGTGGCCCGGATGATATCGGCTGCCGACGCGGCCAACTCGAAGGTGCTGCTGCACCCGACCAAATCCCCGGTGGTGGTCCAGTCGAGCAACCATGTGGTGACCGGCGTCCATGACTTCCACGCGCGGCTCGGGATCGAGTCCGGTCGCCAGTCGTCGGAGGCGAGACGATGGGGGGAAGCGGCGGCAGAGGTGAAGGACAAGGCGCTTGAGACTGGAGCGAAGGGCGTCGGTGCCGCCAGAAGCCTCAGCAACGTGACCCTCGACCGGGCCAGTTCGGTCACGGGCAGGCTCTCCAACGAGATCGCCCAGCGAGCGCGCCGCCTGCGCGGGGACGAAAAGGAACGTGACGAGGAAAGCTGAGTGAGCGTCGACCCCCCACACCGTGGGGCGAGCCATCAACCGCCCGCCCCACGGCCAGCCTCTGTCAGTCCTGCCCCGCCGCGAACCCCACGAACCGCGACCACTCCTCACGCCCGACGGCGAAGTGAGGGCGCGTCACATCCTTGGAGTCCCGGACGCAGACGGCCTGTTCGGTGAGGGCAACCTCAACACAGTCGTCGCCCTGGCTACCGCTGAAGCTGGACTTGAACCACGCCAGTTCCGTCGTGCTCATAGCTCTCCTCGGAGTCGCTCCAACAGACCCCGCGAGTCCTTGGCATTCAGGGCCTGCGAGCGCAGTGTGTCATAGCGCTGGAAGAGAAGGCTCACCTCTTTCGGGTCGGAGATCAGACGGCCATTCTGCTGCCCCTCCGAGTACCCCAGCCGCTGCCCCTTCGGGGTCTCCAGCAGCCGAACAGGTCCATCCAGACACGCATGCAACCCCGCCTCCAACGGCACGACCTGCAACGTCACATTGCGCGGCGCGCTCAGCTCCAACACCCGGTCAAACATGTCCCGCATCTGCTCCGCGTCCCCGAACCGCCGCCGGAACACGTGCTCCTCGACGATGAAGCTGAAGGGCGTCGTCGGCCGCTCGAACAGCATCCGCTGCCGTTCCATCCGCTTGGCCATGAAGCTCTCCAACTGCTCGTCCGGCGCTACCGGCACGGTCCCCTCGAACACCGCCCGCGCATACGCCTCCGCCTGCAACAACCCCGGCACCAGCCTGCACTCATACGTACACAGACTCACCGCCTCCCGCTCCAGCCGAGCCCACTGCCGGAACCAGGCCGCCAGCCCCACGTCACCGCGCCCCCGCGTCACGTACTTGGAGCCCTTCCGCAGCGCCCCCGTGTTGCCCAGCACCTCGTCCGCCCGCTCCACGAACGCCACATCAGGCATCCGCCGCCCCAACTCCACCGACTCCACGGTGTGTTTGGAGAACCGGACGAGGTCCGCGAACTCGGTCCTGCTGTATCCCGCGTGTTCACGCAGTGCCTGCTGCACAGCACCCCACGTCCGCAGGCTGTCCGAGGGATCGGGCTCCCGGTCCGCCTCGCCGCCCGTCAGGTCGTCGTCGTTCCCCATGCCGCCGTCGGTCATCCGCGGCCACCTCCGTCTCGCGCACTCCTCGTGGCCCCCACGCCCCGACGGCACCCAGGGTGACGGACAGACCACCGTACTGTCCACAGAATGTGCCCGTACGCTGACGCAGCGTACGGAACCGACAGCCCTCGACCCCCCTCGAACAGCCACCACGATGGCCTCATGAACGCCACCGCGCCTCAACGCCTCGCCACCGTACTCACGTTCGTCCAGCCGCTGTCCGCCACCCGACGCGCGGCCCGGCTGGCCCGCCTCCTCACCACCCGGCAGCTTGAGGTCTGGCAGGTGTCACCCGGGGTGACCGAACGCGTCGAGCAGATCGTCGCCGAACTCGCGTCCAACGCGGTCCTTCACGGTCGAGCCCCGGGACGCGACTTCCGTCTCACCCTCTCCCTCCACCCCACGGCCGGCACCCTCCGCGTCGCCGTCACCGACGCCCGCCCGGACCGGTTCCCCCTCGTGCCGGGAGACGTACCGCCCCTCCCCGACGCCGAGTCGGGTCGCGGGCTCCTCCTGGTCACCGCTCTCGCCGACCGCTGGGGAATGGACCTCTCCGCCCCTCCCCTGAAGACGGTCTGGGCGGAACTCGACGACCGTCCTCCCTCCTTCCACGATCACCATTGATCGCAAGAAGTCCCCAGTTCACCACCACCCCGCACCCCTGAAGCGCTAGGTCACCACGCACCCACCGGTGCGCGAACACAGATCCGGCGCACGAGTGACCGACGGGGGCAGGGGTGACCGACAGGCTTCGCCACGGCAAGGGTCAGCTTAGGGCGTCGATTGCCTTCACGATCAGGGCGCGCGCATCAGCCCCGTACACGGCCAGTTCTGTGAGCCGGGCGAACGCCCGCAAGTACATGTCGAGTTCGCTCGGCGCCGTGACGGTCACCTTCGCGGCGAGCAACTCCACATGGATCCGCGAGTCGTCGAACACCGTGAACTGCTCCAGCGGCCACATGACCGCCTCCCGTGCGGTCGCGGCCGGGATGATGCCGAGAGACATGGATGGCAGAGACATCGCGGCCAGCAGGTGGCCGAGCTGGCCGGCCATCACTTCCTGATCGCCGACCCGGTGATGGAGGACGTTCTCCTCGACCAGGGTCGCGAACCGGTGGTCTCCCTCGTGGATGACGCGCGCGCGGCGCATGCGGACCTTGACCGCGTCGGCCACATCGTCGGGGGTACCGCGAAAGCCCGCGATCGTGCGCATCAGCGCCGTCGCGTAGCCAGGTGTCTGCAGATAACCGGGCACGACGTGGGAGGCGTACACGCGGAACTGGCGGGTGCGCTCGTACAGTTTGGCCGAGGTCTCCGCCAACTGCTTCATGCCGGTCCGCTGTAGCCGCTTCCACTGCAGGTACATGGAGTCGGCTTGCCGGTTGGCCGCGATGAGGTCGTCCGCCTGGTCGTGCGCGCCGCAGGCCGCACACCAGACGCGGATGTCGGCGTCGGCCGGCGCCGTGACAGCGTTCTCGATCCTCGACGACTTGGCGACAGACCAACCCGCGAAACGGGCGAGTTCCTTGCCGGTGATACCCGCGTCCAGGCGCAGTTCCCGCAGCCGGGCCGCGAGAGCTGCGCGCGCTTCCTGCACGCTGGACGTGGGGAACGTAGACATGGACGGCTACTTGACCTCGTACTGATCGTGCGGGATGGCCCGTTCCCAGATCCGTTCGTATGCGGCCGCGTGCCGGGAGACCGTGCTGGGTTCGTCGCAGAGTTCCTTGCTGACCCATTCGCCGTCGCCGGAGAAGTGGTGGATGCGTATCAGCCGCCCGTCGAAGATCCACAGATCGGCGCCCGGGACGAGCAGGTCCCACGCGCGGTGTCGGGGGAGCCAGCGCACCTCCTCGCCGGCTTCCACGTTGGCGCGGGTCTGGTAGTGCTCCCACGCGATGTAGGCGGTGACCGGCTCGGACACGATCCTGACGCGCCGCACGCGCACGCCACGGGCGACAGCGTCCGCGATGTTCTGGTGGTAGGGACGCCACCAGGAACCCCGGTCGTCCCAGTCCACGCACCGGCCGTCCTGCCAGGCTTCGAAGCGAGGGTTGGTGAAGTAGGCGTCCCTCATCTCCAGATGGGCGGCCGACTGCCTGGCGTCGGCGAGGAGTTCAGCGAACTCCGGGATCGAGCTCATCACACGCCTTCCTGATGATCGGGATCATACGTGCCGGGATCCTGATGACGGTCTCGCCGGGCGGGATCGGCGCCCTTGCCGGGGACAAAGCGTCGCAGGTCGCGGTCGTCTCGTCGTCGGCCTGGTAGCTCTGGATCAGCAGATCGTCCGTGTTGGTGTCCACCCAGACTGTGGGGCATCCGTCCTCGTCCGTCTCGGGGTCGATCCCGACGAACCGAATGTTCATGGTGGCTGGTCTCCCGCGCTGGTCGGTTGCAGCGATTTACACCACCATCATGCGCACGCATCGCGTGGTCAAGAGCACATGTCGTTCATGAACAGCGCTCTCAAACTACCGTGTAATTCAGTGCAACTTCGTGGCGCGGCCAATGAAGGAGCTCCTACGGTCGGGGCGGACGATGAACCCGGCGGCCTCGCGGCAGGCCACCTGAACTCCCCGCCGCGGCTCCCCACCCCTGGACAGGTCGAGCAGCCGGGGCGGGTTGCACCACACAGCACGGCAACGCCACCTCCGAAGGGCAGGTCAATGACCGTCACACTCGAACAGCCCGCCAGGACGCTCACGCGGGACCCGAAAGAACTCCTCGACGCGGTCGCTCCGCACATCACCGAGTTGACCGTCAACGTGTTCGACTCCGGCATGAGCCTGTGGGACCGCGAGGTCTCCCTGCTCCTGCGCGACCACACCATGGTCCGCGACATGGCCGAACGGATCCTCGGCAACGCCGTCATGTACGTCATGGGTTCCATCGAGAACCCCGACGTCCATCTGGGCGTCGGCAAGCTCGTCGACATCGGCGTCCACCAGCTCATCCTCGACACACCCGTCTGGTGGGGCATCTGCCGCCTCTACAACGGCGGCCGGTTCAAGCACCACGCCCCGTTCATCGAGCGCCGCCGCGATGGTCTGTGCCTGCGCACCGGCGACTTCCTCCGCTCCCAGGGCTGGGCGATCGACGAGGAGCTGTGGGCCATCGACGGCACGGACTGCTCACCGTGCGACGACAAGGTCCCCGACAGCCACTGATCCCGGCTACAGTCGCCCCCGTCCTCACGGCTCCCCGAGGGCGGGGGCTCCCCGCATCCCGACGACCAAGAGGAACAGCTGTGCCCGTACCGCACGACATCGCCGCCGAGACCGAACTGTGGGACGCCTACGCCGAGTCCGCCTTCAAGGACGACGCCGAGCCGTCGTTCTGCTGGACCCAGTACGTCGGCCACGGCCCCGGACCCGAACTCCTCGGCAGCCCGGAGACCGTGCTGGAGATCGGATGCGGCACCGGCCGCGCCCTCGCCCACCTCGCGCAACAAGGCGTCAAGGCCACCGGGGTCGACCTGTCGCCGCGTATGGTGGCGCTCGCGGGCGAGAAGTGGGCGCCGCTCGGGGTGCGAATCGAGCCGGGGGAGATCCTCGACTGGCTCGCCGCCGATGAGGGGCGGTACGACGCCGTCTACTCCGTCTTCGGCGCGGCCTGGTTTACCGACCCGTCCCGCCTCTTTCCTCTCGTCCACAGGCACCTCGTCCCGGGCGGCGTCTTCGTGTTCTCCCAGCCGCCGGCCATCCCGGGCGCCTACGGACCGCAGGGCATGTACAAGGGCGGGTTCGCGGGGAAGGCCATGTTCACGTATCGGTACAGCTACAAGCCGGCGGTGTGGGAGCGACACCTGCTCCGGGCTGGTTTCACGTCCGCTGAGGCGACGGTGGTGGATGCCCCGGAAGCCGGGCACATCGGCACGCTCATCGTCCAGGCCCGCGCCTGACAGTCGCGTCACGGCCCCGATCGCGGAGGAATCCCACCGATCACCAACCACCGATCGCCGACGGCTGACCGTCGTCGGTCCTCTGCCACTCAGAACAGTGCCAGGCCCTCGCCGCCGGTGTCCGCGACGACCGGCCGGGGCTGGGCAGGAAGGCCGTCCAAGCGGTCGGGGCCGGCCGCGGCGGCCACGGCGGGGGCCGTCTCGGCCAGCCAGAAGCGAAACCGCTCGGCGGCTTCGCGGTAGGGGACTCGCGCCAGGACACGGTGCTCACCGGAGGGGCAGCTGTCGACGGCGACCGTGAGCAGACAGGAACGGGGCGCGTTCTGACTGCCCGTCCAGGACACGCGCAGGACACCGCAGGGCGTGCGCCCACGGGGGACTCGGTGGGTCGGGCGCAGCGATCGGCAGGCTATGTGGGCCGTCCATGCGGCGAGGTGCGGCAGGGGCAGGGTGGTGCGTGCGCGACAGCCGGGGCAGCGGTGCCAGTGGCGGAGCCAGTCGTCGGTGTCGGTGCGGAAGAGGCGTGTGTAGCGGCTCGCCACGCGGATGTCGTTGCTGTACAGGTGGTCGGGACGTTCCAGTGTGTTGCAGGACTGGCAGACGGGGGCGCGGACGTAGCCGTGTTCGTGGCAGTGGTCGAGGACCGCGGCGGGTGCGATACGGCAGACGGCGCACGCCCACCCGGCCAACCTGCGGGAGATACCGGGCTTCCTGCTGAGCACCGAGTACAACTGGCCTTCCAGCTCCGCGGTGTACGGGCGCGGTGAGGCGGTGGGACCCTCGGGGCTCGTCGTCTGCCGACCACGGGCGTCCCGGGCCCGCCGGAGGTGGGAGGACGGCTCGGCGACGGCCGCGCTTGCCTGGCGGGTCCGCGCGGCTCGCACCCACTGCGTTTCGGTGTGCTCGGCCGCGTCCAGCAGCCTGACCACGGCGCGGGGCAGCCACCACGTCCGCCGCGTCCCGTCGCGGGTCTGCTCCACGAGCACCTGCCGCCAGTCGATCCCGGCCAGATGGTACGGCCGGCCGACGTCACGTCGTGCCGCCCCGTCGGGGCCGCCCGGCTCCCGCAGTTCCTGTGTGATGCGCCGGCGCCAACGCAGTGGCGTTTCCTCTTCGCCCTCCTGCGTCGGCGCCCCGCGAAACGGACCGATGCGGACCAGGTCCTGCCGATCCATCCTCACCGCGTTCAGTTCCGCGGCCGCCCTGCGCACCTCGGCCTCCGAGACACTCCACTGACCGCCGCTCGCCCTCACCGTCGCCACCGCGTGGCTGCCGAGCAGGACGTATCCGGTCCGGGCATGGGCAGGCGGGCACGTGAATGCCCCCGAAGCCGTCGGCACAGCGCTGTCGGCCGTCAGATCGACCCATAGACCGTCCGCGGCGCCCAGGGTGATCAGTCCGTCCGTGCGACCGGGCATGACACGCTCTGACATACCGACAGGTTAGCGGCGCCGATGCGGCAACAGGTCTCCCGGCAAGATCCCCGCATCACCCACCAAAGATATCCGTACGCGGGGTTTTCATTCCATGCCGCTCATCACCCCTCATCTCCTGGCGTTTGCCACTTGGAATGTCATGGGCATTCTGTATGGGTCTGATCACCGTGCGTGCGCGCAGCCTTGGGGGGCCGATGCCACGAGGGGATATACGGACGGGACAGGGCACCACCGAATCGGTCGCGGACCTCGTCGCCCGGTTCGGCGAAGAGGTCAGGGCCAAGCTGCAAGGCCCCGCAAGCGCGGTCAGCAGCAGGGAGGACAGCCTCACCGCGCCGGTGGAGCAACTGCTGCGCGGTATGGCGTCGCGGCAGCGCCTCACGCTCGTCGTCCACGGTCAGAGTCGCGTCAAGGAACTCGGCATCCGGCCCGACTTCGCCATCACCAGCGGCGGCAGGACCCTGGGGCACGTCGAACTGAAGCAGCCGGGGTCGGGGGCCGATCCGGAGCGGTGGTCGGTGAAGAGCCACGACCGCAGGCAGTGGGAGAAGATCAAAGCCCTCAACAACGTGCTGTACACCGACGGATACCAGTGGGCGGTCTAACGTCTCGGCGTGCAGGTCGGCCCGACCGGGATTTTGGCCGGAGACCTGGAAACCGGCAGTCGGCAACTCGTGGTCGCGGACACCGGGTTCGAGCGCGCCCTCACGCACTTCTTCCTGCCGGCGCCCATCGTCCACGGCAGCATTGACGAACTGGTCAGGCGCATCGCGGGAATCTGCGCCCTGTTACGCGACGAGGTCACCGAACGTCTCGCCCGCGAGGAGCACGGAGAGGCCGACGCGGCGTTCTCGATCCTGGCCGGCAACTGGAAGGACCTGCTCTTCCCCGACGCTCGTCCGGAGGAGTTCGCGGACCAGTACAGCCAGACACTGACGTTCGCCGTCCTGCTGGCCCGTCTTGAGCACATCGACCTGGGCAGGCTCACCCTCCCCGAGGTCGCGATCCGACTGGGCAAGCGGCATTCCTTGATGGGCAAGGCTCTGGCGGTGATGACCGACGACGCCCTCGACGATCTGAAAGGCATCATCGACCCGTTGATCGACGTCATATCGGCCGTCGACCCCGAGATGTTCAAGGACGAGACCGGAGACGCCTACCTCCATCTGTACGAGGGCTTTCTGGGCGCCTACGACCCGGAACTGCGACGACGGACGGGCACGTACTACATACCCGGTGAGATCGTCCGCTTCATGGTCGGGTTCACCGACGAGGTGCTGCGTGACCGGCTCGGCCAGGAGGACGGGTACGGAAGCGACGACGTGACCGTGGTCGACCCCGCCATGGGCACCGGAACCTTCCTCATCAACATCATCGACCACGTCGCCAAGTCCCTGTCACTCAAGTACGGCAGAGAACTCAAGTCCGGGCTTCTCCGCGAACTCTCGGGCCGGCTGGTCGGGTTGGAGAAACAAACCGGGCCGTACGCCGTCGCCGAACTCCGTGTGCACCAGGCCCCTCCAGTCCCACGGCGCCGATGCCACGCGTCGCCCACCGAGGCTCCTGGTGGCCGACACACTCGACGATCCCGCCGTCGAGCATCACTTGGGGTTCATGTACGAGGCGATCGCCCGCCACCGCCGCATGCGAACAAGATCAAGGCGGACGAGAGAGTCATGGTGGTCATCGGTAATCCGCCCTACCTACGACAACCTCTACGTCTACTTCTGGGCATGGTCCACCTGGAAGGTCTTCGACCAGCTGATGGCCTCAGGCACACCGAAAGCGCCCAGCGGGATCGTCGCCCTCATCACCAACTCCGGATACCTGGACAGTGAGGGCGCGGCCGGCATGCGCCACTACCTGCGCGAGGCGGCCGACGAGGGCTGGGTCATCGGTCTCTCCCCCGAGGGCGCCTACTCGGACACGCGCACCCGTGTGTTCCAGGACGTGAAGCGCGAGATATGCATCGCCGTCTTCGTTCGCCACGGCGCCCCAGATGCGAGCACCCCGGCGCGGGTCTGGCGGCTCGACGTCCCCGTGGGCACGCGCGAGGGGAAGTTCGATTGGCTGGATGGGCTCAGCCTCGAAGGCCACAGTGACGGGACCTCCTGGCAGCTCTGCCCTGCACAGTGGACCGCTCGCTTTCACGTCACGTCCGACGCCGAGTGGTCAGCCATGCCACCAGTGGACGCCTTGTTGCCCTGGACGATCACTGGCAACACCAACAACCGCAGTTGGCCCGTCTCACCCAGCCGGGACGTTCTGGAAAGGCGCTGGCGCGGGCTCGTCCAGGCTCCGGCAGACGCCAAAGCGGCGTTGATGAAAAGCACCGGAGACCGCCGTCCGGACAAGCCGGAACCACCCCTGCCCGGCGGGCGGGAGATGGGCAGCCTCGCCGCAGAGAAGGAAACTGTTCCGGTCATCGTCCCGTACGGACGGATGACCTTCGACCGGCAGTACATCATCGCGGACCGGAGAGTGATCGACCGGCCGCGGCCGGCCTTGTGGTTCGCCCACAACGACCAGCGTCAGATCTACCTGTCCGAACTCCACACAGAATCAGGCCGTCCGGGGCCCGCGGTGAGCTTCACCGCCCTTCTGCCCGACGTTCACCACTTCAAAGGCACCGAAGGCGGCCGCGTTGCCCCCCTCTACCGCCACCCCCACCAGGCGGAACCCAACGTGACCCCCGGCCTGTTGCGGCTTCTCACCAAGACATACGGCGTGACGGTCACCGCCGAGGACCTCTTCGCGTACATCGCGGGAACAGCCGGACACGGCGGCTACACGCGCCGCTTCGCCGCGAACCTCGCCGAGCGGGGCACTCGCATCCCCCTGACACGCGACCCGGCCCTGTGGGCGGAGGTGGTGGAGGTGGGGAGGCGCACGGTGTGGATCCACACGTACGGCCGGCGCTTCGCCTCTCACCACCACGACAGTCCGCCTGGATCGACCCCGAGACTGCCCCCGGAGGAGCGACCGGAATGCGTCGTTGCGATCGGAGAGGACGACGGGCTTCCGGAGGACATCTCCTACGACGCGCCCACGCGCACCCTCACGGTGGGCACCGGCTCCATTCGCCCTGTGGCGCCGGAAGTCTGGGACTACCGGATCGGCGGGGTGCAGGTGGTCCGCAAGTGGTTCGGCTTCCGCAAGCGCAGGCCGGACGTGGAGCGGCAGACACCGTTGAACGACATCCTGCCCCCGACCTGGCCCGCCCGGTGGACCGTTGACCTCCTCGACCTCATCAACGCGCTCGGGCTCCTCCTGGCCCTCGAACCCCGACAGGCCCGGCTCTTGGACGCCGTGAGCAGCGGACCGCTCATCACCACCGACGATCTCCGGGACGAGGGCATCCTGCCCGTGCCCGCCTACGCGGCGAAGGAACCGAAGGCGCCTCGACTGTCCCGGCGCAGCCCCGGGCCCGGTCAGGAAGCCCTCGACTTCCCGGACTGACACGCGCCCAGCCCGAGTGCCTGACACCCGGACCGCAAGCAGCATGTCCTCGCACGATGACGCATCGTACGAGCCGTCACCGACCGGTACCGAACACGCGGAGCACATCGTCGCCGAACTCTGGGCGGGGTGCGCCCTGTGAGCGTCTGGTCGTAGCCCCGGTGGAGTTCCGGGACGACTTCCCGAGCCGGGCGACGCGCCGCCGCGGACGAAACTGCGGTCAGCCCTCGGGGGCTCCAGGTGCGGGAGCCCCCGAGGGCTGTGGTGGTATTACGGCGTCATCGCCGCCGCCGCGGGCGCCGGGGCGTAACCCGTGGGGCGGGCCGTGAAGGTGCCGCGGCCCTGGGTGCGGCTGCGCAGTCGGGTCGCGTAGCCGAACAGTTCCGCCAGCGGGACGGTGGCGGTGACCACCGCCGAGCCGCCGCGCACCACCGAGTCGGTGACCCGGCCGCGCCGGGCGGCGAGGTCACCGAGGACACCGCCGACGACGTCCTCGGGCACGGTGACCGTGACCTCGACGACCGGCTCCAGCAGGACCATGGCGCAGGCGCGCAGGGCCTGACGGAGTCCGAACCGGCCGGCCGTGCGGAAGGCCGTGTCGGAGGAGTCCTTCACATGGGTCGCCCCGTCGGTCAGGGTGACCCGCAGCCCCGTCACCGGGTGACCGCCGAGGGGCCCCTCGGCGAGGGCGTCCCGGCAGCCGGCCTCGACGGCCCGCACGTACTCCTGCGGCACGCGCCCGCCGACCACCGCCGACCGGAACTCGAACCCCTCCTCCAGCGCCTCCACATCGAGCACGACATGTGCGAACTGCCCGGCACCGCCGTCCTGTTTGACGTGCCGGTACACCGTGCCGGACACGCCTTCGCCCACGGTCTCCCGGTAGGTCACCCTGGGACGACCGACGTTGACGTCCAGCCCGAGGGTGCGGCGGATCTTCTCCACCGCCACCTCCAGGTGCAGCTCACCCATGCCCGACAGCACGGTCTGTCCGGTCTCGGGATCGGTCCGCACGACCAGCGAGGGATCCTCCTCCGCCAGCCGGGCGAGCGCCGAGGCCAGCCGGTCGGTGTCGGTGCTCCGGCACGCCTCGACCGCCACCGACACGACCGGGTCGGCGACACCGGGCGGCTCCAGGACCAGCGGGGCCGCGGGCGCGCAGAGGGTCGAGCCGGGCCGGGCCGACTTCAGCCCGACGACGGCCACGATGTCCCCCGCGACCGCCCGGTCCACCTGCGCGTGCCGGTCGGCCTGTACGCGCAGGATCCGGCCGATCCGCTCGACACGCCCCGTACCGGACTCCCACACCGAGTCTCCCTTCTCGACCGTTCCCGAGTACACCCGCAGGTAGGTGAGCCTGCCCGTGGGCGTGGCGCTGACCTTGAAGGCGAGGGCGGCGAACGGGGCGGCGGGATCGGCGGGGCGTCGCCCGTCGACGGCATGAGCACCATCCTGACCATCCTGGCCATCCTGCATACGGTCGACCGCACCCTTCCTACGGTCGGCGCCATCCCGGATTCCGCATACCGCCGGCACGTCCAGCGGCGACGGCAGATAGTCGACGACCGCGTCCAGCAGCGGCTCGATCCCCCGGTTGCGGTATGCCGACCCGCACAGGACGACCACACCGTCCCCCGTGCGGGTCAGGTCCCGCAGGGCGGCGGTGAGGGTCGCCGCGGAGAGCGTCTCCCGGTCGCAGAACTCCTCCAGCGCGGCCGGATGCCGCTCCGCCACCGTCTCCTCCAGGAGCCGGCGCCTGCGCAGCGCCTCCTCCCGCAGTGCCTCCGGTACGTCCCCCTCGACAGCGGTGTCGTTGCCGTCGCCCCAGGTCAGTGACCGCAGGCGGAGCAGGTCCACGACTCCGGTGAAGGTGTCCTCAGTGCCGATGGGCAGGTGGACGACGAGCGGGACGGGATGGAGGCGTGCGCGGAGGGAGGCCACGGCGGTGTCGAGGTCGGCGCCCGCACGGTCCATCTTGTTGATGAACGCGATCCTCGGTACGCCGTGCCGGTCGGCCTGGCGCCACACCGACTCACTCTGCGGTTCCACGCCGGCGACGGCGTCGAACACCGCCACCGCCCCGTCGAGCACCCGCAGGGCGCGCTCCACCTCGTCGGCGAAGTCGACATGTCCGGGGGTGTCGATCAGGTTGACGCGGTGACCGTTCCAGTCGCAGCTGACGGCCGCGGCGAAGATGGTGATGCCACGGTCGCGCTCCTGGGGGTCGAAGTCGGTGACGGTCGTGCCGTCGTGGACCTCGCCGCGCTTGTGCGTGCTCCCGGTGGCATACAGGATCCGCTCGGTGACAGTGGTCTTGCCGGCGTCGACGTGGGCGAGGATGCCCAGGTTGCGCACGGCGCAGAGGTGACGACGGTCGAGGTTGTTGCGCACGGCCCTTGGCCTTTCGGGTGTTCTCGGGGAACGGGCGGCGCGATGGGCCGATGCCTGGTGAGGGACGCGCCGTCGGCTCGGTGGAGCGGACGGCGCGTCGCGTACTCGGACGGGCGTCAGCGCATCCGGTGTCCGGCGCGCAGCGGACACCGGACGGACGAAGACACGAGGATCACCTCGTAGCGTGCGCGGGGAGCGACGGCGGCGGTGCGGTCTCGCATGGCCGGGCTCCCTTCGTTCGTCATGGTGCGCCGCGGCCCCGGTCGTGGGCGGCGCTCGGCCTGCGGTGAGTGTAGGAGCGAACCGGCGTGCCCCGCACGGCATTTACCTCACGCCGGAGCCGCTGTGGTCGCCTCCGTGTAGAAGTGCCGCCGGACCCGGCGCAGCCAGGCCTCCGCCGGCCGTTCGTCGGGCTGGTCGGGCAGCACGCTGCGGGTGCCCGCGAACCTCTCCTCGAAGTCGCGCAGCAGCGGCTGGGCGGCCTCGGGATCGGCGGCGACCTGCTCGCCGAAGCGGTGGTAGCTCTCCGGGTCGTCGACGCGGATCGTCAACCGGCCGTCGGCGTACAGCTCGTAGCCCTGGGTGCACAGCCGCTTGAGGTGCCGGGCGTGCTTGGCGATCCGCTTGGCGGTCTGCTCGGTGTGCGTGCCGTCGCCGCGGTTCTGCAGTTTGCGGAACTGCTGGGTGGCGTAGCCGAGGTAGGCGTCGCGGACACGCTGGGCGCCGAGCAACGTCGTGCGGATGCCGATGAGTTCGTCGCCGAGGGGGGTGCGGACCTCGTACAACTCGTCGGGGAGCCAGACGAGTTCCATGACGGTCGGGTTGCCGCCGAGCGCGAGCCGGCACCACTTGGCGGCCTCGTGCACAGTGCGGTCGGGCGCGGTGGAGACGTGGGACTCCTTCGGCGTGTGCAGGCCGTGCAGGTCCTCGGTCGGGGCGGCGAACATGCCGAGGCGGTCCACGTCGGATCCCGCGTGCGCGAGCCCGTAGGCGGTCGAGCCGACGACGCCGGACAGAAGGATGTTGCTGACGGTCACTGGTGCCCCCGTTGATGTGCGCCCGGCGGTGTGCCCGGGTGACGTGAGCGCCATGATGCCCCGGCGTGCACCCCGCCCACCTCACCTTTTCGGCATCCGGCCGCCGTCCCGCCGTTCACCCTGACGGATCCGTCCGCTGGTCGCGGGGCCGACCCGGTGGTGCCTTGGAGGAGCGGTCCCTGCCGCGATCCGACCTCAGGAGGTATCCGTGACCACCCCCAGCCCGTCCCGGCCGTCCGGCCCGACCCGTCCCGCCGGTCCGGGGCGCCCGGGTCGTCCAGGACGTCCGGGACGCCCGGTTCACGCGCGGGCCGCCCTTCCGCGCCCCGGCCTTCTTCCTCACGCCAGAACCATGTGACATATTACTGCGGTGACCAAGCGACCGAGCGGTGACGTCGTGGTCGTCGGCGCCGGCATGGTGGGCGCCGCCTGTGCGCTGTACGCGGCCCGAGCCGGGCTCGACGTCGTCCTGGTGGACCGCGGTCCGGTGGCGGGCGGCACCACCGGCGCGGGCGAGGGCAACCTCCTCGTCTCCGACAAGGAGCCCGGTCCCGAACTCCAACTCGCCCTGCTGTCCCTGCGTTTGTGGGCGGAGCTCGCCGAACAGCTGAGCGTGGACGTGGAGTACGAGCCGAAGGGCGGGCTCGTCGTCGCGTCCACGCCCGAGTCCCTCGGCGCCCTGACCGATCTGGCCGCCGGGCAGCGCGCCGCCGGGGTGGAGACGGTCGCCGTCAGTCCCGCCCGACTGCCCGACTGTGAGCCACACTTGGCGCCCGACCTCGCGGGCGGTGTCCTGTATCCCCAGGACGCCCAGGTGATGCCCACCCTGGCCGCCGCCCATCTCGTACGGGCCTCCGGTGCGCGTCTGGAGACGGGCCGGACCGTGACGAGTGTCCTGCGCGGCGGCGACGGGGCCGTGCGCGGCGTACGCACCGACCGGGGCGACCTCCTCGCGCCGGCCGTGGTGAACGCGGCCGGAACCTGGGGCGGTGAGATCGCGGCGATGGCGGGAGCGGCCCTGCCGGTGCTCCCCCGCCGTGGGTTCGTCCTGGTCACCGAGCCGTTGCCGCCCCGGGTGCGGCACAAGGTGTACGCCGCCGACTACGTGGCCGACGTGGCCAGCGACTCCGCCGCCCTGCAGACCTCGCCGGTCGTCGAGGGCACCGCCGCCGGCCCCGTGCTGATCGGCGCGAGCCGTGAACGGGTGGGCTTCGACCGGTCGTTCTCCCTGCCGGTCGTACGGGCGCTCGCCGCCGGGGCGACCCGGCTGTTTCCGTTCCTGACGGACGTGCGGGTGATGCGCACCTACCTCGGTTTCCGCCCCTATCTGCCCGACCATCTGCCCGCGATCGGGCCCGACCCGCGGGTACCGGGGCTGTTCCACGCCTGCGGGCACGAGGGCGCGGGCATCGGGCTCGCCACCGGCACCGGACAGCTGCTCGCACAGGCGCTGACCGGCCGGAGCCCGGAGCTGGACCTGACGCCGTTCCGCCCCGACCGCTTCGCCGAGACCGAGGAGGCCGCACGGTGAACACCCACAAGTCCTTGCGCGGAGGCCGCCCTTGAATCCGCTGCGTCTGGTGCGGGCCCGACCCGGTGCGCCGTTCACCGTCACCTTCGACGGCCGGGAGATCGAGGCGCTGCCGGGGCAGACCCTCGCGGCCGTGCTGTGGTCCGCGGGGGTCTGCGCCTGGCGCGGCACACGGGGCGAGGGCCGGCCGCGTGGGGTGTTCTGCGGGATCGGCGTGTGCTTCGACTGCCTGGTCACCGTCGACGGCCGCCCCAACCAGCGGGCCTGCCTGGTTCCCGCGGTGCCGGGCGCTGACGTCCGTACGCAGGAGGGGACGGGGCACGATGACTGAACGCCGCCCGGTGCTCGCGGTGATCGGGGCGGGGCCGGCCGGTCTCGCCGCCACGCTGGCGGCGGCCGCGCGGGGTGTCCGGGTGACACTGGTCGACTCCGCCTCCGCACCGGGCGGCCAGTTCTACCGGCAGCCCGCGCGCGGCCTCGGCGCCCGCCGCCCTCAGGCGCTCCATCACCGGTGGCGGACCTGGCAACGTCTGCGCAGCGGACTGGACGCACGGCTCGCCGCCGGACAGGTCACCTGTCTGAGTGATCGTCATGTGTGGTGTGTGGAGCGGGAGTCGGCGGGATTCACGGTGCACGCGCTGCTCGGTCCCGATCAGCGGGAGTCCGTCGCGCTCCAGGCCGATGGAGTGCTGCTGGCGACCGGTGGATACGAGAAGGCCCTGCCGTTCCCGGGCTGGACGCTGCCCGGTGTGGTCACCGCGGGGGGCGCGCAGGCGCTGCTGAAGGACGGACTCGCGCTGCCGGGCCGTACGGTGGTCGTGGCCGGCACGGGCCCGCTGCTGCTGCCCGTCGCCACCGGCCTCGCGGCGGCGGGCGCGAAGGTGGCCGCCCTGGTCGAGTCGGCCGACCCGAGGGAGTTCGTACGCCGGGCCCGCTCCCTCGCCGGGGCCCCGGCCAAGCTCGTCGAGGGCGCCGGATACGCGGCCCAACTCCTCGGACATGGCGTCTCTGTAATGGTTCGTCATACGGTGCTGGAGGCGCACGGCAGCGAGCGACTGGAGTCCGTCACCGTGGCCGCGCTCGACTCCGAGGGGCGCCCGGTGCCCGGCAGCGAGCGCCGTGTCCGCTGCGACGCGCTCGCCGTGAGCCACGGGCTGCTGCCGCACACCGATCTCGCGGACGGGCTCGGCTGCGGTCTCGACGGGCCGGCCGTGCGCGTGGACGACGAACAGCGCACCGACGTCCCCGGCGTCTGGGCCGCCGGAGAGACGACGGGCATCGGCGGCGCGGCCCTTTCGCTGGCCGAGGGCCACATCGCCGGACGCTCGGCGGCGGCCCGTCTGCGGGGCACCACCCCCGACCCGGGCGGGTGGGCACCGGCGGCCCGGACCCGTACCCGACTGCGTGCCTTCTTCGCCGGACTCGACGGCGCCTACGCGCCCGCGGCCCACTGGGCGGAGCAGGTGACCGACGAGACGGTGGTGTGCCGGTGCGAGGAGGTCTCGGCCGGGGCGGTCCGTGAGGCCGTGGGCTCGCTGGGCGCGGGCGATCTGCGCACCGTGAAGCTGCTGACGCGGGCCGGGATGGGCTGGTGCCAGGGCAGGATGTGCGAACCCGGGGTGGCGGGGGTGACCGGCTGTGCCCCTGCCCCGGCCCGCAGACTGCTCGCCCGGCCGGTCCCCCTCGGCGTCCTGGCCGCACCCACCGAACCCCTGGGCACCCAGTGATATGTCACATGCCGTCGACGAAAGAACGGAAGAGAGGCCGGCTCCCATGACCGACGTGACCACCTCCGAGCACCGACCCTGGCGAGGCGTCCTCGTCGCCACCGCGCTCCCCCTCCGCGACGACCTCTCCGTGGACCACGACCGTTACGCAGAGCACTGCGCCTGGCTCGTGGCGAACGGCTGTGACGGCGTCGTACCGAACGGCTCGCTCGGCGAGTACCAGGTCCTCACGCCCGAGGAGCGCGCCCGGGTGGTGGAGACCGCGGTGGCCGCGATCGGCGGGGACCGGGTGATGCCGGGCGTCGCGGCGTACGGCTCGGCGGAGGCCCGGCGTTGGGCGGAACAGGCGGGCGAGGCGGGCTGCGGGGCGGTGATGCTGCTGCCGCCCAACGCCTACCGCGCCGACGAGCGGGCGGTGTTGGCCCACTACGCGGAGGTCGCCGGGGCGGGACTGCCGGTGGTGGCCTACAACAACCCGATCGACACCAAGGTCGACCTCGTGCCCGAACTCCTGGCCCGGCTGCACGGCGAGGGCCACATCCACGGGGTGAAGGAGTTCTCCGGCGATGTCCGGCGCGCCTACCGGATCGCCGAACTCGCCCCGGAACTCGACCTGTTGATCGGGGCCGACGACGTACTGCTGGAGTTGGCGGTGGCCGGGGCCAAGGGCTGGGTGGCCGGATACCCCAACGCGCTACCGAGGGCCTCCGTGGAGCTGTACCGGTCGGCGATCGCCGGGGACCTCACCACCGCCCTGCCGCTGTACCGGCAGTTGCATCCCCTGCTGCGCTGGGACTCGCGCGTCGAGTTCGTGCAGGCGATCAAACTGTCGATGGACGTGGTGGGCCGGCACGGCGGCCGGTGCCGTCCGCCGCGCGGCCCGCTGCCGCCGGAGCAGGAGGCGGCCGTCCGCGCGGCCACCGAGAAGGTCCTGGCCGCAGGCCTGGCATGACGGTCCGGCCCGAATCCACCGCACGGAGGGAGACTTCATGCGCAGCAGACTCGTCCTGCACGCCGTCGACTCGCACACCGAGGGCATGCCGACGCGGGTGATCACCGGCGGGATCGGCACCATCCCGGGCGCGACCATGAACGAGAGGCGGCTGTACTTCCGTGAACACCGCGACGACATCAAGCAGTTGCTGATGAACGAGCCGCGCGGGCACTCCGCCATGAGCGGCGCGATCCTCCAGCCGCCCACCCGGCCGGACTGCGACTGGGGCGTGGTCTACATCGAGGTCTCCGGCTATCTGCCGATGTGCGGGCACGGCACGATCGGCGTGGCGACCGTGCTCGTGGAGACCGGCATGGTCGATGTCGTCGAACCGGTCACGACCATCCGTCTGGACACCCCGGCCGGGCTCGTCGTCGCCGAGGTGGCGGTGGAGGACGGCGCGGCCACGGCGGTCACCCTGCGGAACGTGCCGTCGTTCTCCGTCGGCCTGGACCGCAAGGCGACCCTGGCCGACGGCCGTACGGTGACGTACGACCTCGCGTACGGCGGGAACTTCTACGCGATCCTGCCGCTGGAGGAGTTCGGGCTCCCCTTCGACCGGGCACGCAAGGACGACATCCTGCGGGCCGGGCTGTCGCTGATGGAGGCGATCAACTCCGAGGAGGAGCCGGTCCATCCGGAGGACCCGTCGATCCGCGGCTGCCACCACGTCCACCTGTACGCGCCCGGCGCCACCGCCCGCCACTCCCGGCACGCGATGGCCATCCATCCGGGCTGGTTCGACCGCTCCCCCTGCGGTACGGGGACGAGCGCGCGGATGGCGCAGTTGCACGCGCGGGGTGAACTCCCGTTGCACACCGAGTTCGTGAACGAGTCGTTCATCGGCACCCGGTTCACGGGCCGACTGCTCGGTACGACGGAGGTGGCCGGCCGTCCCGCCGTCCTTCCCAGCTTCACCGGGCGTGCCTGGGTCACCGGAACGGCACAGTACCTGCTGGACCCGACGGACCCGTTCCCGGCGGGGTTCGTGCTGTGACGCCGTTCCGCCGTGACGCCGTGACGCCGGGGACTTCACCGCCGTAGATACTGGTGATACGTGATATGGCACAGCCCGTACCGAGGAGACCCGCCCATGGCCGCCCCGCCCCCGAGCAGCAGCCCGACGCCCGCCGCGCCCTCGCTCCCTGTGCTCGGCGGCCGGCGCAGCAGCTTCCGTGAGCGGGTCGCCGACGCACTGCGGGCCGCGCTGATCGCGGGCGAACTCCTGCCCGGCGAGGTGTACTCGGTGCCGGTCCTGGCCGCCCGCTTCGGTGTCTCGGCGACGCCGGTGCGCGAGGCGATGCTGGACCTGGCCAAGGAGGGCCTGGTGGACGCGGTGCCCAACAAGGGGTTCCGGGTCACCGAGGTCTCCGACCGGCAGCTCGACGAGTACACGCACGTCCGCGGGCTCATCGAGATCCCCACGGTGGCGGGGCTGGCGACGACCGCCGACCCGGTGTCGCTGGAGGCGCTGCGGCCGGCCGCCCGGGAGATCGTCGCCGCGGCGGTGGCGGGTGATCTCATCGCCTATGTCGAGGCCGACACCCGTTTCCACCTGGGTCTGCTCGCCCTGGCCGGCAACGCCCATCTCGTGGACGTGGTCCGGGACCTGCGCGGCCGGGCCCGGCTCTACGGCCTGACCGCGCTGTCCGCTTCGGGCCGGCTGCTGGCCTCCGCCGAGGAGCACCTGGAACTCCTGGACGCCCTTCTGGCACGCGACGAGCAGGCCGTGCGCGAGGTCATGACACGGCACCTCGGGCATGTGCGGGGTCTGTGGGCCGCGGCCCACGAGGAACACGGGCGACCTGCCGGGAGGTAACCGCTTCCACCCCTGATCACACCTTTTTCGCCGGCCCCCGCCTGTGATCCTTGTCGCGGGCGGGCGAAGCGTGGGAGATGCGCCGGATGGGCAGTTACTTGCCCGTACATGAAAGGATGGCATCTCACTTGTGGGGGAATTCGTGCGGCTGTGTGTGATAGGTGCGGGTCTGTCGGGTCTAGCGACGGCACACGCCCTCAAGACCGCCGGGGTCGACTTCGTCTGCCTGGAGCAGGCGAGCGATGTCGGGGGTATCTGGCGTCGGCCGCAAGCCGGCGAGCGCGGCCCCGGCTATCTGTCGCTGCACCTCAACACCGCCAAGCCGCTGACGGGTTACTCGGAATACCCGATGCCGGACTCCTACCCGCTCTATCCCCGGCACAACCAGATCGCCACATATCTACGCGCGTTCGCCGAGTGGGCCGGCGTACTGGACCGCATCGAGCTGGGGACGACCGTGGACTCCGTACGGCAGGACGCCGACGGCGGGTGGACGGTGGTCAGCCGGGATGCCGACGGCACCCTCTCGTCCCGCCGCTTCTCCCACGTGATCGTCGCCTCCGGGCACAACTCGGAGCCGTCGATGCCCGCGCTGCCGCCGGGCGCGGAAACGTTCACCGGAACGATTCGCCATTCCCTCGACTACCTCGACGGCAGCGAGTACGCAGGACAGCGCGTCATCGTCGTGGGGCTCGGCGCCACCGCGGTGGACGTCGCCGCCGACCTGTCCCGGTACGCCGAGCAGACCATGCTCTCGGTGCGCCGGGGGCTGCACATCGTACCCAAGCAGTTGTTCGGCATGGCCCTCGACCAGATAGCCGACGCGCCGTGGTGGATCAGTATGTCCCTGTCCGAACAGCGCCACTTCATCGAACAGGCCCTGCTGGTCGCCCGCGGCAAGCTCAGCGACTACGGCCTGCCCGAGCCGGACCACCCGCTCTTCGCCACGGCCATCACCATCTCCGACGAGATCCTCAGCCGTATCCGCCACGGCGCGGTCACGCCGAGGACCGCGATCGACGCCATCAACGGCGACCGGGTCTCCTTCACCGACGGCACATCGGTCAGAGCCGACGCGATCGTGTACTGCACCGGCTACCGGCTGTCCTTCCCGTTCCTGGAGCCCGGCTGCCCGGTCGGCGCGCAGGGCTCGGTCGAGCTGTACAAACGGGTCGTCGCCCCGGATCGTCCCGGTCTGTTCTTCGCCGGCCTGATCCGCCCCGTCGGTTCGATCACGCGGCTGGTGGAGGCCCAGGCACGGTGGATCGCGCGGCTCGTCACCGGCGACGCGCTGCTGCCGGAGACGGAGTTCATGCGCAAGGAGATCGCGACGTACCTGAGCGGTATCGCGGGTCAGTACGGGCAACGGGAGGGTGCGTCGATCCAGGTCGACATGGCTCCGTATCTGCGGGAGCTGCGGGAGGAGTACTCCTCCCGGTGAAACGCCCGAAGCAAGGGAATGCCCGCCCCGGAGGGCGGGCATCCGGCCTTCTCGTGTGGAACTGCCGTGTGGAGCTACTTGGTCAGCCAGTTGAGGAACTTGCTCCACACACCTGCCTGCTCGGGCTGGCGGGCGGCCACCGGAGTCGGGCGCGCCGACGCCTGTGCGGTGGTCTGCCGGGTCGGCCGAGCCACCGGCTTGATCGGGGTGAACCGGGCGGGGAGTGTGGCGAGACCGCGACTGAAAGCACCCGGACGCCACGTCAGGCTGCTTTCAGGAACGCTGAGTTCGACGTCCGGCAGCCGGTTGAGGAGGTTCTCGATGGCCGACACGGCGATCTGCCGGGCGGGTTCCTTCGAGGGGCAGGCGTGTGGTCCGGCGCTCCAGGCGAGGTGCGCCCGGTTGCTGCCGGCTTTACGGGCCGCCGACAGTGCGGGCCCTGTGTTGGCGGCGCCGATACCGATCAGCATCAGGTCACCGGCGGTGAGCTTCTGGCCCGCGAACTCCATGTCGGACACCGGGTAGTGGGCGGCGAAGGTGGTCATGGGCGGGTTCTCCCACAACGTGTCGTCCATCGCCTCCTCGATCAGCCCGCCCTCGTTGGCGTACCGGTCGTCGGTGAGCAGCCGGTGCAGGGTGTTGCCGATGAGGTTGACCAGGGGCTCGGCGCCCGCGCCCAGCAGCAGGGCGACCTGGTGCAGCATCTCCTCGTCGGTCAGGCCCGTGTGATGCTTCAGCAGCCAGGAGGTGACGTCCTCGCCGGGCTTGCGCCGCTTGAGGGCGATCAGTTCGCCGACGGCCTGGAACAGCACCTCACCCGCCTTCTCGGCGTTGACTCCGTCGAATATGCCGGAGATGCCGAAGAAGACGCGGTCGCCGATGTCGGCGGTGCAGCCGAACAGCTCGTTGAACACGAACAGCGGAAGCTGCTTCGCGTAGGAGCCGATGAGGTCGGCCGAACCGCGTTCGGCGAACTGGGAGATGAGGAAGTCGGAGATCCGCTCGACGCTCTGGCTCAGCTTCATCGGGTCGATGCGCGACATGCTGTCCGTGATGGACTGACGCAGCCTCAGATGTTCGGCGCCGTCGCTGTACATGCAGTTGGGCCGGTGGGCGAGCACAGGGAGGACGGGACTGTCGGGGGCGATCCGGCCCTCGTTGAGGTCCCGCCAGCGGCGCGCGTCCTTACGGAAGGAGCCGGAGTCCTGCAGGAGTTGGAGAGCGGTGGCGTAGTCGGTGACGAGGGTGGCCTCGACTCCCGGGGTGATCTCCACGGGCGCGGTGGGCCCGTAGTGCCGCAGGTATGCGTAGTAGGCCTGCGGGTCGGCCGCGTACTCCGGCCCGTACAGCGGCACTCTGCCGCCGGGCTGGTGCGCCGGGCAACCCGGAGGGGGCACGGGGGCGGTGGGTTGGGCGTCCATGTCTGCTCCTAGTGGGCACGGTCCTGCAGGTGACGGACGAGGGTGATCAGCGCTTCGGCCGAGGACCGTTCGTCCCGTGCGTCGCAGGTGACGACGGGGGTGTCGTCGAGCAGGTCCAGTGCTTCGCGCAGGGCCATCTCGTCGCGCAGCGGCGAGCCGTCGAAGTGGTTGACGGCGATGGCGTAGTCGAGTCCGTACTGCTCGATCAGGTCGATCACGCCGAAGGAGTCGGCGAGTCGCTCGGGGTCGACCAGCACCAGCGCGCCGAGCGCGCCGCGCGCCATGTCCTCCCACATCTGTACGAAACGCTGCTGGCCCGGTGTTCCGAACAGGTACAGCACGACGCGGTCGCTGATGGTCAGACGGCCGAAGTCCATGGCGACCGTGGTGGTGGTCTTGCCCTGGACTCCCTTGAGGTCGTCGACGGACTCGGCGGCCCGCGTCATCGTCTCCTCGGTGGACAGCGGTTCGATCTCGGAGATCGCCCCGATGAACGTGGTCTTGCCCACCGCGAAGTGACCCACGACGAGAATCTTGACCGCCGTCTGGGTCGCGCCCTCACGGACGTACGCCTTCTCATCCAAACTTGGCCCTGAGACCATTCAGCACCTCCTCCAGGATCTCCCTGTCGGCGAGCGGGGCCCGCTGTACGGGCGGGCGGGTGACGAGGTAGCCGCCCTCGGTGAGGGCCGCGAGGAGGATCTTGACGACGCCGAGGGGCAGTTGGGTGTGTCCCGCGATCTCGGCGACGGACAGGTAGCCGGCCGAGCACAGGTCGAGCAGGTTCTGCTCCTCGGGCGACAGCCGGGTGGGCCGCTGCTGCTGGTCGGCGGCGGCCGTGACGAGGGTGATGAGGGAGAGCTTGTCCTCGTCGGGGAGTCCGCGTCCCTTGGTGATGACGTACGGACGCACTAACTCCGGTGTCTGGGGCTCCAGTTCGTCGAAACCGGTCATGACCGTACGCCGTGGTTCTCGCGCGGCGGGGTCGTCAGGGCCTTGCCGAGCTGGCCGACGAGCTGTTGCATACGGAAGGTGATGTCCTGCATGTCGACGTCCGGTGAGGCGGAGACGCCGAGGTAGGCACCCTCTCCGGCGGAGATCAGGAAGACCCAGCCGCCGTCGAACTCGACCAGCGTCTGCCGCCACTTCTGGCTGCCGTCCTCGCAGAAGAAGGCGAGCGAGCGGCTGAGCGACTGCACACCGCTCATCGCGGCGGCCACGCGGTCCGCGTCGTCCTTGCCGAAGTCCTGCGTCCGCGCCATCAACAGGCCGTCGGCGGAGATCAGGACGGCGTGCAGGGCCCCGGGAATCTCCAGGGCGCTGTCAAGCATCCATGACAGATCGTCGTTCACGAGAACTCATGCCCTTCGCTGCTTGCACCACGGGTGCTGCTCGACTGTTCCGCGGGGTCCGTCTGCGTGGCCCGGCCGGACCGGGTGCCGCGCTGGAAGGCGCCCATGATCGCCGCCGTCTCCGCGCCGGATCGGGTGGGACCGGAGCCGTTCGAGGCGCTGCCGGGCACGATGGCCATCGGCCGCTTGCGGCGGCGCTTGGGCAGACCGTCGGAGGTGGTGCCGATGGCCACCGGGGCCTCGGGACCACCGGTGATCGGGGCGGCCGTCCCGGTGGACGGGACCGGGGCCGGCTCCCTCTGCTCGGGTGCCGAGGTGAGCAGGTCGTGCGGCAGGAGAAGGACCGCGCGGACACCTCCGTAGGGGGAGGAGGAGTCCACGGACACCTCGAAGCCGAAGCGCTCGCTGAGCACGCCGACCACCGCGAAGCCGAACTGCGGCGGGTTTCCGAGTGCGGAGACACCGGAGACACGCTCGCTGGACAGGAGTTTCTCGGCGCGGGCCCGTTCCTCGTCGTTCATACCGACACCGGCGTCGTCGACGACGATGCAAATACCCTTGGGCACGGTGCGGATGTTGATTTCGACGACGGTGTCCGGGCTGGAATAGCTGGTGGCGTTGTCGAGGAGTTCGGCGAGGGCCAGGGCGACCGGTTCGACGGCACGGCTGGTGATGCCGAAGTCGACCTGCGAGAGAATTTCCACCCGCCGGTAATGGCGGACCCTGCCCTGGGCGCTGCGGACGACGTCGTAAACGGAGGCGACATCGCGCTGACGTCCGAGCCAGCCGTCACAGAGGACGGCGATGGACTGGGCACGCCGACCGAACTGGGAGTTCGTGTGGTCGATCTCCAGCAGGTCCTGGAGGATGATCGACTCACCGTATTTGCTCTGCAGCCGGGAGACGATCAACTGCTGTTCCGCGGCAAGGCCCTGGAGCGTCCGCATGGCGGACTTCAAGACCGTTTTCGTAGCCTCTTCGGCTCTTTCCTGAGCTGCCTCGACGGATTTCGCGTACCCGTTCTCGAGCTCGGCGTGGCGAGCCCGGACATCTGCGAACTCCTGCCTTAACGTCCGCGCCGCCCTGCGCTGGCGAACAATGACGGCGACTGCGACGAGTACGGCGACGAGGAGAGCCCAGAGTACCGGGTTCTGTATGTAATCAGTCATAAGACTCTCTTCAGGCGGCCTCGACTGACGGCCAGTTGCTGAATTCCCGTCAATATGCGGGTGGACCGGCGGACCGCCCGCATCGGAGTTGCCGCCCGGACTGTCCCCGTAGTCGGAGATGTCGTCTTGCACCCATCCGCCCGCTCTACAAGCGAGCGTGATCGTATCACCACAAGAAGACAACACAGACCGTCAATGTGGGGATCCTGAAGAACGTTGACGACCCGTCAGCCGTACTGGTAAGCGCCTCCACGACGACCCGCGCGACTACCGTGACAGAACAAGTGATAAACGGGCTTCCGCGACATTCGGGCGAGATCCCAGCAATTGCTGCCGACCGAGAAGGCGAGGAACGGCCGGGAAGGGCCAGGGGCGGTCGGGAACGAGAAAACCCGTACCTGGCGGGAGCCGAGCACGGGTTTCAGGCACTCACCGGGCCAAGACCACTCGGTACGGAGAGTGAGAGTGTCCGAGGGGGGACTTGAACCCCCACGCCCGATAAAGGGCACTAGCACCTCAAGCTAGCGCGTCTGCCATTCCGCCACCCGGACAAGGTGTCTGTCGGCCGTCTGGGGTGTTCCCCGCGGCGACATGGACAACAATACCAAGCTTTCGGAGTGCGTTTCACCTGCATATCCGCTCGTCAGACACCCTGGGCGGCCGGACCCGGGGGGCATCACACGATGTGACGGACCGGTCACCCGCTCCGTCCGGGTCCTCGTGTCGTACGAGGACCCGGCGGCCACCCGTGAGACGGACAGTAGGCGGGCGGGGCGTCAGGGCGTCAGCCGGTACTCCGGGAAGTTCCCCGGCAGCCGCTCCCCCGCCGGTCCCCGGGTCACCGCGCGCACCAGCAGTTCGCCGCCGACGAACGCGCCCCGCCAGGACGCGCCGAAACCGCCGAAGAGCTCCTCACGGTCGCCGCGCGAGCGGGGCCGGCCGTGTCCGACCTTGAAGGCGCGGATCTGTGGGGCCAGGCGCTCGTAGGTGGCGCGGTCGTCCGTGGACAGGGTCGCGACGAGCGCGCCGTTGGACGCGTTCATCGCGGCGAGCAGCTCCGCCTCCGTGTCGACCAGGACGATCGTGTCGACCGGTCCGAACGGCTCCGCGTGGTGCAGCGGCGAGGACGGCGGCGGATCGAGGAGCGCGACGGGCTGGACGTACGCCGAGGTGTCCTGGCCGGGCAGGAAACGCGCGTCGGCCGGATCGGCGCGGTACAGCGGGACGGCGCCGCGGTCGACGGCCTCGGCGACCTGGTCGCGCAGCTCCTTGGCCTTGGCCGCGTTGATCACCGGCCCGAAGTCCAGCCGGGGGTAGGGGTCCGAGGGCCGGTCCACGGCCAGTGGGTGTCCGACCGTGAGTGTGCGCACCGCCGGGAGGTAGGCGGTGAGGAAGGCGTCGAACAGCTCGCGCTGGACGACGAACCGCGGATACGCGGTGCAGCGCTGCTTGCCGTAGTCGAACAGCTTGGGGATCACGCCGCCGAGGGTGTCCCAGTCCGAGTAGTTCCAGATGCCCCAGGTGTTGAGTCCCTCCTGTTCGAGTACATGCCGTTTGCCGAGGTCGGCGACGGCCGTGGCCACGGCTGCGCCGGTGTCGCGGCCGCCGACGAAGGAGACGCAGCCGATCTCGGGCGCCCGCACCAGCGCCTGGGACAGCTCGCCCCCGCTGCCGCTCAGGAGAGTGACGGGAATCCCCTCCCGGGCGGCCAGTGCGCAGGCCAGGGTCAGACAGGCGACACCGCCGTCGGTGGGGGTCTTGGCGATCACCGCGTTGCCCGCCAGTGCCTGCACCAGCACTGCGTGAACGAGCACGCTCATCGGGTAGTTCCAGCTCGCGATGTTGGAGACCGGTCCGTCCAGCGGAGCGCGGCCCGCCAGCATCTGTTCGATGCCGTCGACGTACCAGCGCACCCCGTCGACGGCCCGGTCCACGTCGGCCTGCGCGAGCCGCCACGGTTTGCCGATCTCCCACACCAGCAGCAGGGCGAGGAGTTCGCGGTGCGCGGCGAGGGCGTCGAGGGTGGCGGCGATGCGGGCCCGGCGTTCGCCGAGCGGGACGTGCCGCCACGCGCGGTGCTGGTCGAGGGCGGCACGGACGGCGCGGTGCGCGGTGTCCGCGTCGAGGCGGGGCGGTCCGGCGACGGGGGTGCCGTCGACGGGGCTGGTGGCGGGCAGCGTACGGCCGTCCGCGTGCCAGCCGGCGTTCCAGAGGTTGAGGACACGGTCGTCGCGGAAGGCCTCCGGGGCCGTGGCGAGGCAGCGCCGCCAGGCGTCGGCCCAGGAGGTGCCGGACTTCAGGGTGAGGGCGGTGGCCATGGGGATGGGGTCACACCCCTTCGTCTGTGTCTGTGTCTGCGTCTGCGTCTGCGTCTGCGTCTGCGTCCAGTACGGCGAGGGCGAGCCGGGCGGTCTCGGTCGGTGTACCGCCCACCCGGACCCCGGCCGCCTCCAGCGCCTCCTTCTTGGCCTGTGCGGTGCCCGACGTACCGGACACGATCGCGCCCGCGTGCCCCATCGTCCGGCCCTCGGGCGCGGTGAAGCCGGCGACGTAGGCGACGACGGGCTTGGTGACGTGGTCGCGGATGAAGGCCGCGGCACGCTCTTCGGCGTCGCCTCCGATCTCCCCGATGAGGACGACGAGTTCGGTGTCGGGGTCGTCCTGGAAGGCGGCCAGGCAGTCGATGTGGCTGGTGCCGACGACGGGGTCGCCGCCGATGCCGACACAGGTCGAGAACCCGATGTCCCGTAGTTCGTACATGAGTTGGTAGGTGAGCGTGCCGGACTTGGAGACCAGTCCGATACGGCCCGGCTTGGTGATGTCGGCCGGGATGATGCCCGCGTTGGACTGACCGGGGGTGATCAGGCCGGGGCAGTTCGGTCCGACGACCCGCGTTCCGCGTGCCTTCGCGTACGCGGTGAAGGAGACGGAGTCGTGGACGGGGACGCCCTCGGTGATGACGACGGCGAGGCCGATCCCGGCATCGGCGGCCTCCGTCACCGCCGCCTTGACGAACGCGGGCGGGACGAAGACGACACTCACATCGGCGCCGGTCGACTGCATACAGTCGGCGACCGACCCGTAGACGGGTACGGCACGCTCGTCGAAGTCGACGGTACGGCCCGCCTTGCGCGGGTTGACGCCGCCGACGACGTTCGTGCCGGCCGCGAGCATGCGCCGGGTGTGCTTCATGCCCTCGCCGCCGGTCATGCCCTGGACGAGGACCTTGCTCTCCTTGGTGAGGTAAATGGCCATGGTGTCCGGTCTCCTCAGGCAGCGGTGGCGAGCTCGGCGGCGCGGCGCGCGGCGCCGTCCATGGTGGTGACCTGCTGGACCAGGGGATGCCGGTGCTCGTCGAGGATCGCGCGCCCCCTGGCCGCGTTGTTGCCGTCGAGCCGCACGACGAGCGGCCTGGTCAGCCGTACGGTGTCCAGGGCCCGCACGATGCCCTCGGCGACGGCGTCGCACACGGTGATGCCGCCGAAGACGTTGACGAGTACGGACTTCACGGCGGGGTCGGACAGGATGACGGCCAGTCCGTCGGCCATGACCTGCGCGGACGCTCCGCCGCCGATGTCGAGGAAGTTGGCGGGGCGGGCGCCGCAGCCGGCGACCACGTCGAGGGTGGACATGACGAGACCGGCGCCGTTGCCGATGACACCGACCTCGCCGTCGAGCCGGACGTAGTGCAGGCCCCTGGCCGCGGCGGCCGCCTCCAGCGGGTCGGCGTGTCCGTCGGTGTCCGCGCCGACGGCCCAACGGGCCTGCCGGAAGGCGGCGTTGTCGTCGAGGGTGACCTTGCCGTCGAGGGCGAGAAACTGCCCCTGCCGGGTGCGCACGAGCGGGTTGACCTCGACGAGCAGTGCGTCCTCGCGGACCACGACCTGCCACAGCCGCATGAGGACGTCGACGGTCTGCGAGGGGAATCCGGCCGCGGCGGCGATCTCGGCGGCCTTCGCCGAGGTGACGCCCACGGCCGGGTCGACGGGGATCCGGGCGACCGCCCCGGGCCGGGTGGCGGCCACCTCCTCGATCTCCATGCCGCCCTCGGCGGAGGCGATCGCGAGGAACCGTCCGGCCGCGCGGTCCAGTACGTAGGAGACGTAGAACTCGGTGTCGATGTCGACGGGTTGGGCCAGCATCACCGTGCCGACCGTGTGCCCCTTGATGTCCATGCCCAGGATCTGACGTGCCGTGAGCTCGGCGGCGGCCGGGTCGGCGGCGAGCTTGACCCCTCCTGCCTTGCCCCGTCCGCCCGTCTTGACCTGGGCTTTCACCACGACCCTGCCGCCGAGCCGACGGGCGATCCCGCGCGCCTCCTTGGGCGAGTCGGTGACCCCGGCCCTCGGCACCGGGATGCCGTGTTCCTCGAAGAGTTCCCTTGCCTGGTGTTCGTACAGGTCCATTTCGGCTCCTGTCTGAAAGTGCCGCACGCCCCCTGGACACCACCCACCGGATGCGGGATAACAAGCTTCATACAGTATTCGTCGACTGTATGCAATGTACTGCAGACGGCATCCCACCCCCTACGAAGGGACAGGACTTCGCCATGCCCGACGACACGCAGGACGTGATCTCCGGCGGCCATCTCGTGGCCAAGGCCCTGAAGGCGGAGGGGGTCGACCGCATCTACACCCTGTGCGGCGGCCACATCATCGACATCTACGACGGCTGCGTCGACGAGGGCATAGAAGTCGTCGACGTACGCCACGAGCAGGTCGCCGCGCACGCCGCCGACGGCTACGCGCGCATCACCGGCAGGCCCGGCTGCGCGGTGGTCACGGCCGGCCCCGGCACCACCGACGCCGTCACCGGTGTCGCCAACGCCTTCCGCGCGGAGTCCCCGATGCTGCTGATCGGCGGTCAGGGCGCGCTCACCCAGCACAAGATGGGATCCCTCCAGGACCTGCCGCACGTCGACATGATGGCGCCGATCACCAAGTTCGCGGCGACCGTACCGGACACGGCCCGCGCCGCGGACATGGTGTCGATGGCGTTCCGCGAGTGCTATCACGGCGCACCCGGACCCTCCTTCCTGGAGATCCCGCGCGACGTCCTGGACGCCAAGGTGCCGGTGTCCAGGGCGCGCGTCCCCGAGGCCGGTGCCTACCGCGCCTCGACGCGTTCGGCCGGCGACCCCGAGGCGGTCGAGAAGCTCGCCGACCTCCTCGTGCACGCGGAGAAGCCCGCCATCCTGCTGGGCGGCCAGGTGTGGACGACCCGGGGCACCGAGGCCGCCGTCGAACTGGTGCGCACGCTGAACATCCCCGCGTACATGAACGGCGCCGGCCGAGGCACCCTGCCGCCCGGCGACCCGCACCACTTCCAGCTCTCGCGCCGCTACGCCTTCTCGAACGCCGACGTCATCGTGATCGTCGGCACGCCCTTCGACTTCCGCATGGGCTACGGCAAGCGGCTCTCCCCGAACGCGACGGTCGTGCAGATCGACCTCGACTACCGGACCGTCGGCAAGAACCGCGACATCGACCTCGGCATCGTCGGCGACGCGGGCCTGGTGCTGAAGTCGGTGACGGAGGCGGCCTCCGGGCGGATCAACGGCGGGGCCTCGAAGCGCAAGGAGTGGCTCGACGAGCTGCGGGCGGCCGAACAGATCGCGATCGAGAAGCGGTTGCCGCAGCTGCGCTCGGACGCCTCCCCCATCCACCCCTACCGTCTGGTGAGCGAGATCAACGACTTCCTCACCGAGGACTCGATCTACATCGGCGACGGCGGCGACATCGTCACCTTCTCCGGGCAGGTCGTGCAGCCCAAGTCGCCCGGCCACTGGATGGATCCGGGACCACTCGGCACCCTCGGTGTCGGCGTCCCCTTCGTCCTCGCGGCCAAGCAGGCACGGCCCGACAAGGAGGTCGTGGCACTCTTCGGCGACGGCGCGTTCTCCCTCACCGGCTGGGACTTCGAGACCCTCGTCCGCTACGACCTGCCGTTCGTCGGGATCGTCGGCAACAACTCCTCGATGAACCAGATCCGTTACGGGCAGGCCGCCAAGTACGGCGTGGAGCGCGAGCGGGTCGGCAACACCCTCGGCGACGTCCACTACGACAAGTTCGCCCAGATGCTGGGCGGTTACGGCGAGGAGGTGCGCGACCCCGCCGACATCGGCCCGGCGCTGCGCCGCGCCCGCGAGTCGGGGAAGCCCTCGCTGATCAACGTCTGGGTGGACCCGGACGCGTACGCCCCCGGAACCATGAACCAGACCATGTACAAGTGAGGTGAACGCCCATGACCGCCAGGGCACTTGAGGGCATTCGCGTCCTCGACATGACCCACGTCCAGTCCGGGCCCTCCGCGACCCAGCTGCTCGCCTGGCTCGGCGCCGACGTCGTGAAACTGGAGGCGCCCTCCGGTGACATCACACGTAAGCAGCTGCGCGACCTCCCGGACGTCGACTCCCTCTACTTCACGATGCTCAACTGCAACAAGCGGAGCATCACCCTCAACACCAAGACCGAGCGCGGCAAGGAGATCCTCACCGAACTGATCCGGCGTTCGGACGTGATGGTGGAGAACTTCGGCCCGGGTGCGGTCGACCGTATGGGGTTCGCCTGGGATCGCATACAGGAGATCAACCCCAGGATCGTGTACGCATCGATCAAGGGCTTCGGGGAGGGGCCGTACACCGACTTCAAGGCGTACGAGGTCGTCGCCCAGGCCATGGGCGGATCGATGGCGACGACCGGTTTCGAGGACGGGCCGCCGCTGGCGACGGGCGCACAGATCGGTGACTCGGGCACGGGAGTGCATACAGTGGCCGGGATACTGGCGGCACTCTTTCAGCGGGAGCGGACCGGACGCGGTCAGCGGGTCAACGTCGCCATGCAGCACGCCGTGCTCAACCTGTGCCGGGTGAAACTGCGCGACCAGCAGCGCCTGGCGCACGGGCCGCTCGCCGAGTACCCCAACGACGACTTCGGCGACGAGGTGCCCCGCTCCGGCAACGCCTCCGGCGGCGGACAGCCCGGCTGGGCGGTCAAGTGCGCGCCGGGCGGCCCCAACGACTACGTGTACGTGATCGTGCAGCCCGTCGGCTGGCGCCCGCTCACCGAGCTCATCGGCCGGCCCGAACTGGCGGACGACCCCGAGTGGGCCACGCCCGAGGCCCGGCTGCCCAAGCTGAACAAGATGTTCCAGCTGATCGAGGAGTGGTCCTCGACGCTGCCCAAGTGGGAGGTGCTGGAGCGGCTCAACGCCCACAACATCCCCTGCGGGCCGATCCTTTCCACCAAGGAGATCATCGAGGACGAGTCGCTGGTCGCCAACGAGATGGTGGTCCGCGTCCCGCACCCGCAGCGCGGCGAGTTCACCACCGTCGGCAGTCCGCTGAAGCTCTCCGACTCCCCCGTCGAGGTGACCTCCTCCCCGCTGCTCGGCGAACACAACGCGGAGATCTACATCGGCGAACTCGGCCTCGGTGACGGGGAGTTGCGTCTGCTCAAGTCGAACGGGGTGATCTGACGTGATGGCCGAGGACCGGATCGCGCGGGTGCGCGCGCTGCTCGACGCCGTGCGGGGCGAGGGGCGCACCGCGCTCACCGCACCCGAGGGCAAGGTGATCGCCGACGCGTACGGGATCGCCGTACCGGGCGAGGAACTGGCGACGGACGTCGAGGAGGCCGTGGCGTACGCGGCACGCTTCGGCGGGCCGGTGGTGATGAAGATCGTCTCACCGGACATCCTGCACAAGACCGACGCCGGCGGGGTCGTCGTGGGTGTCGAGGGTGCGGTGGACGTACGAGCGGCGTTCCACCGGATCGTGGAGAACGCGCGAGCCTACGACGCCGACGCCCGGATCGAGGGCGTGCAGATCCAGGAGCTCCTGCCGAAGGGCCAGGAGGTCATCGTCGGGGCGGTCACCGATCCGACGTTCGGGAAGGTCGTGGCGTTCGGGCTCGGCGGGGTGCTCGTCGAGGTGCTCAAGGACGTCACATTCCGGCTGGCGCCGGTGGACGCCGACGAGGCGCTGTCGATGCTGGACTCGATCCGGTCGGCGGAGATCCTGCGCGGGGTGCGCGGGCAGGCCGGAGTGGACCGGTGGGCGGTCGCCGAGCAGATCCGGCGGGTGTCGCAACTGGTCGCGGACTTCCCGGAGATCGCGGAGGTGGACCTCAACCCGGTGATCGCGACGCCGGAAAGGGCGACGGCCGCCGACATCCGGGTGATCCTCAGTCAGTCGCAGACAGCGACCCGTCGACGGTATACACGCGACGAGATCCTGTCGACGATGCGCCGTCTGATGCAGCCCCGCTCCGTCGCCGTCATCGGCGCCTCCAACGAGCAGGGCAAGATCGGCAACTCGGTGATGCGCAACCTCATCGACGGCGGTTTCGCCGGCGACATCCATCCGGTGAACCCCCGGGCCGATGACATTCTGGGCCGCAAGGCGTACAAGAGTGTCACGGACGTTCCCGGTGAGGTGGATGTGGCGGTCTTCGCGATCCCCGCCCAGTTCGTGGCCTCGGCCCTGGAGGAGGTGGGACGCAAGGGGATCCCCAACGCCGTACTCATTCCCTCCGGTTTCGCCGAGACCGGGGAGCACGAACTCCAGGCGGAGATCGTGGCGATCGGCGAGCGGTACGGCGTACGGCTGCTCGGGCCGAACATCTACGGCTACTACTCGACCTGGCAGGACCTGTGCGCCACGTTCTGCACGCCGTACGACGTCAAGGGCCAAGTGGCGCTGACCTCGCAGTCGGGCGGCATCGGGATGGCGATCCTCGGGTTCGCCCGCACGACGAAGACGGGCGTGTCGGCGATCGTCGGGCTCGGCAACAAGTCGGACCTGGACGAGGACGACCTGCTCACCTGGTTCGGCGAGGACCCGCACACCCGGTGCATCGCGATGCACCTGGAGGACCTCAAGGACGGGCGCGCGTTCGTCGAGGCGGCGCGGGCCACCGTACCGAAGAAACCGGTTGTCGTCCTGAAGGCGGGCCGTACGGCGGCCGGGGCGAAGGCGGCCGGTTCGCACACGGGGGCGCTCGCGGGCGACGACGCCGTGTACGACGACATCCTGCGGCAGGCGGGCGTGATCAGGGCGCCGGGCCTGAACGACATGCTGGAGTACGCGCGCGCGTTGCCCGTGCTGCCGACTCCGCAGGGTGACAACGTGGTGATCATCACCGGGGCCGGCGGCAGCGGGGTGCTGCTGTCCGACGCGGTCACCGACAGCGGACTGACCCTGATGGAGATCCCGCCGGACCTGGACGCGGCTTTCCGGGAGTTCATCCCGCCGTTCGGGGCCGCGGGCAACCCGGTCGACATCACCGGGGGCGAGCCGCCGTCGACGTACGAGGCGACGATCCGGCTGGGGCTCGAGGACCCGCGGATCCACGCGCTCGTCCTCGGCTACTGGCACACCATCGTGACGCCGCCGATGGTGTTCGCGGAACTCACCGCGCGGGTGGTCGACGAGTTCCGTGCACGCGGCATACAGAAGCCCATCGTCGCGTCGCTCGCCGGCGACGTGGAGGTCGAGGAGGCCTGCCAGTACCTGTTCGAGCGGGGGGTCGTGGCGTACCCGTACACGACCGAGCAACCGGTTGCCGTCCTCGGTGCGAAGTACCGCTGGGCCCGGGCGGCAGGGCTGTTGGGGGACGGTTCATGAGGTGACGAGGAGGGGGCCGGCCGGCGGGTGCGCGTCGGCCGGCCCCGGGACCCGTGCGCGCACGAAAGGCATTGGACAGGGGGCGCTGGCCAGAACTTTCGACGCAAGGGGTGCTGAGCGACATGACAACAACCGACTACTCGATGTCCCTCCCCTACCGGGAGGTGACGGACCGCAACGGCCGCGTGTACCGGATCGGCGAGTCCGACGTCGACATCATGGGCCGTACACGCAGGTGGATGGTCATCCTGCCGTGGGTGGGCATGATGGGCATCAGCTCCGCCGAGTACGCGTTCACATCGGCGGAGGACACCCTCCACGAGGCGCATCTGTGGAGCAGCGGACACATCTTCTGGCTGATGGGCGTCTGGGTGTTCTTCCAGGCGGCCGTGGCCTTCCCGGCCGGACAGCTGCGGGAGAACGGCAGGCTGCCCGCCCGTACGGCGATGCTGATCGGCGCGGTCGGGACCCTGCTGGGCTATCTCTCGCTGGCGTACGCGCCGAACGTGCTCGTCGCCTACTTCGGCTTCGGCATGTGCAGCGGCATCGGCGCCGGTCTGGTGTATGCGACATGCGTGAACATGGTCGGCAAGTGGTATCCGGAGCGCAAGGGCGGCAAGACCGGCTTCGTCAACGGCGGCTTCGCCTACGGCTCCGTGCCGTTCGTGTTCCTGTTCACCTCCTACATGGACCTGGGCAACTACCAGGGTGTCCTGGCGTCGGTGGGCGTCGGGCTGTGCCTGGTGGTGGCCACGGCCGGCTGGTTCTTCCGGGACCCGCCGAAGAACTGGTGGCCGGCGCACGTCGACCCGCTGAAGGTCACCGACGACCCGAAGATCCGCCGGGCGCTGGCGAAGAACCCGCCGGCGACACGTCAGTACACCCCGAGGGAGGCCGCGCGCACCCCCGTCCTGTGGATGATGTGGTTCTGTCTGCTGTGCACGGCCGGCATCAACATCTTCGGCATCGCCTTCCAGGTGCCGTTCGGCAAGGACATGGGTTTCGCGGGCGGGATCGTGGCGACCGCGATGTCCCTGAAGGCGATCGTCAACGGCACCGGCCGCGGCGTGATCGGCTGGATCTCCGACCGGTACGGCCGCCGCAACACGCTGATCATCGTGTGCGTCGTGCTGGGCACCGCGCAGTTCGGCGTGCTGGTGTCCGGCCAGATGGGCAGTATGCCGTTCTTCCTGTTCTGCTCGATGGTCTCCGGCTTCGGCGGCGGGGCGATCTTCCCGCTGTTCGCGGCCATGACGGCCGACTACTTCGGCGAGAACAACAACGCCAGCAACTACGGCATGGTCTACAGCTCGAAACTGATCTCGGGCCTCGTCGGCTCGGGTGTGGGCGCGGTCGTCGTCGACGCGTGGGACTACGAGGGCGCGTTCGTCCTCGCGGGCTCCATCGGGCTGGCCTCGGCGGTCCTGGCGCTGTTCCTCAAGGCCCCGGGCACCCCGAAGTCCCGGAGCATCGTCCCCAACCCGCAACCGCTCGGCGAGGAGATGGCGTAGACGACGACGGACTGGGGCACGCCGATCGGGGCCCACCACGGCGTGGTGGGCCCCGATCGGCGTGCCCGAAAGGGTTTTTGAGCAGACGTCAGGACGGCCTGGTCGCAGCGGGTGCGGGCCCGCCAAGGCCCGCACCCGGGCACGGATCAGGACTTGGCGCGGGCGTGGTACGAGCGCCGGGTGTGCTCCGTGTGCTCCCGCATGAGCCGGGTGGCCAGTTGTTCGTCGCGGTTGAGGATCGCGGTGATCAGGTCACGATGCTCGATCCAGGACTGCTCGCCGCGCTGCCGGGCGACCGGCGTGTAGTACCAGCGCACGCGCCGGTCGACCTGCGCCGCCAGCTCGGCCAGGACCGCGTTGCCCGCCAACTCCATGATCTTGGCGTGGAAGCGGGCGTTGAGGGCGACGGCCGCGTCCACGTCGTCGTCGGCCACGGCCTGCAGGCCCAGGGCCAGGATCTCGTCCAGGACGTCGATGTCGAACGTGTCCGCGCGCGCGGCCGCGAGGCGGGCTGCCTCGGCCTCCAACAGCGTACGGACCGTGAGGAGTTGGTCGGCCTCCTCCTCGGTCGGCTCGTGCACGAACGCGCCCTGGGCGGGCCTGAGGTCCACCCAGCCCTCGGTGTTGAGCCGCTGCAGCGCCTCGCGCACCGGCTGGCGCGAGACGCCGAGATGGTTCGCCAGCTCGCTCTCGACGAGGTGCTGACCCGGCTGGAGTGCACGGGTGGTGATGAGCTCGAGCAGCGCCTCGTAGACGCGGTCGCGCAGCGGGCCTGGCCGTTCGAGCTTGGGCACCGCACCCTGCGGCAGTCCTGTCGACAACATCGGTCGGTTCCCCTCCTGGGCAGCGCGGCGCCGGGCGGCAACGGCCGGCCGGAAAAGCCGCGAATGCGAAAGACGTATGGAGTCAGACTGTATGGAGCCGGACTGTATGGAGCCGGACTGTATGGAGTCGGCTGTCCACCGTGTACCGCGTACTGTCTACAGCCGAGTATCGATTGTCTTTCGTCTACAGTCTACGGCGCACTGTAGCCAGCCCCCGGAACCGTCGGACGCGTCACATCCCCGTCGGCGGTCCGCTCACGGGCAGCGTACGACCTGTCCCGCGTACGACAGGTTGCCGCCGAAGCCGAAGAGCAGCACCGGATCCCCGGTGGAGAGCGCGCCCTGCTCGACCAGTTTGGAGAAGGCGAGCGGGATGCTGGCGGCGGAGGTGTTCCCCGAAGCGGTGACATCGCGGGCGACCACCGCGTTGACGGCGCCGATCTTCTGGGCAAGCGGCTCGATGATCCGCAGGTTCGCCTGGTGCAGTACGACGGCGGCGAGGTCCTCGGGACGCAGTCCGGCTCGCTCGCAGGCCTGGCGGGCGAGCGGCGGCAGCCGGGTGGTGGCCCACCGGTAGACGCTCTGCCCCTCCTGGGCGAACCGTGCCGGCTGCCCCTCGATACGCACCGCGTTCCCCATCTCGGGCACCGATCCCCACAGCACGGGCGCGATCCCGGGCTCGGTGCCGTCGGGACAGGCCTCGACTACCGCGGCGCCCGCCCCGTCGCCGACGAGGACGCAGGTCGTGCGGTCGGACCAGTCCGTCACCTCGGACATCTTGTCCGCGCCGATGACCAGGGCCCGGGTCGCGGCGCCCGCGCGGACGGTGTGGTCGGCGGTGGCCAGGGCGTGGGTGAAGCCGGCGCACACGACGTTGACGTCCATCGCCGCGGGGCGGGGGATGCCGAGGCGGGCGGCGACGCGGGCGGCCATGTTGGGCGAGCGGTCGACGGCCGTGGAGGTGGCGACCAGCACCAGGTCGATGTCGGCGGGGGCGAGGCCGGCGGCGGCGAGCGCCTTGGCGGCGGCGTGAGCGGCGAGCTCGTCCACGGGCTCGTCGGGGCCGGCGATGTGGCGGGTTTCGATACCCACCCGGCTCCTGATCCACTCGTCACTGGTGTCGACCATGCCCGCCAGTTCCTCGTTGGTGAGCACCTTGGCGGGCTGGTAGTGGCCGACGGCGGCGATGCGCGAGCCGTTCATGTGGGGTCCCCCTTGTTGCCGGGTAGCGGGATCCACCAGTCTGATCAGTGACTCGCGGGTACGGGGACAGGTGTTGCGACAGGAAACGGGCGCCGGGGTTGTCGGCTTCCCTCTAACCCTCGGACGCCCGAACACTTTCCGAACACCTGCCCGTGAGCAGCGCGAACGGCTAGCCCGTGAACAGTTTCGCCGCCTTCTGCACGAGTTCGTACAGTCCGTAGGCGAGCGGGGCGCCCACCCACAGCCAGGCGAACGCGATGAGCGGCCGGCGGTCCGGCTCAGGCGGACTCGGGCTGCTGTCGGGCTGTGACATCGGCGGCCTCCTTCGTCGGGGCGGGCAGGTGGTGGCGGGCGGCGACGGGGCGGACGAGCTCGTTGGCGACGAAGCCGACGGCGAGCAGCCCGATCATGATGAACAGGGACAGGGAGTAGAGGTCCGCGCCGTGCTTGCCGGCCTCCTCCTGGCGGTCGGCGATCCAGTTGACGATCAGCGGGCCGAGGACACCGGCCGTCGACCAGGCGGTGAGCAGCCGGCCGTGGATCGCGCCGACCTGGTACGTCCCGAAGAGGTCCTTCAGGTAGGCGGGGATCGTCGCGAAGCCGCCGCCATAGAAGGAGAGGATCACCAGGGCGCACAGGATGAACAGCGGCTTGGAGGAGTCGCCGAACAGTGCGATGAGCGCGTACATGAGCGCGCCGGCACCCAGGTAGAGGCGGTAGACGTTCTTGCGGCCGATGAGGTCGGAGGTGGACGACCAGCCGATGCGGCCCGCCATGTTGGCCGACGACAGCAGGGCGACGAAGCCCGCGGCGGCCGTCACGGACACCGGTGTGGAAGTGTCGGCGAAGAAGTCCGTGATCATGGGGGCGGCCTTCTCCAGGATGCCGATGCCTGCGGTGACGTTCATGCACAGGACGACCCACAGGCACCAGAACTGCGGGGTGCGCACCGCGGAGCGGGCCGAGACCTGCACGCCCGTGACACCGCTCGGCCCGTTGCCGGGTTTGCTGCTCGCCTCGTCGGCGACCGTCCGGACGGTGCGGGGGACGCGGACGAGGAGCACGCCGAGGGTCATGAAGACCGCATACGACATTCCGTGGACGAGGAACGCGAGCGCGATCCCGGAGTGGTCGGAGCCGAAGGACTCCAGCATCTGCGCCGACCAGGGCGAGGCGATGAGCGCGCCCCCGCCGAAGCCCATGATGGCGATGCCGGTGGCCATGCCGGGCCGGTCGGGGAACCACTTGATCAGGGTGGAGACGGGTGAGATGTAGCCGATGCCGAGGCCGATGCCGCCGACGAAGCCGTAGCCGAGGACGATCAGCCAGTACTGCTCGGTGGCGGCGCCGAGGGCGGAGATCAGGAAGCCGGAGGAGAAGCAGACCAGGGCCACCGTCATCGCCCAGCGCGGCCCGTTGCGCTCGACGAGCGTGCCGCCGAACGCGGCGGACAGCCCGAGCATGACGATGGCGAGCTGGAAGGGCAGCGCGCTCTGGGTGCCGCTGAGGCCGAGCGCGGACTCCAGCGGCGGCTTGAACACGGACCAGGCGTAGGCCTGGCCGATGGAGAGGTGGACCGAGAGGGCGGCCGGTGGCACGAGCCAGCGGCTCCAGCCGGGCGGTGCGACAGGGGGACTCATGAACACCGAACGGTAGGAAGGATCAAGGGAGTTGAGAAGGCGGCGCGTCGACCGTATGCGATGAACGGCATGCAGCCTGCGCCGAACGGTCGGACCGTCCCCCGCCTCCCCCGCGCGTGGCAGGTGCTGCGCGGACTCTTGCCGCCGGAAGCACCATACTGTAGACAATATTCAGTCGACAGTGTTCGGCAGTTCCTCGGTACCCTCGACCGAACGGAGCTCCCTCACCATGAAAGTCGCAGTCCTCGGCGCCGGTGCGATCGGCGCCTATGTCGGTGCAGCGCTCCATCGCGCGGGCGCCGACGTGCATCTCGTCGCCCGTGGACCGCATCTGGCGGCCATGAGGCGGGACGGGGTGCGGGTGCACAGTCCGCGTGGCGACTTCACCGCCCGCGCCCACGCCACCGACGACCCGGCCGAGATCGGCCCCGCCGACTTCGTCTTCCTGGGTCTCAAAGCCCACTCGTACGCGGCGTGCGGGCCGCTGATCGAGCCTCTGCTGCACGACACCACGGCGGTGGTCGCCGCACAGAACGGCATCCCCTGGTGGTACTTCCACCGGCACGGCGGCCCCCACGACGGCCACCGGGTTCAGAGCGTGGACCCCGGCGGCGCGGTCAGTGCGGTGCTCGCGCCCGAACGGGCCGTCGGCTGCGTGGTGTACGCGGCCACCGAACTCGAAGCACCGGGCGTCGTGCGGCACTTGGAGGGCACCCGGTTCTCGGTCGGCGAGCCCGACCGCAGAGTCTCGGACCGGTGCACGCGGTTCAGCGAGGCCCTGCAGGCGGGCGGCCTGAAGTGCCCGGTGGAGCCGGATCTGCGCAACGACATCTGGCTCAAGCTGCTGGGGAACATCTCCTTCAACCCGATCAGCGCGCTCGCCCGGGCCACCATGCGGCAGATGTGTCTGCACGGCGGCACCCGCCGGGTCATCGAGACGATGATGCGCGAGACGCTGTCCGTCGCCGAGGCCCTCGGCTGCGAGGTGGGCGTCTCCATCGAACGCCGGCTCGCGGGCGCGGAGCGGGTCGGTGACCACCGCACCTCCACGCTCCAGGACCTGGAGCGCGGCAGACCGCTCGAACTCGACGTACTCCTCGCGGCCGTCGTCGAGTTGGCGGAGATCACCGGCGTCGAGGTGCCCACCCTGCGCACCGTGCACGCCATCTCGGACCTGCTCGCGATCAGGAGCGCCGCATGAACACCGGGGAGCAGCGGATGAGGAAACGGCAACCGAGGACGTACACCAGGCTCACCCACCCCCTGGTGCGCGACTCCCGCGACGAGCCCTTCCGGCCCACGGGCTGGGAGGAGGCCCTCGACCGCGCGAGCCGCGGACTCGGGCGCAACCGGGGGGCGTTCGGCATGTTCTCCTGCGCCCGGGCCACCAACGAGATGAACTTCGTCGCGCAGAAGTTCGCCCGGGTGGTGATGGGCACCAACAACGTCGACTCCTGCAACCGTACGTGTCACGCGCCGAGCGTCGCGGGGCTGTCGGCGGTCTTCGGCTCGGGCGGCGGGACGTCGTCGTACGAGGAGATCGAGCACACCGACCTCATCGTGATGTGGGGCTCCAACGCCCGTTTCGCGCACCCGATCTTCTTCCAGCATGTGCTGAAGGGGATCAGGAACGGCGCCCGGATGTACGCGGTCGACCCGCGCCGCACGTCCACCGCCGAGTGGGCGGAGAGCTGGCTCGGCCTGAACGTCGGCACCGACATCCCGATGGCGCACGCGATCGGCCGCGAGATCATCCGGGCCGGTCTGGCCAACGAGACGTTCATCGAGCGGGCGACGTCCGGCTTCGAGGAGTACAAGGCGCTCGTCGAGCCCTGGACGCTGTCGCTGGCGGAGAAGGTGACGGGCGTACCGGCCGCCGCCATCAGGGAGTTGGCGCACGCCTACGCCCGCGCCGAGCGCGCCCAGCTGTGCTGGACCCTCGGCATCACCGAGCACCACAACGGCACGGACAACGTACGCGCGCTGATCAACCTGTCGCTGCTGACCGGTCAGATCGGGCGCTACGGCGCCGGATTGCAGCCGTTGCGCGGCCAGAACAACGTCCAGGGCGGCGGCGACATGGGCGCCATCCCCAACCGGCTGCCCGGCTTCCAGGACATCCTCGACCCCACGGCCCGGCTGAGGTTCGAGTCGGCGTGGGACACCGTCATCCAGCCGCACTACGGGCTGAACCTGACGGAGATGTTCGAGGCGATGGAGGAGGGCACGCTCAAGGCCGTGTACTGCATCGGCGAGAACCCGGCGCAGTCGGAGGCGGACAGCGAGCAGGCCGTACGCCGCATGCGGCAGTTGGACTTCCTCGTGGTGCAGGACATCTTCCTGACGAAGACGGCCGAGTTGGCGGACGTCGTGCTGCCCGCAACGGCCGGCTGGGCGGAGACGGACGGCACGACCACCAACAGCGAGCGGCGGGTGCAGCGGGTGCGCCGGGCGGTCACACCCCCCGGTGAGGCACGCGAGGACATCGACATCATCTGTGAGCTCGCGGCCCGGCTCGGCCACGACTGGAAGTACGCGGACGCCGAGTCCGTGTGGAACGAGCTCCGGTCCCTCTCCCCCGACCACCACGGCATGACGTACGCCCGCCTGGAGGAGCACCAGGGCATCCAGTGGCCGTGCCCGAGCACCGAGCAGCTCGAACCAACCTACCTGCACGGCCGGTTGTGGGAGGCGGACCCGGGGCAGCGGGGCAGGCGGGCGCCGTTCGGGATCGTGCGGCACGATCCGCCGGTCGACCTGACCGACGAGCGGTACCCGATCCGGCTGACCACCGGGCGGCGGCTGGACTCCTACAACACCGGTGTGCAGAGCGGGAGTTTCGCCTCCCCGCTGCGGCGCGGCGAGTTCGTCGAGCTCTGCCCGGAGGACGCCGAGCGCTACGGCGTCGTGGTCGGCGAGCAGGTGCGGGTCACGTCACGGCGCGCAGCGGTGGTGGCGCCGGTGTGGATCGACACCGCGCTGCGGCCCGGGCTCGCGTTCATGACGATGCACTTTCCCGACGAGGTGGACACCAACCAGCTGACGATCGAGGCCAATTGCCCCATCGCGGGGACGGCGGAGTTCAAGGCGTCGGCGATCCGGATCGAGAAGCTCCCCGCCCCGGTCTGTGAGGTGACGTAAGTGGACCTGCACTTCGGCGACAGCAAGCCGACCGACGAGGAACGGGCGGCCGTCGACGCCCTGCTCGGCCCCGCGCAGTCGGCGTGGGAGGGTGCCGACCGCACGGACGCCGACCTGCGGTGGGCGCGTGGCGGGCGCGAGGCCCGCGACCGCCGTGATCTGCTGCTGCCGGGGCTGCACGCCCTCAACGACCGCGTCGGCTGGATCAGCGAGGGCGCCCTCGACTACCTCTGCCGACGGCTGACCGTGCCGCCGGCGGAGGCGTACGGCGTCGCCACGTTCTACGCGATGTTCTCCGTCCGGCCCCGCCCGGCGACCGTGCTGCACGTGTGCACGGACCTGGCCTGCGCGGCGGCCGGCGCGGCGGGCCTGTGCGCCGGGGTCGAGGCCCGGCTCGGCCCCGGCAGCGGGGTGGCCGTGGAGCGCGGCCCCTGCCTCGGCCTGTGCGAACGCGCCCCGGCCGCCCTCGCGGTCAGGGCGGGCGATCCGGTGCGTACGGCGGTGTCGGCGCCGGCGGCCGTAGAGACGGCCGTGCTCGCCGCGACCGCACCGGACTCGGCGCCGCAGGAGCCGCCGCCGGCCCTGGCGGTCCCGCAGGCCGGCGACCCGTCGCTGACGCTGCTGCGGCGCGTCGGTGTGGTCGACCCGTCGTCGCTGGACGACTACCGGGCGCACGGCGGTTACGCGGCCCTGCGCCGGGCGTTCGCGCTCGGCCCGGCCGGGGTCATCCGCGAGGTCACCGACTCCGGTCTGGTCGGCCGTGGCGGCGCCGCCTTCCCCACGGGCCGCAAGTGGCAGGCCACGGCGTCCCAGCCGGACCGTCCGCACTATCTGGTGTGCAACGCCGACGAATCCGAGCCGGGCACCTTCAAGGACCGTGTGCTCATGGAGGGCGACCCGTACGCGCTGGTGGAGGCGATGACCGTCGCGGCGTATGCGATCGGCGCGCATACCGGATACATCTACCTGCGCGGTGAGTATCCGCGGGCGATACACCGTATGCAGTATGCCGTCGACCAGGCGCGGGCCCGTGGTCTGCTCGGCGACGACGTCCTCGGCCAGGGCTTCGCCTTCGACATCGAGATCCGTCGTGGGGCGGGCGCCTACGTCTGCGGCGAGGAGACCGCCCTGTTCAACTCGATCGAGGGCCACCGGGGCGAACCGCGGTCGAAGCCGCCGTTCCCCGTGGAGAAGGGCCTGTTCGGCAAGCCGACGGTCGAGAACAACGTGGAGACGCTCGTCAACGTCCTGCCGATCCTGACCATGGGAGCGCCGGCGTACGCGGCGATCGGCACGGCGAGGTCCACCGGCCCCAAGCTGTACTGCGTGTCGGGCAGCGTCGAGCGTCCCGGCGTGTACGAGCTGCCCTTCGGCGTGACGCTGGGCGGGCTGCTGGAGCGGGCGGGGGTGCGGCCGGGGCTGCGGGCCGTCCTGCTCGGCGGCGCGGCCGGCGGTTTCGTACGGCCCGACGAACTCGGCATCCCGCTCACCTTCGAGGGCACCCGCGAGGCGGGCACCACCCTGGGCTCCGGGGTGGTCATGGCCTTCGACGACACGGTGCCGCTGCCCCGCCTGCTGCTGCGCATCGCGGAGTTCTTCCGGGACGAGTCCTGCGGACAGTGCGTGCCGTGCCGGGTGGGGACCGTCCGCCAGGAGGAGGCGCTGCGCCGGATCGCCGACCGCACCGGCGCGGCGGCGGCCGGTGACATCGCCCTGCTCAGGGACGTGGGCCGGGCGATGCGTGACGCCTCGATCTGCGGTCTGGGGCAGACCGCGTGGAACGCCGTGGAATCCGCCATCGACCGTCTGGGGGCGTACGAATGACCGTGACACCGCTCGGGATCCCGCGCCGGCTGCTGGGGTTCACCATCGACGGGACGCAGGCCCGGGTTCCGGAGGGTTCGACGATCCTCGACGCGTGCCGTGCGGCCGGGAAGGACGTGCCGACGCTGTGCGAGGGGGACACGCTGCGGCCGAAGAACGCGTGCCGGGTGTGTGTCGTCGAGGTCGAGGGGTCGCGCACGCTGGTGCCCGCCTGCTCGCGCCGGGCCGAGCCGGGCATGGTGGTGCGGTCGGACACCGAGCGCGTCCGGCACAGCCGGAGGATCGTCCTGGAACTGCTGGCCTCCTCGGTCGACCTGTCCACGACACCCCGGGCCGCGGAATGGATCAAGGAGTACGAGGCGAAGCCGGACCGTTTCGGCCCGGACGCGGCGCGCCTGAACGAGGAGCCGAAGATCGACAACGACCTCTACGTCCGCGACTACGACAAGTGCATCCTGTGCTACAAGTGCGTCGACGCCTGCGGCGACCAGTGGCAGAACACCTTCGCGATCTCCGTGACGGGGCGCGGTTTCGACGCCCGGATCGCCGTGGAGCACGACGCCCCGCTGACCGACTCGGCCTGTGTGTACTGCGGGAACTGTATCGAGGTCTGTCCGACGGGGGCGCTGTCGTTCAAGTCGGAGTACGACCGGCGCCGGGCGGGCACGTGGGACGAGTCGGCGCAGACCCGGACGACGACGGTGTGCGCGTACTGCGGAGTGGGCTGCAATCTGACCCTCCACGTGCAGGACAATGAGATCGTGAAGGTCACCTCACCGCACGACAACCCGGTGACCCACGGCAATCTCTGCATCAAGGGCCGCTTCGGCTACCAGCACGTACAGAACCGGGGCTGATCAGCACATGGGACGAGTCACCGAACGACGCAAGGTGCTCCGCATACGCGACGGGGCCGTGTCCACCCGGCCGGACACCCTCGTCGCCGAGGAACCGATGGAGATCCGGCTCAACGGCAAACCGCTCGCCATCACCATGCGCACACCGGGCGACGACTTCGCGCTGGCCGCCGGTTTCCTGGTCAGCGAGGGCGTGCTGGCCGCCGTATCCGATCTGCAGAACATCGTCTACTGCGCGGGGGCGACCGCCGACGGCTCCAACACCTACAACGTCGTGGACGTGAAGACGTCCCCCGGCGTCACGGTCCCCGACATCACCCTCGAGCGGAACGTGTACACCACCTCGTCCTGCGGGCTGTGCGGCAAGGCCAGCCTGGACGCGGTACGGACGACGGCCCACTGGCCCATCGCCGACACTCCCCCGGTCCGCGTCGACGCCGACCTGCTCGCGGTCCTCCCCGACCGGCTGCGCGCGGCCCAGCGGGTCTTCGACCGGACCGGGGGGCTGCACGCGGCGGCTCTGTTCACCGAGGACGGCGAGCTGCTGGACGTACGCGAGGACGTGGGCCGGCACAACGCGGTCGACAAACTGGTCGGCCGCGCCCTGCAGAACGGTGACCTGCCCCTGTCCCGCACGATCCTGCTGGTGTCGGGGCGGGCGTCCTTCGAGCTGGCGCAGAAGGCCGTGATGGCGGGCATCCCGGTGCTCGCGGCGGTCTCGGCGCCGTCCTCGCTGGCCGTGGACCTGGCCACGGAGACGGGGCTGACGCTGGTGGGCTTCCTGCGGGGCAGCTCCATGAACGTGTACGCGGGTGAGGACCGCATCGCCCTGCGGACCGCGGCCGCCCGCGGGTGACCCGGTCTCCCCGCGGCACGGCGGCGGGGCCCCGAACGGCGGGGAGCGCCCCCTGCGCCGCGGGGCCCCGCCTCAGTCCGCCGCCAGGCGCAGCCGCCCCGCCCGTACGACCGTGCCGAGGCGGGGGAAGTCCAGCTTCACCGACGCCTCGTGCTCGGCCTCGGTGAGGGCGGCCATGGCGTCCTCGACGAAGACGAGGTCGTAACCGAGGTCTGCGGCGGCGCGGGCGGTGGACTCGACGCCGAGGTTGGTGGCGATGCCGCCGAGCACGACGGTGGTGACGCCGCGGGCGCGCAGCGCCTCGTCCAGACCGGTGCCCTGGAAGGCGCCGATCGTGCGCTTCACGATCTCCACGTCGCCCTGAGCGAGCAGTCCGTGGACGAGTGCGCTGCCGGGCGGCTGTTCGGCGACGCCGGGGCGTTCGACGCGGACGAGGACGACGAGGGCGCCGGCCGCGCGGAAGGCGTCCGCCAACTCCTCCGCGACGGAGAGGACTTCGGTTCCCTTGCGGGGTTCGAGTGGCAGGGCGACGATCCGGTCCATCAGGTCGACGAGGACGAGGGCGGTGCGTGCGGGGGCGAGCGTGAGGGGTGCGGTCATGACGGAACGTTATCCGTCATGAGCCCTCCGTACCCGGCATCCGGATCAACAGGCCCGCGTGGCGGTCGCGTTCGGGTGTCTCACACCGCTGCCGACGTCCGCCGCGCGACGGCCGCCGGTGACTCCTCCAGCGGATCGCGCGCCCGCCGTTTGGCGATCACCGCGCACACCATCAGCTGCATCTGGTGGAACAGCATCAGCGGCAGCACGGCGAGGGAGGCGTGCGCGCCGAACAGAACACTCGCCATGGGCAGTCCGGAGGCGAGGGACTTCTTCGATCCGGCGAACTGGATGGCGATCCGGTCCTCCCGGCCGAAGCGCAGCGCCTTGCCGCCGTACCAGGTCAGGGCGAGCATCACCGCGAGCAGCACGGCCTCGACGACGAGCAGCCCGCCGAGCCGTACGGGGCTCACCCGGTGCCAGATGCCCTGGACCATGCCCTCGCTGAACGCGGTGTAGACGACCAGCAGGATCGAGCCGCGGTCGACCAGTCCGAGCACCTTCCTGTGCCGGGCGACGAAGGCGCCGATCCAGCGGCGCAGCACCTGCCCCGCGGCGAACGGCACCAGCAGCTGCAGCACGATCTTCACGAGTGAGTCGGCCGAGAAGCCTCCCCCGCTGCTGCCGAGGAGGGCTGCCGCGAGCAGCGGGGTGACGACGATGCCCACCAGGGAGGAGAAGGAGCCCGCGCAGATCGCGGCAGGAACGTTCCCGCGGGCGATCGAGGTGAAGGCGATCGACGACTGGACGGTCGACGGGACGAGGGTGAGGAAGAGCAGCCCCTGGTAGAGCGACTGGGTGAGGAACACCGGCACGAGCCCGCGGGCGGCGAGACCCAGCAGCGGGAAGACGACGAAGGTGCAGACGAGGACGGTGCTGTGCAGCCGCCAGTGCCTGAGGCCGTCGAGTGCCTCGCGGGTGGAGAGGCGGGCGCCGTACAGGAAGAAGAGGAAGGCGATGGCGGCCGTGGACGCCCCGGAGGCGACGTCCGCGGCGGCGCCGCGGGCCGGGAACAGTGCCGCGAACCCGACGGTCCCGAGCAACAGCAGGATGTAGGGGTCGACCGGCATCCGGCTGGGCCACTGCAGGCGTTTCACGGTGCTCCACGTACGTTCGATGGGGGTGCGTCGGGGGCCGGAGGGCCCCTCTCCATCGTCCTCCTCCGTTCCGTGATCGGGAATCCGTCATACCGCTCTGACTGTGATCGCGGTATGCGATGACCAGTACAGTGCCGACTGTGTACGATCCCTCGCATCTGCGGACCTTCCTCGCGGTCGCCCAGACACTGAGTTTCACGCAGGCCGCGCGCCGGCTCGGGCTGCGTCAGTCCACCGTCAGCCAGCACGTACGGCGGCTGGAGGACGCCACCGGGCGGGCCCTGTTCACCCGGGACACGCACTCCGTGGAACTCACGGAGGACGGCGAGGCGATGCTCGGCTTCGCGCGCCGGATCCTGGAGGTGCACGAGCAGGCAACCGCTTTCTTCACCGGCACGCGACTGCGCGGCCGACTGCGCTTCGGCGCCTCCGAGGACTTCGTCCTGACCCGGCTGCCGGAGATCCTGGAGGGCTTCCGGTACGACCACCCCGAGGTCGACCTCGAACTGACCGTGGAACTGTCCGGCACCCTGCACGAACACCTGGCCGCCGGAAAACTCGACCTGGTCCTCGCCAAACGGCGCCCCGAGGACCCGCGCGGCGAGCTGGTCTGGCACGACGACCTGGTGTGGATCGGCGCCGAGCGGCTCCGCCCGGACCCCGAGCGCCCGGTGCCGCTGATCGTCTTCCCGCCGCCGGGCATCACCCGCGCCCTGGCCTTCGAGGCGCTGGAACGGCAGGGGCGCGCCTGGCGGATCGTGTGCACGAGCGGCAGCCTCAACGGGCTGATCGCCGCGGCCCGGGCCGGCCTCGGCGTGATGGCACACTCGCGCGGCCTCATCCCGCCGGGACTGGTGCGCGTCCCGGACCGGGCAGGACTGCCGGAACTGGGCCGGGTCGACTTCGTCCTGGTGCACGGGCGACAGCGCACAGCGGCCCAGGGGGCGGCGGACGCACTGGCGGCGGCGATCCTGGCGGGCGGGGATCGTCTGCAACGGCGGCCGGCGGCGAGGGGCGGGAGGCGGGACGGTTCACGGGAAGGCGGGGAGCGGGGCTGAGACGGCCGCCCGCGCCGGCAACGGGGGGTGCGCATACAAAACACGGCACGTTGCATACCGGAGTGGTTGCATACCGGAGTGACGGAATCCGCCGCCGCGGCGCTGTCCGAGGAGAGGGCGGGGAACCGTCCATGGGCCTCGTGGGGAGGAAGCGGGGCGCGTAAGCGCGGCGGGCGGATTCGGTGGAGATTACGGCACCGAAACTTGCTGAACCGTCGGTTTTCTGTCCGACCCTTCCCCATGTGAGGCCATTTTCCGGCACTGACCAGCGCAGACGAGAGCATCGTTCCGTTTCCGGCCCCCTCCCGGACCGTCCGGGGGTGGGGTAGCTTTCACGGCGCTGCGGCCATGAGAGGCGGGGTGCTGGGTTTGCGCGAGTTCACCAACCCTCCGTTGGCGTTGGCACCGCCGGTCGGCGGTCTGGCCGACGTCGTCTTCCGGCACGCCCAGGAGGACCCGCGGTACGTGGCACTCGGCCGCAAGGACGAACACGGCGAGTGGCGGGACGTGACCGCCGCCGAGTTCCGCGACGAGGTCCTCGCGCTCGCGAAGGGCCTGCTCGCTCAGGGCGTCCGGTTCGGCGACCGGGTCGCGATCATGTCCCGCACCCGCTACGAGTGGACGCTGTTCGACTACGCGCTGTGGACGGTCGGCGCGCAGGTGGTGCCGGTGTATCCGACGTCGTCGGCGGAGCAGTGCTTCTGGATGCTGTACGACGCGGAGTGCACGGCCGCGGTCGTGGAGCACGAGGACCACGCGATGACGATCGCCACCGTCATCGACCGGCTGCCCCGGCTGCGGCAGCTGTGGCAGCTCGACGAGGGCTGCGTGCAGGAGCTGTACGACGCCGGCGCCTCCGTCGAGGACGAGGTGGTGCACCGGCACCGGGAGGCGGTCACGCCCGACTCGGTCGCCACGGTCATCTACACCTCGGGCACCACGGGCCGCCCCAAGGGCTGTGTGATCTCGCACGGCAACTTCATGTTCGAGGCGGACACGGTCATCGAACGCTGGGAGCCGGTGTTCCACTCGCGCAAGGGCGACGAGGCGGCGACCCTGCTGTTCCTGCCGCTCGCGCATGTCTTCGGGCGGATGGTGCAGATCGCCGCGATCCGCGGCAAGGTCCGTTTCGGCCATCAGCCCCAGCTGCACGCGGCCGCCCTGCTGCCCGACCTGGCGGCGTTCCGGCCGACGTTCTTCCTGGCCGTGCCGTACATCTTCGAGAAGGTGTTCAACGCGGCCCGCCGCAAGGCCGAACGGGAGGGCAGGTCGGGGCCGTTCGAGAAGGCCGTCGAGGTGGCCACGGCGTACGCGGAGGCGGTGGAGGCGAAGGCGTGGGGCACCGGGCCGGGCCCGTCGGCGGGGCTGCGGATGCAGCACCAGTTCTTCGACAAGGTCATCTACGCGAAGGTGCGCGCGGCGATGGGCGGCCGGGTGCGGCACGCGATGTCGGGCGGTTCGGCGATGGACCGCCGGCTCGGGCTGTTCTTCGCGGGCGCGGGCGTGCAGGTCTACGAGGGGTACGGACTGACCGAGTCGACGGCGGCGGCGACCGCCAACCCGCCCGGCCGCACCCGCTACGGCACCGTCGGGCAGCCCATCCCCGGCATGACCGTGCACATCGCGGACGACGGGGAGATCTGGCTGCGCGGCGACAACGTGTTCCAGGGCTACCTCAACAACCCCAAGGCCACCGACGAGACCCTGCACGACGGCTGGCTGGCCACCGGCGACCTGGGCTCCCTCGACGAGGACGGCTATCTCACCATCACCGGCCGCAAGAAGGAGATCCTCGTCACCTCCGGCGGCAAGAGCGTCTCCCCGGGGCTGCTGGAGGAGCGGGTGCGCGACCATCCGCTGGTCGGCCAGTGCATCGTCGTCGGCAACGACCGGCCGTTCGTCGCCGCCCTGGTCACCCTCGACCACGAGGCCGTGGAGCACTGGCTGCAGATGCGCGGCAAGCCGCAGCTGACGCCCGCCGAGCTGGTGCGGGACCCGGATCTGGAGGCGGAGGTGCGCCGGGCCGTGGTGGCCGCGAACACGCTGGTCTCGCAGGCCGAGTCGATCCGCACGTTCCGTATCCTGGCCCAGCCGTTCACCGAGGAGCACGGGCTGCTCACGCCGTCGCTGAAGCTGAAGCGCAAGGCGATCGAGAACGCGTACGCGAACGAGGTGGACGCGCTGTACCGGACGTAGAGCTCCGGGCGTGAAGCTCTGAGGGCGTGAATTCCGGAGTCAGGAATGCATCACGGCCTGTGATCGTTGACGATGTCAGTACCACTTGACGGACAACCGAAGGATCGAGAGCTCGTGAGCAGCAAGGTCCCCCCGATCATCCTCAACAACGGCGTGAAGATGCCCCAGCTGGGCTTCGGCGTCTGGCAGGTGCCGGACGACGAGGCGGAGCGGGCGGTCTCCACCGCGCTGGAGGCCGGGTACCGCAGCATCGACACAGCGGCGATCTACGGCAACGAAGAGGGCACCGGCAAGGCGATCGCCGCCTCCGGCGTGCCCCGCGAGGACGTCTTCCTCACCACCAAGCTCTGGAACGCCGACCAGGGCTACGACGCGACGCTGCGCGCGTTCGACACCTCGCTGGCGAAGCTGGGCCTGGACCACGTCGACCTGTACCTCATCCACTGGCCGCTGCCGGCCCGGGACAAGTACGTCGACACGTACAAGGCGTTCGAGAAGCTGTACGCCGACGGCCGGGTCAAGGCGATCGGCGTCTCCAACTTCCCCGTCGAGCAGCTTCGGCGGCTGATCGACGAGACCGCGGTCGTCCCGGCGGTCAACCAGATCGAGCTCCACCCGCATCTGCAGCAGCACGCGCTGCGCGAGTTCCACGCGGAGCAGGGCATCGCCACCGAGGCCTGGTCGCCGCTGGGGCAGGGCAAGGGCCTGCTGGAGGTCCCGGCGATCGTCGCGATCGCCCAGAAGCACAACCGCACCCCGGCCCAGGTCGTGGTGCGCTGGCACCTCCAGATCGGCAACGTGGTGATCCCGAAGTCGGTGACGCCGTCGCGGATCAAGGAGAACATCGAGGTGTTCGACTTCAGCCTGGACACCGAGGACCTGGCGGCGATCAGCGCGCTGAACGAGGACCGGCGGATCGGCCCGGACCCGTCGACGTTCGACATCGGCTGAGCCCGGACCCGGCGCGGGCGAGGTGAGGTGATGCAAGGGGCGTGGCCAGCGGTCACGCCCCTTCGCTCAGCGGTGCGGCTACGCGGGCTTCACCGCCGTATGCACCGTGTGCGCCGCCAGGACGAACACGTCCGGCCTGTGCCGCACGCCCGCCGGGTCGTCGGTGTCGAGGAGCCGGTCCAGCGTGGCGCGGTCCTCGGGGTCCAGGGCGTCGCCGTGGACGTCGCGCAGCCGGGACAGAGAATCGGTGACGTAGGCACGGGCCCGGTCGGAGGCGGGTGCGGGCAGGTCGAGCAGGAAGCTGCGGCTGCGGGAGTGCTTCAGCCCGGCGGAGCCGAGCAGCGCCGGCCAGTCCTCGGTCACCTCGACCGATCCGGGCAGGTCGGCCCGCATCTGCGCGAACCACTCCTCCTGCAGCGCGTCGAGCCGCGACTCCAGGCCGGGACGGCCGATGCCGATGTCGCGCGGCAGGAACCGGGGCGGCAGACCCCCTTCCATGATCGCCAGCGTTCCGCCGGGTGCCAGCCGTTCCGCGAAGGCGGCGAGGGCGGCCCGCTGGTCGCCCAGGTGGTGCAGACTGCGGCCCGCCCACAGCAGATCGGCCGGGTAGTCCAACTCCCCGAGGACTTCCGGGAGTTCACCGGCGAGGGTGCCGAATCGGTCGGCGTACCCGAGTCGGGCGGCCCGCTCGCCGGCCCGCTCCAGCAGCGGTTCGGAGCCGTCGACCGCCAGGACCCTGGCGCCGGGGAAGGTCTCGGCGAACAGACAGGAGACGACCCCGGGACCGCTGCCCGCGTCGACGATCAGCCCCGGCTCGGTCACCTCCTTGCCGAGCCAGGCCAGGGCCCGCTCGTACAGGGGCGTGAACAGTTCGGCCTGCGCTTCGAGGTGCGGGGCCATCGCCGCCCAGTCGATGTCGGTGTCGTGGCCGTGGCCGTGGCCGTGACGGTGGCCGTGCTGGTGCTTGTGCTCGCCTTCGTGCTGGTGCCCGACTTCGTGCCGGTGCTCGCAGGTGTGCTCGTCCTGCCGGGGCTCGTGCCGGTGCTCGTGCGGGTGGTGCGCCATGGTGGTCAGCCTCTCGTCCGGTGTGCCGTCAGCGTGCGCCGACGCACCGCGCGAGGGCCATTCCTGTTGCCGGGACGGCAAAAAAATCCCTCCGCCGGTCCCAGGTTCCGCCGTGTCCGGCCGCTCCCCGAGCACGGGAGCAGCCGGACGGAACCGCGCGCCGGTTCCTACAGCGGCGGGTAGGCGTTCTGCATCAGCTGCTGGAACTGGGCCGAGAACCAGTGCCCGGACAGCGGGGCGCCCGCCAGGGCACCCGACATGTTGTTGCCGTTGCGGGGGTTGCCCGTGTACGTCGGGTCGCACATGCGGTCGAAGCCCTTGCCCTCGTCGTTCGGGATGGCGGAGCTGGAGCCGTCGGACTCGCCCGGCGGCTTCATCCACACGTACGCGTCGATCCCGGCGGCCGGGGCGGCCTGCGGGCGCTCGCCGAGGCCGGCGCCGGACTGGTTGCACCAGTTGCCGATGTGGATACGGCGGTCGTAGCGGCCCCCGTCGACGTACGTGTCGACGCTGGTCGTGGCGCCCGGACCGGTGGGCCGTGCGGTGCCGCCCCAGCCGTTGCGGGAGGTGTCGATCAGCATGCCGATGGTCGACCGGAAGCCGGTGGACACCAGCTGGGTGCGGAAGGCCTGCGCGTACGACAGTTCGTCGACGTACCGGTTCCAGTCCACCCACTTCGACTGCCGTACGGAGGTGCCGTTGACGGAGTCGTTGATGGTGAAGTTGTTCTCCTTCAGGGCGCTGTAGTTCGCCGTGTTGGTGATGAAGCCGTGTACATCGTCTACAGTCGCCCCTTCCGCGTTGGCGGCCTCGTAGAAGAGCTGGGCGGCGGGAGCGAAGTTGTCGTCCCAGCCGAGCCAGCCGTGGTGACCGGCGTCGATGTAGTTGTAGACGTTGGGGATCGCGCCGAGCTTGTCGAGCGCGTAGCCGACGCCCTTCACGTAGTTGCCGTTGGCCTTCATGGTGTCGCAGGCCGCGGTGGCGGTGGGCCGGCTGCCGGTGTTGGTGACCAGGTTCGGCAGCGAGTCGATCTCGATGGTGGTGACGATCCGCAGCGAGGCGTACTTGCTGTCCGCGAGGATCGCCGCGATCGGGTCGATGAACTGCGTCTTGTACTTGTCGATCTCCGTCGGGCCGAGCTCGCCGTTGGAGGCGAGGGCGGCGCAGTCACGTCCGGGCAGGTCGTAGACGACCAGCTGGACGACCTCCTCGCCGCTGCCCTTCTGGGCGAGGGCCGCGTCGAGGTGGTCGCGCAGGCCCATGCCGCTGCCGACGCCCTCAATGGCGGCGATCCGGTCGAGCCAGACACCGGTGGGCTGGTTGGAGATACGGGAGCCACCCGTCTCCGCGGCGGCCTTCGCCGACCATTCCGGGTTCACGTACACCTTGGCGCCCGCGTAGGGGTTGTCGACCTTGGTGGACGGGGTGCCCGGGTCGGTCGGGGTGCCGGGGTCGGTGGGCGTGCCGCCTCCGCTGTCGACGTTGCAGGTGACCCCGTCGAGCGTGAACGTGGTCGGCACCGCGTTGGTGCCGCTGTAGGAGGCCTGGAACCCGAAGCTGACCGAACCGCCGTTCGGCAACGTCCCGTTGTAGGTCTCGTTGTTGGCGGTGACGGCCGTACCGGACTGGGTGATCTTCGCGTTCCAGCCGTTGGTGATCTGCTGGTTGCCGGCGTACGCCCACTTCACCGACCAACTCGTCTTCGCGGCCGAGTTGTTGGTCACGGTGACGTTGGCGGTGAAGCCGGTGTCCCACTGGTTCTGCACCGTGTAGGCGACGGTGCACGGGATGGCGGCGATGCCCGGGTCCCCCGGGACCACCGCGAGTGCCGTCCCGGAGGCGCCGGCGACCAGCGCCAGCGCGGCGAGCATCGCTGTTCTGCTACGGCTCATGAGTGCGGGTTTCCTTGTCCGTCGCGGGTGTTGTCCGTTCTGTCCGTTCCTGACGTCCCTTGCTGCCGATGGCGCCTATCCGTCGAGGGCGCGCAGGTGGTCGCGCAGCCCGGTGCCGTACACGGTGGGGGTCCCGTCGTAACTGGAGATCAGGGACGGGCCCGACGAGCAGTCCCAGGTGTTCCAGGTCCAGCCCAGGTACGAGAGCTCCCGGTCGTCGAACCACTTCATGACCTGGTCGACGAACGCGTGCGAGCAGGTGTTCTCCCCGATCTCGCCCGCCACGAGCGGCACCTGGGCGGCGACGGGGGCGAGCGTGGAGTTCCAGCAGCTCTCGCTCGCACAGGAGTTGAAGTTGTAGACGTGGTAGGCCGCGGCGAGATTGCCGGTCGGGTCGGTGGGCTTGTACGTCAGCCACTGGGTGAGGTCGTTGGAGTAGGCGATCCCGCCGGCGAGGATCACGTTCCGGGCGCCGGTCGACCGTATGGAATCGACGAGATCCTGCATACCGGCGACCTCGTACCCGATGCCGGGGCAGGTACCGCCGTCCCGCCAGCACTGCCACGCCTGAGTGGTCGTGGAGGTCGCGCGGTCCGGGTAGGGCTCGTTGAACAGGTCGAACACGACGGCCTGGTCGCTTTTGAAGGTGTTCGCGACCGACGTCCAGAACGACGGTGTGTACTGCATGTCGGGCATCGGCTTCTGGCAACTGGCGTGCACGTCCGAGCAGCCGGCCGAGTTGCCGGTGTACTGGCCGTAGGTCCAGTGCAGTTCGACGACGGGTGTCATGCCGTGCGCCTCGACGCGGGCCACCAGATCCCTGACGGCGTTGACGTAGTTCGTGCCGCCGTAGGCGGCGTCGATGTTCGACAGGCCCAGCCAGCACTCCTCGTTGAGCGGGATGCGGACCGTGTTCGCGTTCCAGTCGGCGATCGCCCGCACGGACGCGTCGTCGACCGGGCCGTCCCAGATGCCGCGGCCCTGGACGCACATGAACTCGCCGCCGGACCGGTTCACGCCGAGCAGCCTGCGGGTGCGGCCGTCGGCGTCCACGAGCTTGTTGCCGGACACGTGGAGTGCGGGGGGTGCGTCACCGGTGTCGGGCGGGGTGGTGGGGGTCGGCGTGGGAGTCGATCCGTCGTCGACGTTGCAGGTGGTGCCGTTGAGCCTGAACTTCGTCGGCACGGAGTTGGTGGCGCCCTTCGACGCGATGAAGCCCGCGTCGACGCTCGCGCCGGTGCCGAGCGAGCCGTTCCAGCTCTCGTTCGCCGCGGAGACCGTGGTACCCGACTGGGACCACTTGGCGCTCCAGCCCTGGGTGACCTGCTGGCCGTTCGCGAAGTCGAAGGTCAGGGTCCAACCGCTCACGGCGGCCGCGTTGTTGGTGATTCTCACGGCACCCTGGAAGCCGGCGTCCCACTGGCCGGTGACGGAGTACTCCACCGTGCACGCGGGCGTGGCTCCGTGTGCCGTCATGACCGGCAGGGTCACGCCCGTCCCGAGGGCGACCGTGCCGGCGACGGCTAAAAAGAGTGAACGAGGGGGGTGTCGCATGAGCGACTCCTTGCAGCTCAGCGCGTCGTGACGGACGCGTCGACTGATGGAATCGCTCCCACTGGTGTCTCGAAGTTAGCGCCAAGTGCAGGCAAAGAACAGGGGCGTCACTGACTTTCCCTCAACTTCTCGCGTCGAATGTTTTCGACTCTTCAAGCACCTTGACCGCCTTCACCCCTTTCCCCACTATGGGAGCGCTCCCACTGGTTCAGGGCTTGTTGCTCCTCCCCCACCGTCCAGAGCCGCAAGGAGGAACCGGAACCATGCATCCCGTACGCAGACGTCGCGCGGCGCGGCGCCTGTGGACCGCCGTCGTCGCGGCCCTCGCGCTTCCTCTCGCCATGCTCGGCACGCTCCCGACCACCGCTCACGCGGCGGCACCTCAGTGCAGCGTGGACTACAGGACCAATGACTGGGGCTCCGGTTTCACCGCCGACCTCACCCTCACCAACCGCGGTACCGACCCCATCAGCGGCTGGACCCTGACGTACGCCTACACCGGCAACCAGAAGCTGACGAACGGCTGGAACGGGACCTGGTCGCAGTCCGGTCAGCAGATCACGGTGAACAACGCCACCTACAACGGGACCATCGCGGCGGGTGCCGCGGTGAGCACGGGCGCGCAGTTCACCTACAGCGGCACCAACACCGCGCCCACGAGCTTCGCGATCAACGGCACCACCTGCGTCGGCGCGCACCAGCCGCCGGCCACCGTGCTGACCAGCCCGGCCGCGGGCGCCGTCTACACCCAGGGCGACGCGGTGCCGCTCGCGGCGACCGCCGCGGCCGCCGACAACGCGACCATCACCAAGGTCGAGTTCTACGACGACACGACCCTGCTGGGCACGGACACGAGCTCGCCGTACACCCTGTCGGCCTCCGGTCTGTCCGTGGGCGGCCACTCGCTGGTGGCCAAGGCCTACGACAGTCTGGGCGCGTCGGCGTCGTCGACGCCGGTCGGCATCACGGTCGCCTCGGGACCGGCCGTGGTCGCCTCCACCAACCAGCTCGCCGTGCAGCAGGGCGGGACGGGCACGTACGAGCTGAAGCTGTCGACCCAGCCGTCGGCCAGCGTGACCGTCACGACCGCCCGTACCAGCGGCAACGCGGGTCTGACGGTGACCGGTGGCGCCTCCCTCACCTTCACTCCGTCGAACTGGAGCACCGCCCAGAAGGTCACCGTCACCGCGAACGCCTCCGGCACCGGCGCGGCCGTCTTCGAGTCGACGGCCACCGGACACGCGAAGGCGTCGGTCACGGTCACCGAGATCGCCGGCAGCAAGGTGTACGACGCGCGGTTCCTGGACCTGTACGGCAAGATCACCAACCCGGCGAACGGCTACTTCTCCCCCGAGGGCATCCCGTACCACTCGGTGGAGACGCTGATCGTCGAGGCGCCGGACCAGGGCCACGAGACCACGTCCGAGGCCTACAGCTACCTTCTCTGGCTGCAGGCCATGTACGGCAGGATCACCGGCGACTGGACCAGGTTCAACGGCGCGTGGGACCTCATGGAGAAGTACATGATCCCCACCCACGCCGACCAGCCGACGAACTCGTTCTACAACGCGTCGAAGCCGGCGACGTACGCGCCGGAGCTGGACACGCCGAACGAGTATCCGGCGCGGCTGGACACCGGGGTGTCGGTGGGATCGGATCCGATAGCCGGTGAACTGAAGACCGCATACAGCACGGACGACGTCTACGGTATGCACTGGCTGCAGGACGTCGACAACGTCTACGGCTACGGCAACGAGCCCGGCAAGTGCGAGGCCGGCCCGACCGCGACCGGGCCGTCGTACATCAACACCTTCCAGCGCGGTGCGCAGGAGTCGGTGTGGGAGACGGTTCCGCAGCCGACCTGCGACGCCTTCACGTACGGCGGCACGAACGGGTACCTGGACCTGTTCACGGGCGACTCCTCCTACGCCAAGCAGTGGAAGTACACCAACGCTCCGGACGCCGACGCGCGGGCAGTGCAGGCGGCGTACTGGGCGGACGTCTGGGCGACGGCGCAGGGCAAGGGCGGTGACGTTTCGGCGACCGTCGGCAAGGCCGCGAAGATGGGCGACTATCTGCGGTATGCGATGTACGACAAGTACTTCAAGAAGATCGGCAACTGTGTCGGTCCGACCGCGTGCGCGGCCGGCACCGGCAAGAACGCCTCGCACTACCTGCTGTCCTGGTACTACGCCTGGGGCGGCGCCACGGACACCAGCGCCGGCTGGGCCTGGCGCATCGGCTCCAGCCATACCCACGGCGGCTACCAGAACCCCCTGGCCGCCTACGCGCTGAGCAGCTACGCCGACCTCAAGCCCAAGTCGGCGACGGGGCAGGCCGACTGGGCCACGTCCCTCACCCGGCAGCTGGAGTTCTACCGCTGGCTGCAGTCCAGCGAGGGCGCCATCGCGGGCGGCGCGACGAACAGCTGGGCCGGCCGCTACTCCACTCCCCCGTCCGGCACGTCGACCTTCTACGGCATGTACTACGACCAGCAGCCCGTCTACCACGACCCGCCGTCCAACCAGTGGTTCGGGTTCCAGGCGTGGTCGATGGAGCGGGTCGCCGAGTACTACCAGCAGACGGGGAACGCACAGGCCAAGACGGTCCTCGACAAGTGGGTCGACTGGGCGCTGTCCAAGACCACGATCAACCCGGACGGCACCTTCCTGATCCCCTCCACCCTCCAGTGGTCGGGCCAGCCCGACACCTGGAACGCGTCGAGTCCCGGCGCGAACACGGGACTTCACGTCACCGTCGCCGACTACACCAACGACGTGGGTGTGGCCGCCGCGTACGCCAAGACGTTGACGTACTACGCCGCCAGGTCCGGTGACACGGAGGCGAGGACGACCGCCAAGGCGCTCCTGGACGGCATGTGGACCAACTACCAGGACGCCCTCGGCATCGCGGTCCCCGAGACCCGCGCCGACTACAACCGCTTCGACGACGGCGTGTACGTCCCGAGCGGCTGGAGCGGGAAGATGCCGAACGGCGACACGATCAACTCCTCCTCGACCTTCACCTCGCTGCGTTCCTTCTACCGGAACGACCCGGCCTGGTCGAAGATCGAGAGCTATCTCGCGGGCGGTGCCGCGCCCGTGTTCACGTACCACCGGTTCTGGGCCCAGGCGGACATCGCCCTGGCCATGGGTTCGTACGCGGAGCTCCTCGAATAAGTCCCCGCTAACGCTCCGCGTACCGCGCCGGGCGGCCCCTTCCCGCATGGGGGGCCGCCCGGTGGTCGCACATCCCGCACGTCGCACGTCCCGCACCTCCCCCCGCACACATGGCTTCGCGAGGAAGGACCCCCACCGTGCGAAGAAAGCGCATTCTGACGGCGGTGCTGGCGCTCGCCGCCGGCCTGCTCGCCGGCAGCCCGCCCGCGCTGGCCGCCGACGCGGCCCCGAAGGCGACGCTTGCCGCGGAGTCGTACACCTGGAAGAACGCCCGGATCGACGGCGGCGGCTTCGTGCCGGGCATCGTCTTCAACCGCAAGGAGAAGAACCTCGCCTACGCGCGCACCGACATCGGCGGTGCCTACCGCTGGGAGGAGCCGAGCAGGACGTGGACGCCGCTGCTGGACTCCGTCGGCTGGACGGACTGGGGGCACACGGGCGTGGTGAGCCTGGCCTCCGATCCCGTGGACCCGAACAAGGTGTACGCGGCGGTCGGTACGTACACCAACAGCTGGGACCCCGGCAACGGCGCCGTCCTCCGGTCCGGTGACCGGGGCGCCGCCTGGCAGAAGACGGACCTCCCCTTCAAGCTGGGCGGGAACATGCCCGGCCGGGGCATGGGCGAGCGGCTCGCGGTCGACCCGAACAGGAACAGCGTGCTGTACCTGGGCGCGCCGAGCGGCAAGGGGCTGTGGCGGTCGACGGACTCGGGGGTCACCTGGTCGCAGGTGAGCAACTTCCCGAATGTCGGCAACTATGTACAGGATCCCAGCGACACCAGCGGGTATGCGAGCGACAACCAGGGGATCGTCTGGGTCACCTTCGACGAGTCGACGGGCACGTCGGGGACGGCGACGAAGACGATCTACGTCGGGGTCGCCGACAAGGACAACGCGGTGTACCGGTCGACGGACGCCGGGGCGACCTGGTCGCGGGTGGCGGGGCAGCCGACGGGCTACCTGGCACACAAGGGTGTACTGGATACCGTCAACGGCTATCTGTACATCGCATACAGCGACAAGGGCGGTCCGTACGACGGCGGCAAGGGCCGGCTGTTCCGGTATGCGACGGCGACCGGCACCTGGACGGACATCAGCCCGGTGGCGGAGGCCGACACCTACTACGGCTTCAGCGGGCTGACGGTCGACCGGCAGAAGCCCGGCACCGTCATGGCGACCGCATACAGTTCCTGGTGGCCCGACACCCAGATCTTCCGCTCCACGGACAGCGGCGGGACCTGGACCAGGGCGTGGGACTACACGTCGTATCCGAACCGTTCGAACCGGTTCACCATGGACGTCTCGTCGTCGCCGTGGCTGACCTGGGGTGCGAACCCGTCGCCGCCCGAGCAGACGCCCAAACTCGGCTGGATGACCGAGGCGTTGGAGATCGACCCGTTCAACTCCGCCCGCATGATGTACGGGACGGGCGCGACGATCTACGGCACGGAGAACCTCACCAACTGGGACAGCGGAAGCCAGTTCACCGTCAAGCCGATGGTGCAGGGGCTGGAGGAGACGGCGGTCAACGACCTCGCCTCTCCCCCGACGGGTGCGCCGCTGCTCAGCGCGCTCGGTGACGTGGGCGGTTTCCGGCACACGGATCTGACGAAGGTGCCGTCGATGATGTTCACCTCCCCGAACTTCACGACGACCACCAGCCTCGACTACGCCGAGGCCAACCCGAACACGGTGGTCCGGGTCGGCAATCTGGACTCGGGCCCGCATGTGGCGTTCTCGACGGACAACGGAGCCAACTGGTTCGCGGGGTCGGACCCTTCGGGGGTGAGCGGCGGCGGGACGGTGGCCGCGGCGGCGGACGGCAGCCGGTTCGTGTGGAGTCCGGCGGGTACGGGCGTGCAGTACACGACGGGATTCGGTTCGTCGTGGGCGGCGTCGAGCGGCATTCCGTCCGGCGCGATCGTGGAGTCGGACCGGGTCGACCCGAAGACCTTCTACGGCTTCAAGTCCGGGAAGTTCTACGTCAGTTCCGACGGCGGGGCGACCTTCGCGGCGTCCGCGGCGACGGGGTTGCCCAGCGGTGACAGCGTGCGCTTCAAGGCGCTGCCCGGCACGAAGGGCGACGTGTGGCTGGCCGGCGGGGCGAGCGACGGGGCGTACGGGCTGTGGCACTCCACCGACTCCGGCGCCACCTTCACCAAGCTGTCGACGGTCGAACAGGCCGACACCATCGGCTTCGGGAAGGCGGCGACGGGTGCCTCGTACCAGACGCTCTACACCAGCGCGAAGATCGCCGGTGTGCGGGGCGTCTTCCGCTCGACCGACAAGGGCGCGACCTGGACGCGCATCAACGACGATGCCCACCAGTGGGGTTGGACGGGCGCGGCGATCACCGGTGACCCGCGGGTCTACGGGCGGGTGTACGTGTCGACGAACGGCCGGGGTGTCATCTACGGCGACACCTCCGACACCAGCGGCGGCGGAAGCGGGGGCGGCGACGGCGGCGGTACGGATCCCACCCCGACCGGTGCCTGCGCGGTGACGTACACGATCACCAACCAGTGGTCCGGCGGCTTCCAGGCGGACGTGACACTCGCCAACACGGGCACGAGCGCGTGGTCGGGCTGGAGCCTCAACTGGTCCTTCCCCAACGGGCAGACGGTCTCCCAGCTCTGGAACGCCGACTACACCCAGTCGGGTGCGGCGTTGACCGCGAAGAACGTCGCCTGGAACGCCAACGTGGCATCCGGCTCGTCCGTGAGCTTCGGCTTCACGGGCACCTGGACGGGCTCGAACACGAAACCCACGGCGTTCAAGCTGGGCGAGCAGAGCTGCACGGTGGCGTGACCCGGTACCGGCCAACCGGACGATCCGGTTCAGCACCAAGGCCCTGAACTGATCTGCCGCACGACCGCGAAAAGGCCCCGTCCGATGTCGGGCGGGGCCTCGTCACGCCCTTGTCAGGGGGTGTACACCGTCGGCCTGGGTGCCGTGGCCATGCCGTTGCCGATGAAGAAGCTCGGGTGCGGGGGCTGGTTGTAGGCGGTGTTCTGCCAGGCCAGGCCCGTGCGGTACATCGTGTCGTGCAGGAGGGTCGTGATCCTCGTCGTCGTCTCGTACGGGGTCGAGTAGATCCTGAGGGCGGTGTTGTCGGTGGTGGGCCAGACGACCTCCTCGCGCCAGTCGCCGAGGATGTCCCCGGACAGGGAGGGCGTCGCCTTGGTGCTGTTGTTGGAGTGGACGCCGGAGCCGGTCAGCAGGCGGGTGTCGGAGGAGGTGCCGTACTTGTCGATGTGGGTGCCGTCGAGGAGTTCACGGGTGGTGTCGGCGTCCCACCAGGACAGGAAGTTGACGGAGGACGGTTCGCGGCCCTTCGTCGCGCCCGCCTCGTCGCGGACGGAGGAGTCGGAGGCGGACCACACCTCGGCCCCGTCGTTGCCCGCCCAGATGTCGCCGGCGACGCCTCGGCCGTTGTCGCAGCAGGCGGCGAGCTGCCAGTTGACGGTGCCGTTGGCCGGGTTGATGTACAGCTCGGCGGGCTGGCTGCTCGACTCCGAGACCTTGAAGTACTCCAGGCCGGCGTGGGACGGGTCGAGGTCGCCGAGGTGCTGGGCGTCGCCGTGGCCCGTCTTCGTCGTCCACAGGCCGTTGCCGCTGTCGTCGACCGCCATCGCGCCGTAGACGATCTCGTCCTTGCCGTCGCCGTCGACGTCCCCGACGGAGAGGCTGTGGGAGCCCTGGCCGTCGTATCCCCTGCCGGTGTTGGTGGAGGAGTTGGTGTCGAAGGTCCAGCGGCGGGTGAAGGCGCCGCCACGCCAGTCCCAGGCGGCGATCACGGTGCGGGTGTAGTAGCCGCGCGCCATGATCAGGGAGGGGCGGGAGCCGTCGAGGTACGCGGTCCCCGCGAGGAAGCGGTCGACGCGGTTGCCGTACGAGTCGCCCCAGGACGAGACCGTGCCGCGGGCCGGGACGTAGTCGACGCTCTGCATCGCCTTGCCCGTCTGGCCGTTGAACATGGTCAGGTACTCGGGGCCGGACAGGACGTAGCCGCTGGAGTTGCGGTGGTCGGCGGAGGAGCTGCCGATCACCGCGCCGGTGCCGTCGATCGTGGCGTCGGCGGTCTTCATCGCCACCTCGGCCTTGCCGTCGCCGTCGTAGTCGTACACCTGGAACTGTGTGTAGTGGGCACCGGAACGGATGTTGCGGCCCAGGTCGACCCGCCACAGACGGGTGCCGTCCAGCCGTATACCGTCGACGATCGTGTTTCCGGTGTATCCCGACTGCGAGTTGTCCTTGGCGTTGGTCGGCTGCCACTTGAGGACGAGGTCCAGGGCGCCGTCGCCGTCGAGATCGCCCACGGACGCGTCGTTGGCCTCGTAGGTGTAGGCGACACCGTCGGGGGTGGTGCCGCCGGCCGGCGGGGTGATCGGGACGTCCTTGTAGCCGGTGCGGAACTGGATCGCGTGGACGGAGTCGGCCTGTTCGACACCGCCCACGATCGCGCGGACCGTGTAGTCCGCCTGGGCCGGGGCGCCGGAGTGGAAGTAGGTGGTGGAGCCGGTGATCGGGGTCGAGTTGACCTTCGTGCCGGCCCGGTAGACGTTGAAGGAGACACTGTCGGGGTCGGTGCCCAGCCAGCGCCAGCCGACCAGGTTGCCGCTGTCGGTGTGGACGCTGACCACGCCCCGGTCGAGGGCCTCGACCTGGCGGGCGGTGGCGGCCATGGGGGCCCCTCCCGCGCGAGTGAGTTCGAGCGTGGGGGACGTGCCGGTGCCGAGCGCGGTCAGGCCGGCGGCGACGAGGGCCGCGGCCGCTGTCGCCGCCGACAGGAGGGCTCGGCGTCTGCGGTGCTTGTGCGGGTGCTGCACGGGACGAACCTCCAGAGAGGACGGACGGGTTCCGCACTCTCAGTCGCCGCGGGGTTCGGCCACGTTGCCGTGTCTTTCGGCCAGTTCGGCCGCCGGCTTGCGGAACGCGCGCAGGGTGAACTGCGGTTCCGGGCGCGGCCGTTCCTGGTCGGGCAGGGCCGCGAGGCGGGCCTCGAACTCGTCGGCGAGCGGGTCTCCGGGCGGCAGGGTGACGAACCACCCTCGTCTGAGGTCGGCGATCGCCCGGCGCGGGCTGCGCCCCTGTCCCCGCCCGGCGAAACGGGCCTGCCCCGCCGGGACCAGGCCGCAGCCCACGGCGTACGACTCGACGAGCGCGGCGGCGTCGGACGCGGGACGGCGCGGGCGTGAGGCGAGGACCCCGTCGATGTCGCTGCCCACGTTGTGCGAGGCCCCTTTGTCGACCGTGGTGACGTACACACCGCCCGGCCGCAGCACCCGCGCGCACTCGGCGACGATCCGCCGCACGTCCCCGGCGTCGTCGACGAGATGCAGCAGCCACACACTGCTCACGGCGTCGAACCGCGCGTCCGGGAAGGGGAGTCGGCGGCTGTCGGCGCGCACGATCGCGCCCGGCAGCCGGGCGGCGGCGTGCCGGGCCATCACGGGCGACAGGTCGACGCCCGTCACGCGCGGGGCACCGGGTCCGGCCGCGAGCCGGCGGGTGACGATGCCCGTGCCGCAGGCGACGTCCAGCACACTGCGCACTCCGGGCGGCAGCAGACCGAGGACGGCCTCCGCCGCGGCGGCCGCGCGGGGTTCGCCGCCGCGCGAGACGTCGTAGCGCTCGGCTTCCTCGTCGTAGTCCAGCACGCACGCCCCCGTTCGACCCGCCGACTGTATGCAATATGCGCCACGTTGTATGCCGGATGCCTCAACCCGCCCCGTGTCCGCCCACCACCTCCTCCACCCTCCGCGCCAGCTCGAAGTCCAGTTCGGTGACGGCTCCGCCGACGCTGTGGGTGTTCACCGCGAGGGAGACGGTGTTGTAGCCGAGGGTGAGGTCCGAATGGTGGTCGAGTTCGTCCTGGATCCGCGCGACATGGACGACCAGGGCGGTCGCGGCGAAGTGGGAGGGCAGCCGGTAGGAGCGGGTCAGGCGGTCGCCGTCGACGGCCCAGCCGGGCAGTTCGGACAGGCGGTCCGCGATCTCCTTCTGCGACAGCGGTTCCACGGCCATGGGGTGACTCCCTTCGTGGGTGTCGCGTACCCGTCCAGCCTGCCACAGGAGAGCGGCGGCGGCCCTGGTCAGGAGGGCTCCCGGCCGTCCGGGCCGGGGAACCCGCGGGGGCTCAGGCCCGGGCGGCCTCGTCGGCGAGGTCGTCCGCGAGGGCGGCGATGCGGGCGCGGCCCTCCACCTGCCGCAGCCAGGTGTGCGGGAGGCCGTGGTCGCCGTGGCGGGTGCCGAGGAGGTTGCCGCAGATCGAGCCCGTGGAGTCGCTGTCGCCGGAGTGGTTGACCGCGAGGAGCAGGGCGCGTTCGACGTCGGTGTGTGCGAGGGCCGCGTAGACGCCGATGGCGAGGGCCTCCTCGGCGATCCAGCCGGCGCCGAGCCGTTCCACCTTCTCCGCGGTGGGATCGCCCTCCTCCGCCAGGTCGAGTGCCCGCCGCAGGGCCGTGCTCGTCTCCTCGTGGCCGGGGTGCCGGGCCAGCAGGCGCAGGGTGCGCAGGACGGCACCCTCGATCGACTCCCCGTCCGTCAGGTGCCTGACGATCGCGGCGAGCGCGCCGGCGGAGTAGTAGCCCGTGGGATGACCGTGCGTCATCCGGGCGCACACGGAGGCGAGTTGGAAGGCGGACTCCGCCGACGCGCCGGTGAGTCCGAAGGGTGCCGACCGCATGACGGCGCCGCAGCCCTTCGACTCCGGATTGACCGGTCCCGGCGGGCCGGGTTCGGCCCAGGGCTCGGGGACGACGTCCTGCTGGAGGCCGCTCAGGCAGGCGTTGCCCGGGGCGCGGCGGGCGTACAGCCAGGGTTCGGTGACGAGGCCGTCGGCCGGTCCGGCGTAGCCGTGGGCGGTGGGCCCGCCGTCGGGCGCCGGTACGCGCTGGGTGTGCAGCCAGCGTTCGTAGGCCCAGCGCACCAGCCGGGGACCGCCGCCGCCGATCCCCTTGCCGCGCTCGCGCCGCAGCGCCTGCTCGACGCCCTCCGCGGTGAACAGGGTCATCTGTGTGTCGTCGCTGATCCGGCCGACCACGCCCGCCGCGTCGGGGACGAGCCCGGTGACGCCGCGCTCGCCGTGCGCGGCGCGGATACGGCCGAGGGAGTCGAACTCCACCGGGTAGCCGAGCGCGTCGCCGAGCGCTCCGCCGAGCAGACAGCCGCGCACCCGCGCCCGGTACACCGCCTCGGCCTCGAACGCGAACCTCCGCCCGTTCCACGGCACGGTCGCTCACCCACCTCTCGCCCACGCCATCGCGCGGGCTTTCTCGACTACCGTCGTACGTATGACCATTGTCGCGACCGGTACGAACACCGCGTCCGCCGCCCCCGCCGAGCCGGGTGTGGGCCCCCTGCTGCGGGGCTGGCGCGAGCGGCGGCGGGTGAGTCAGCCGGAGCTCGCGCTGCGTGCCGGTTCCTCGGCCCGGCACATCAGCTTCGTGGAGACGGGCCGTTCCCGGCCCAGCGAGGAGATGGTGCTGCGGCTGACCGAGCATCTTGAGGTGCCGGTGCGGGAGCGCAACGCTCCCCCAGTGCCTGAACGGCCTGGGGGGACCCCCAGCTGCTGGCGGCCGGTTGTGCTCCGCGCTTCCCGGAGACCCGCTGGACGACCCGGCATTGGACGGGCTGCGCGCCGGTCTTGAGCGTCTCATCCAGGGTTACGAGCCGTATCCGGCGCTGGTGGTGAACGGACGTACGACGTGGTGGCGGCCAACCGGGGCATCGCCATGCTGTTGGAGGGGCTCCCTCAGACGTTGCTGGCGCCGCCGCTGAACGCGATGCGGCTCACGCCCCGCGTGCTCGATCTGCATCGGCAGCGCGAAGTACGCGTCAGATCGCGCTGCACCGCTCGGCTCCGCTGCGCGCGCTGTACGAGGAGGTCGCCGCATATCCGGTGCCGGAGGAGGAGGCGGTGCGGCTTGCCGAACCCGTCCGAGCCCGTCCCTGGACGTGACCGTCGCCGAGCTGGCCGTCGAGACGCTGCTCCCGGCCGCCCCCGCGACGGTCAAGTACCTTCGGTCACTGATGAGTTGACGCCTTCAGGACGAAGTGCTGGAGCAGCGAAGCCGGCCACCGTCAGGGCCTGCAGCACCGTCCACACCGCGCCCACCGTCGTCGGCGACAGCCAGAAGGCGAGCGCGGCACAACTGAGCACCGTCCAGGCGAGTTTGGACTCCACCACCGCCCGCACCGGAAGCGCCGCCGGCCAGGCTCGGGAGGCCGGCACGCCCACGGCGACGGCGTACACCGCGAGGAGCGCGCCGAGTTCGAGCAGCAAGGTGCCGTCGACACCGAGGAGGCGGCCGAGCGGGCCGGAGGCGGCGAGGCAGGCGAGGCCGTTCACGCCGGTGACGACGGCGTCCGCGGCCAGGAAGCGGCGCAGTGCCGTGTACGGCTCGGCGGTGCGGGCGAGTGCGGTGAGCGGGGCGGACTGGGCTGCGGACATGGCGGATCACCCTCCGTCGAGGTCGAGGTCGGAAGCCGGTGACTGTGACTGTGACTCCACGATCCCGCCCGGAAGGGGGCTGCAGTCGATTACCCCTGAGGTCATGGACGGCCCCGGTGTGGTGCGCCCGGTGTCATGCCCCGGTGTCACGCGTGGCAAGAACCTCATCGCCGTACCGGTGAGACCGCGGCCGGAACATGACACACTGACCCGCGTGCCTCGACACGTAGGGGAGACGTGGCGTGAGTGAACGGCGGCCCGCGCCTACGGTGGGCCAGGTGGTGCTCGGCAGACGGCTGCAGGAGCTGCGCGAGGCGGCGGGTCTCGGCCGTGAGGAGGCGGCCCGCGCGCTGCGGGTTGCTCCGGCGACCGTACGGCGCATGGAGACGGCCGAGGTCGCGCTGAAGATCCCGTACGTGCAGGTGCTGTTGGAGACGTACGGCGTCCCGGAGGGCGAGGCCGAGTCGTTCGTCCGGCTGGCCGAGGACGCGAACCTCCCCGGCTGGTGGCAGCGTTTCCACGATGTGCTGCCGGAGTGGTTCAGCCTGTACGTCAGCCTGGAGGGGGCGGCCCGGCTGATCCGCAGTTACGAACCGCACTTCGTGCCGGGGCTGTTGCAGACGGAGCGGTACGCACGCGCCGTACTGGAGGCGGGCACGGTGGGGCGGACCACCCCGGACACGATCGAACGGCATGTGTCACTGCGCATGGCGCGGCAGAGACTGCTGGACGGCCCGAACCCGCCACATCTGTGGGCGGTGATGGACGAGACGGTGCTGTGCCGCCCGGTGTGCGAGGACCCCTCCGTCATGCGTGAACAGCTGGACAGGCTCCTGGAGTTGAGCGAGCGGGACCGGATCACCCTGCAGATCGCCGAGTTCGCCGACGGCCCCCATCCGGGGACGGCCGCGCCCTTCTCCCTCTTCCGTTTCGCCGAGCCGGAGCTGCCCGACATGGTCGTCACCGAGTATCTGACCGGCGCCCTGTACCTCGACTCGCGCAAGGAGGTCTCCGCGCATCTGGAGGTCCTCGACCATCTGACGACGCACGCCGCGTCCGCCCAGGAGACACGGAGGCTCCTGGAGGACCTCCGCGACACCCTCTGATCTGCCACCGACCGACACGTCCGCCCACCCGCGAGGAGAAGAGCCCGAATGACCGGATCCGAGGACCGGAAGACGCCCGTCCGTATCGACACGAGCAGGCCGCATCCGGCGCGTGTCTACGACTGGTGGCTGGGCGGCAAGGACAACTACCCGGTGGACGAGGAGCTGGCCCGGAAGATCCTCGCCGTGGACGGCACGGTGCTGCGCGGGGCGCGCGGCAACCGACGTTTCATGCAGCGCGCCGTCCGCGCCGCCGCCGAGGCCGGGATACGCCAGTTCCTGGACATCGGCACCGGCATCCCCACCGAGCCGAACCTGCACCAGGTCGCCCAGAGCGTGGCGCCGGAGGCGAGGGTGGTGTACGCGGACAACGACCCGATCGTGCTGCGGCACGCCGAGGCCCTGCTGCACGGCACTCCCGAGGGCTCCACGCAGTACGTGCACGCCGACGTCCACGACCTCGCCGAGTTGCTGGACCGGGCCGCGGAGTCGCTCGACCTCGACCGTCCGGTGTCGCTGTCGCTGGTGGCGCTCACGCACTATCTCGACGACGGCGCCTACGACCTCGTACAGGAGTACGTCTCGAAGCTGGCTCCGGGCAGCTGGCTGATCCTCTCCCAGGTGACCCCGGATCTCAGCCCCGAGGCCATCGAGAACGCGGCGAACCACTTCCGGCGCAGCGGCACCCCGTTCTTCCCGCGCTCCCTCACCGAGTTCGCCCGTTTCTTCGAGGGTCTGGAACTGCTCGGCCCGGGCCTGATCCCGGTCTCGGGCTGGCGGCCGGAGCCGGAGGACGTGGCGGCGCAGGCGGAGGGCATCGTGCCGGTGTACGCGGGGGTCGCCCGCAAGGTCTGAGCGGCGGACACGCCGGTGAGCGGGGCGGGTGCCGTCAGGCGGTGCTCCTGACGGCCTGCCTCGCTAGGCCCCCTTGGCCTGGTCCCGTTCGTCGTCGACGATCTCCGCGTCGACGACCGTCTCGTCGTCGTCCGCCGCCGGGCCGCCGTCGTGGTCGGCGGTGGGGCCGGTGGTCGGCGGCTGCTGCTGGGCCTGGGCGTACATCGCCTGGCCCATCCTCTGGCTGACGGTGGCGAGTTTGTCCACGCCGGCCCGCAGGGCGCTGGTGTCGGCCCGCTGCTGCAGCAGGTCCTTCAGCTCGGTGACGGCCGCGGACACCTCCTGCCTGGTCTCGGCGGGCACCCGCTCCTCGTTCTCGCGGAGGAACTTCTCGGTCTGGTAGACGAGTTGCTCGGCCTGGTTGCGGGTCTCGGCGGCCTCTCGGCGGCCCCGGTCCTCCTCGGCGTACTGCTCGGCCTCGCGCATCATGCGGTCGATGTCGTCCTTGGGGAGCGCCGAGCCGCCGGTGACGGTCATCTTCTGTTCGCGGCCGGTGGCGAGGTCCTTCGCGGAGACGTGCATGATCCCGTTGGCGTCGATGTCGAAGGCGACCTCGATCTGCGGGACCCCGCGCGGGGCCGGCGGCAGACCGGTGAGGTCGAAGACGCCGAGCTTCTTGTTGTAGGCGGCGATCTCGCGTTCGCCCTGGTAGACCTGGATGCCGACGGAGGGCTGGTTGTCGTCGGCGGTGGTGAAGATCTCCGAACGGCGGGTGGGAATCGTGGTGTTGCGTTCGATGAGCTTGGTCATGATGCCGCCCTTGGTCTCGATGCCGAGGGACAGCGGGGTGACGTCGAGGAGGAGGACGTCCTTCACGTCGCCGCGGATCACGCCCGCCTGGAGGGCGGCGCCGACAGCGACGACCTCGTCGGGGTTGACGCCCTTGTGCGGGTCCTTGCCGGTCAGCTCCCGCACCAGTTCGGTGACGGCGGGCATCCGGGTGGAGCCGCCGACGAGGATGACGTGGTCGATCGCGGACAGTTCGACCTTGGCGTCCTTGACTGCCTGGTGGAACGGGGTGCGGCAGCGGTCGAGCAAGTCGGCGGTGAGTTCCTGGAACTGAGCGCGCGTCAGTTTCTCGTCGAGGTGGAGGGGGCCCTCGGCGGAGGCGGTGATGTAGGGGAGGTTGATCGTGGTCTCGGAGGACGAGGACAGTTCGATCTTCGCCTTCTCGGCACCCTCGCGCAGGCGTTGGAGGGCCATCTTGTCCTTGCCGAGCTCGATGCCGTACTGGCCCTTGAACTTCTTCACCAGGTGTTCGACGATCCGCTGGTCCCAGTCGTCGCCGCCGAGGTGGGTGTCGCCGTTGGTGGCCTTGACCTCGATGACGCCGTCGCCGATCTCCAGGAGTGAGACGTCGAAGGTGCCGCCGCCGAGGTCGAAGACGAGGACCGTCTGTTCCTGGCTGCGGTCGAGGCCGTAGGCGAGGGCGGCGGCGGTGGGCTCGTTGATGATCCGCAGCACCTTCAGGCCGGCGATCTCCCCGGCCTCCTTGGTGGCCTGCCGCTGGGCGTCGTCGAAGTAGGCGGGGACGGTGATCACCGCGTCGGTGACGTCCTCACCGAGGTACGCCTCGGCGTCCCGCTTCAGTTTCTGCAGGACGCGGGCGGAGAGTTCCTGGGCGCGGTAGCGGGTGCCGTCCACGTCGCCCTGGTCGGGGAAGCGCCAGTGCGCGTCGCCCATGTGCCGCTTGACCGAGCGGGCGGTGCGGTCGACGTTGGTGACGGCCTGCCGTTTGGCGACCTCGCCGACGAGCACCTCGCCGTTCTTGGCGAAGGCCACGACGGACGGGGTGGTCCGCGCGCCCTCGGCGTTGGCGATGACCGTGGGGTCGCCGCCCTCCAGGACGGCCACCACCGAGTTCGTGGTCCCGAGATCGATGCCGACCGGACGTCCCATCGCCGTCCCCTTCCGCCAGGGAGCCTCCCGTGCCACCGGACTTCCAGCACAAATCGTGCGCGGGATTCTGTCAATGGGGCACTCGGGGCACACCCCCGCGCGGGTGGCCGGGCGGGGCCGCCGTACGGACGGCCCGGGGCGGGTGTACTCGCAGCGTGAGCGCTCCGATCCAACCCGTGCCCGGGGCGGAACGCGTCGGCGCCCGGGGCGTACGGCACCGGCCGGTACGCGGGGTGCGTGCCGGCCGGTGAGGTGGGAGTGTCGGGTCAGGCGAGCTTCGCCGACAGGGTGATCGTGGTGCCGGTGAGGGCCTGGCTGACGGGGCAGTTCTTCTTGGCGTCCTCGGCGGCGGCGACGAACGCGTCGTTGTCGATGCCGGGGACCGTGCCCTCGACGGTGAGGTGGATGCCGGTGATGCCCTCACCCGGCTGGAAGGTGACGTCGGCCGAGGTGACGAGCTTGGTGGGCGGGGTGCCCGCGCCGGCCAGCCCGTGGGACAGGGCCATGGAGAAGCAGCTGGAGTGGGCGGCGGCGATCAGCTCCTCGGGGCTGGTCTTGCCGTTCGCCTTCTCGGCGCGCGACGGCCACGACACCGGCTGCTGACCGATGCCGGAGGAGTCGAAGGTGACGACCCCGTTGCCCTCGAGCAGGTTGCCTTCCCAGACGGTGTGAGCGGAGCGCGTGGTGGCCACGGTTCTTCCTTTCGCGTGGGTTTCCCGTCGGACGGGTTTCCTAGGGCCCCATCCGATCACACTCCGGCTCACCGCACGCGGAACACCGGCCCCTGAGCCGTGAACGGCAGCCGGCCGCCCTGCGGGATCAGGAACGCGTGTTCGCGCCGGATCCGCAGGACGTCGCACCAGCCGTCGGTGATGACCAGCAGGGCGCGTCGCGCGGGAAGTCGTCGGCGCGGTGCAGCAGGTCGATGCCGGGCTGCAGGACCGTACCGCCGCGGCCGCGCACCCGGACCCGGTCGGCGATCTCGGTGACGGGGAGATAGCCGGCGTCGTGCGGGGCGGCGTCGCAGAAGACGACGCGGGCGGCGGGTACGTCGCGGGCCTCGGCGTAGGAGGCGATCGCGCCGAGGGCCTTGCCGAGGAGGGCGGTGTCCATGGAGCCGGAGGTGTCCAGGACCACGCCGAAGGTGCAACGGGGCACCTCCTCGGGCGGGAAGTACCATCCGGCGCGCGGGATGTCGGGGGTCGAGGCCTGACGGCGCGCGGGGCGGGCGTACGACCGTACGGGCTCCGGGCGGGGGACGAACTCGTCGAACCAGCGGGCGAGGCGGGCGTCCCAGGGCAGCGGGGGATGGCTGAGGGCGCGGATCTCCTCGACAAGCCCGCCGGGAAGCAGGCCGCGTTCCTCCCGCTGGTGCAGGTCGAGGCCGTGGGCGAGGCCGCGCCGGTAGAAGCCGTCGAGGTCGACGCAGTCGCGGGGCGGGCCGAGCGGGCCGCCGAGGACGTCGCCGACGCCCTTGCCGCGCAGGGTGGACAGCCGGCGCAGGCGGCGCAGATCGCCGGCGATGCGGTCGTAGACCTCCTCGGCGGACAGGCCGGCGAGCTCCGGGTCGTACAGCAGCCCGTCGGGCATGGTGCCGATCTCCATCTCGCGCAGCCAGCCGTTGATGACGTAGTCGCAGGCGACGTTGAAGAGGTAGGGGTCGCGGGTGCCGCAGCGGTCGCCGTGGCGCAGGGCGGCGTGCAGCATCTCGTGGGCGAGGACGAAGCGCCATTCGTCGTCCTCGAGGCGGTACAGCGGGTTGAGGTAGATCTCGCCGGCCTCGGCGTCGACGGCGGCGATCTGGATGCCGTGGGCGCGGGCGAGCTCGGCGTCGGGGACGAGCTTGATGCCGGCCGCGATGCCGCCGAGCAGCGGGTAGGAGGAGATGAACCAGCTCAGGGCCCGCTCCCAGGGGCGCTCGGGGTCCAGGTCGTCGTCGAGGGAGGCGCGTCGGCCGCCCGCCATGTCCATGGCCGCGGATACGGTGCGGGTGAGGGCGGTGGCGAAGGCGAGCTGCCGGTCGGGCGGTCGGCCCTGCTGCCAGGTGTCCCAGGTCAGCAGGAGCTGGTCGGGTTCCGGTCCTGCGGTGCCGCAGCGCTGGTAGGCGGCGGGGAGGCCGTCGCGGCGCCAGCGGGCGGCGAGCCGCTCCTCGTCGCCGTCGGGGTAGGTGAGCGGCTGGTGCTCGGGGGGTCTGCCGACGGGGAAGGTGAGCAGGAAGCGGTTGACGACCGTGCAGCGGGCGGCGAGGTCGTACCGGTCGGGCTGGACGCGTACGCCCTGGGCCGCCGGGACATGGCCGAAGCCGAGGTGGAGGGCGGCGTGGGCGAGGGACCAGGCCCAGACGGCGGGGTCGGCGATCCGGGCCGGGTGGGCGTGGACCGTGCCGTGGGAGTCGACCCGGACGAGGCCGTCGCGGGGCGCCAGCTCGCACTCCTCCTTGCGGCACAGACCGAAGTCGACGGCGTCGAGCGCGGGGTTGGCGTGCAGCAGCCGCAGCCCTTCGCCGAACGCCTCCGCCGCCAGGTCCCGCTTCTTCTTCCCCCGCCCGCCCCTGCTCATCGCCGCGCCTCCACCAGCCGGGGCATGTCGCGGGCCGCCTCCACCAGGAACCAGGAGGGCAGCACCGGGTTGCCGTCGGTGTCGGAGGCGATGACGGTCTGGGCGACCTCGACGGAGATCTGGGCGAGCTGCACGAGCAGGGACTTGGCGCGGTACGCGGTCTGCCTGCCGTTCGCCGACATGTGCTCCTTGACGGCGGGGAGTTCCTTGATCAAACGGCCGCGGAACGAGTCGGCGAGGTAGTAGAGCAGGTCGCGGTCCTCGACGCGGTGCGGCCAGGGGGCGTCGCCGCGCAGGACGGCCTCGATGCCGTACCGGCTGCGGACGATCTTGACGTAGCCGCAGAAGGCGGTGGCGTGCGCGGGGGTGAGCGTGCCGTGCGCGAGGACCCTGAGGGTGTCCTCGTCGAGGCCCTGGCCGAAGGAGTGCAGGGCGTCGGAGAGCATGTGCCAGGAGCGGGGCGTGGAGAAGGGTTCCTCGGTCTTCGGCGGCTTGGACCACAGGTGGTCGGGCCGGTCGGTGAGGTGGTCGAGGACCCAGGGGTGGATGCCGTGGGCGGCAGCCCAGGCCAGCCAGTCCCGCGGGGAGGCCTCCAGGTGGACATGGGTGAGGCGGTTGACGAGCGCGGAGGCGATGGGCCGGGCGAGGGCGTTGTCGGTGGCGCGGTTGCCGGCGCCTATGACGATCGAGCCCTTGGGAAGTTCGTAGGTGCCGATACGGCGGTCCAGGATCAGCGAGTAGAAGGCCTTCTGGACGTCCGGGGTCGCCGCGTTGAGCTCGTCCAGGAACAGGCAGTACGGCTCCTCGCGGGCGATCGCCTCCGGCGGGCAGAACACCGACCGTCCGTCGCGGATCTGCGGCACGCCGATCAGGTCCTCCGGCGCGAGCTGCGTGCCGAGCGGCTCACACTCCCCCACGCCTTAAGGGCGCGGGGGGACCCCCACCAGGCCCAGCGACTCGGCGAACTCCCGGACCAGGGAGGACTTTCCGATGCCGGGGGCGCCCCAGAGGAAGACCGGCCGCACGGTGGCGAGGCCGAGGAGGAGTTCGGGGATGCGGGAGGGCGTGACGGTGACGGCAGCCTGCAACGCTGCAGCTCCTTGGTGCTGGAGGGAGTGCGACACGGCCAGTGTGGGTGTACGGCCGTGGCGGCGCAGCCGATTTTCAGGCCGCCCGTTCCTCCGGGGCCGGCTCCACGGGTATCTGGGGCCCGTCGGACTCGCGGAGCCAGCGGCGCAGGACGCGGTGGACGTGTTCGGCGCCGGCCAGGGCCTCGCCGTCCTCGACGGGTGCGGACAGGTCGAGCGGGGACAGCAGGAAGGGTCTGGACTGGGCGCCGCCGAGGCCGCCATGGGAGCCGATCTGCTCCTCGAAGGAGAGGACCTCGCCGTCGGCCGGGTCGTGGAAGGAGTTGACCATGATGTCGGCGGTGTGCGGGAACGAGTGCGTGCGGCGCACGGCGTCGGCGGCGCCGGGCCCGAACCGCGCGAGCGGGCCGGGGTCGTCGTCGAGCCGGTCCAGGGGTGTCTCGGCGCCGTACGCGCCGAGGACGACGCCGCCGTGCTCCTCGCTGCGGACCAGGAGGAAGCCGATGCCGGGGTGGTTGGCGAGGGTGGACAGCAGGGCGGGGTGACGGGCGTCGATCTCCTCCTTGGTCATCCGGTGCGGGACGTCCGGGAAGGAGATCAGGCCGAGGTTCCCGGAGGCGAGCACGATGGGCTCGGAGCGGCGGCCGGAGGGGCGGTGCCGTTCGCCGCCCTCCTCGACGGGCCGGTGCAGTGCGGCGCGGACGGCCGCGCGGGCCTCGGCGCCGCTGTGGGTGCGTTCGGCGTGGCGTGGGACGGGCAGGCCGCAGCCGGCCCGCACCAGGTCGCCGAGGGTGAGGCCGTAGCGGGCGCGGAAGGTCTCGCCGGGGCTCTGGCCGTGGTCGGACAGGACGACGATCCGGTAGGGGCGGGGGGCGTGCTCGGCGGCCTTCTCGATCAGGGCGAGGGCGCGGTCGAGGCGGCCGAGGACCTGTTCGGTGTCCCGGCCGAGCGGTCCGGAGTGGTGGGCGACCTCGTCGTAGGCGACGAGGTCGGCGTAGACGGCGGTGCGGCCGGCGAGCAGGTCGCCCATGACGGCGGCCACGACGACGTCCCGTTCGACGACGGTGGCGAAGGCGCGGACGAACGGGTAGAGCCCGCCGCGGCTCACGCGTGGGCGCTCCTTGCGGAGCCGGGCGCGGGTGGACTGGGCGATCTCACGGGTCACCTCGGCGACGAAGGACAGGGCGGTGCGCACGGCGTTGGCAGGGTCGGAGAAGTAGGCGAAGTAGCCGGCGCGGGAGCGGGTCTCGCGGCCTCGTCTGCGGGTGGCGATGGACAGCACGAGGGCCTGTTCGTCGGCGCCGCCGCCGAAGAGGTTGCCGCGGCTGGCACCGTCGGCGGTGAGCAGTCCGCCGTCGCCGGTGCGCTCGACTGCGCGACGCTGGAGTTCGGCGGCGCTGGTGGGGCGGTTGCAGACCATCACCTCCCGGCTGTCCTTCTCGTACCAACGGAAGGCGGGCACGTCGTGGTTGCTGCCGTGCAGGATGCCAAGCTGGCTGGCGCCGGTCTGGCTGGACCAGTCGGTGTGCCAGGGGGTGAGCCGGTGGGTGGGCCGGGGCACCGGCCCCGGGGCGGGGCCTGGACGGCCGTCGACACCCGAGGCCGAGCCGGTGCGTGGGTCCTGGCCGGACGCAGCGCCAGGGTGGGAGTCCAGGCCAGAGCCCGGGTCGAGGCCAGGGCTCGGAACGAGGCCGGGGCCCGAGTCGAGGCCGGGGCCCGAGTCGAGGCCAGGGCCCGGAACGAGGCCAGGGCCCGGAACGAGGCCAGGGCCCGGAACGAGGCCAGGGCCCGGAACGAGGCCAGGGCCCGAGTCGAGGACAGGGCCCGAGTCGAGGACAGGGCCCGGGGCGAGGACAGGGCCCGGGTCGAGGACAGGGCCCGGGTCGAGGCCAGGGGCAGAACCCGTGCGTGGGGTGCCGCCGGAGACCGGACCGGGGCGTGGACCTTGACCGGAAGCGGCGCCGGGGTCCCGGCCGGGGCTCGGGTCGGGGCCGGGGCTCGCGTCCTGGCCGGGGGCAGAACCCGTGTGGTGGTCGCCGCCGGAGACCGGGCCGGGGCGGGGGCCTTGACCGGGAGCGGCGCCGGGGTGGGGGTCCCGGCCGGAGCCCGGGCTCGGGGCGAGGCCGAGCCAGGTGGCGACCGTCGGCATCAGTCCCTTGTGGACGGCGGCGGCCAGCACGTCGTGGCCGACGCCGTCGAACTGGAGGAACACGGTGCCCGGGGTGGTGGCGCAGGGCGGACCGCCTCTGCGGCGGCGGTCGGCGAGGCGGTAGAGACGGCGACGGTAGGCGTCGTCGTCGCGGACGGCGAGGGCGCCGCCGGTCGCGGAGGCGACGGCGGACATCACGGCGGCGACGATGACGGCGGTCTCGGGCGCGGCCTCGGTCTGCCCGGAGGGCGTCAGCCGGAGCGCTATCAGCAGCAGGGAGCCGTTGAGGAAGAACACCAGCAGGCCGAGGACGAGCGCGGGCACCAGCAGCAGGAGGCGTACGAGGAGGGGCCAGACCAGGGCGGAGAGCAGGCCGAAGACTCCGGCGCCGACGGCCGCGGTGACGGCGATGGTGGTGGCACTGTCGCCGTCGGCGGACTGCAGGCGGAAGTCCGGCAGGATCCCCGCGAGCACCAGCATCGTCAGGGTCGAGACGGCCCACACCGCAAGGCTCCGCCCCGCCTGGCTGACGACCCGCCGCCACCGCACCCCACGCACGCCCCGTTCACCTCGTCTTCCGGCCCCGACGCCGTGAGGAGGGGCCGTCGTCCACCCTGTCACACGGGACTGACAACCGGCCCGGTCACCGTTCTCACCGTCCGTCGTACCCGGCCGTCGGCATCGACAGCCGCCGGTGCACGTGGGCCTTCATCTGGGCGTCGTAGGCGGGTTCCGCGTAGCCGACGGTCTCCACGCGCACCCCGCGGCGGGCGCACTCCTCGGTGAATTCCTCGACGTCCGACAGGGCGCTCTCCAGGACGCGGCGGCTGGGCGCGACGAACAGGTCGACGCCGGGCCGCACCCCGTCCCACAGCACGCAGTGGTCGGCGCGCAGCCCGCGCACCAGCAGCTCGCGGCGGACGGTGTAGCCGCGCTGGGCGGCCCAGCGGGCGCACATGGCGTGCTGGCTGCGGGAGTCCACCAGGAAGGGATCGGCGTCCAGTTCCTCGAGCGGCGTCAGACTCGCGATCGCCGTGACCCGCACCGGTCCCATGGCGTCCCCCTCACCTCCGGGTTTCGCCGCCGACCCTACTCCTGCCCGTAGGCTTCGGGGGAGTCGCGCGAAGGAGGCAAAGGGGTGCCGGTGGAGATCACCTGGTGGGGTCACGCGACCTGCACGGTCGAGGATGCGAACGTGCGCGTGCTGACCGACCCTCTGTTCGTGCGCCGGCTCGCGCATCTGCGGCGCCGCCGGGGCGCGCTGCCCCCGCCGGACGCGTGGCGGGCGGACGTGGCGGTGGTCTCCCATCTGCACGCCGACCATCTCCATGTGGCGTCGCTGGCGCGCCTCGCGCCGGGCACGCGCCTGCTGGTGCCCCGGGGTGCGCCGCGCGCCGTACCGGGCCTGCGGCGGCTGGCGCATCTGCAGGTCAGCGAGGTGGAGCCGGGCGACGAGACAGTGGTGGGAGGGGTGCGGATACGGGCGGTGCCCGCGCGACACGACGGGCGGCGGCTGCCCGTGGGCCCGCACCGCTCCCCCGCGCTGGGGTACGTCGTCGAGGGCGAGGCGCGTACGTACTTCGCCGGGGACACCGGGCTGTTCGAGGAGATGGCGAAGGAGGTCGGGCCGGTCGACGTGGCGCTGCTGCCGGTGGGCGGCTGGGGACCGTACCTGGGCGAGGGGCATCTGGACGCCGGCCGGGCGGCCGAGGCGCTGGCCCGGCTGGCGCCGGGGAGCGCGGTGCCGGTGCACTACGGCACGTACTGGCCGATCGGGATGGACGCCGTGCGCCCCCATGAGTTCCATGCGCCGGGTGAGGAGTTCGTGCGCCTCGCGGCGCGGCGTGCGCCGGGCGTGACGGTGCACCGGCTCGGACACGGGGAGAGCGTGCGCCCCGAGGTCGTGCGGTGAGGTGGTGGCTCGCGGCGGCCGCCACGACGGCGGTGCCGACGGAGTCCACCCAGCAGGCGATCGGCTATCCGTCGCTGTTCCTGCTGGTGCTGATCGGGGCGCTGGTGCCGGTGGTGCCGACGGGGGCGCTGGTGAGTTCGGCGGCGGTGGTGGCGTTCCATCAGACAGCGCCGTTCTCGCTGGCGCTGGTGTTCGTGACGGCGTCGCTGGCGGCGTTCCTCGGCGACGCGACGCTGTACGGGCTGGGGCGGCGAGGGATGGGCTCGAGGAACGGTTCGCGCTGGCTGGAGGCGATCCGTGCGCGGGCGCCGCAGGAGCGGCTCGAGCAGGCGCAGGCGCGGCTCACCGAGCACGATGTGGCCGTACTGGTGCTGTCCCGGCTGGTGCCGGCGGGCCGGATCCCGGTGATGCTGGCCTGTCTGATGGCGGACTGGCCGCTGCGCCGGTTCGCGCGGGGCAATTTACCGGCCTGTCTGGCGTGGGCGCTGACTTATCAGTTGATCGGGATTCTCGGCGGTTCGCTGTTCCCGGAGCCGTGGCAGGGCGTGGTGTCGGCGGTCGCGCTGACCGTTCTGATCAGCGCCGCGCCGAGCGTATGGCGGAGGTTCCGCTCCGCCGAGTGACGTCGTGGTCATGTGCGGGCCGGTTGTGGCCGGTCGCGGCCCCGCGCCCCTTCAGGGACGTTGCAGGAGCCGTGAGCCTCCGATAGGGAGGTCCCAGAGGTCTTCGGCAGCCAGGCCCGCCTTCGCCCAGGCCTTGCGGACGCGTTCGAGGGGTTCCAGCACCGGCTCGGCCGAGAGGATGAACGTCGCCCAGTGCATCGGTGCCATACGGCGGGCGCCGAGGTCGAGGGTGGCTCTGACGGCCTCCTCGGGGTCGCAGTGGACATCACCGAGCCACCAGCGGGGGGCATAGGCGCCGATGGGCAGCAGGGCGAGGTCGATGCCGGGGTAGCGGCGGCCGATGCGGGGGAACCAGTGGCCGTAGCCGGTGTCGCCGGCGAAGTAGACCCGCTGCCCGTCGGGGGCGGTGAGCACCCAGCCGCCCCACAGGGAGCGGCAGGTGTCGGTGAGAGTGCGCTTGGACCAGTGGTGGGCGGGGACGAAGTCGAAGCGGACACCGGACAGTTCGGCCGCCTCCCACCAGTCCAGCTCGGTCACACGCGTGAACCGGCGCCGCTGGAACCAGCGTCCGAGCCCGGCGGGCACGAACACGGGTGTGTCGCGCGGGAGTCGGCGCAGCGTGGGTGCGTCCAGGTGGTCGTAGTGGTTGTGGCTGATGACGACCGCGTCGACGCGCGGCAGGTCCTCCCAGGGGACGCCGACGGGGGTGATGCGGGCCGGGGTGCCGAGGATGCGGCGGGACCAGACGGGGTCGGTGAGGACGGTGAGCCCACCGACGCTCAGCACCCAACTGGCGTGTCCCGCCCAGGTGACGGCGACGGTGCGGGCGTCCACGCGGGGCGGCGGGGCGGGCGCGAAGGGCAGCCGGGGAACGTCGGCGAGGCCCTCCCTGCCGGGACGTACGGAGCCCTCGCGGGCGAAGCGGGCGAGGGCCTTGAGGCCGGGCAGCGGAGCGGTCAACCGGTCGTGGAAGGTACGCGGCCACACCCGTCGCTCCGCCAGCGGGCGGGGTTCGGCGAGCGGTGGGAAGGGGGACGGGGCGAGGGTGTCGGTGTCCTGCGGGGGCACGGGTCCGGCGGCGGTGGGGGTGGTCGACTCGGACTGCTGCGTCATCGAGGAGGCTCCCGTCGCTGAGCGTCGTCACGGAGGTCGTCGAAGACCGACCTCACACGCGTCAACGCGCGTTGCACGTGTGGTAGTTCCCACGGCGTGGGTGACGTGAGGCATTCCGCGCGCTCGGTGTCCGTGCCGCCCAGCAGCGGGCAGCCGGTGGACAGCCGTACGCGCAGCGCGCCGAGGTCGTCCCCGAAGCGGTGGCCGCCGGGCGCGGGCATGCCGAGCCGGGCGGTCAGGAAGTCCTCCAGGTCCTGTGCGTCGCCCACGCCGCGCGCGGCGAGCGCCTCCCGCAGGGGGCCGAGGTCGGCGTACAGGTGGCGCCCGGCCTGCGGCGGCAGGGCGAGGGCGCCCGCGGCCACCACGGTGGCGTGCAGCGCGTGGGCCACGCGGGCGTGCAGCCGTACAGTGGCGGCCACACGCGCGGTGACCGGCTCGGGCTCGGTCAGGGCGTACGCGGCGGCGGCGGCGACCGGTGCGGCCACGCGCGCGTCGAGCGCGGTGAGGACGTCGAGCACGCGCGCGTGCAGGTCGTCCCCGGCGGCCGAGGCGGGCAGACGGGCGACGGCGGCCGGCCAGCCGTCGGGCAGCAGCGCGCCCGCCAGGTCGGTGACGACGGTGACCTGCCCGGGCAGCATCTCGGCGGGGCTGACCAGCACGGTGTCGTGCGGGGCGTGCAGGGTGTCGCGCCAGGTCTCGTCGCTGACCAGGTGCAGGCCCTCCCCCGCGGCGGCCTCGACTGCCTCGTGGAGCACCTCGGGCGGGGCGACGGTGGCGGTGGGGTCGTCGGCGACGGACAGCACCAGCAGCCGCGGCTCCCCGCCCTCGGCACGCACCCGGCGCACGGTCTCCAGCAGGGCGTACGGGTCCGGTACGCCCCCGCACTCGGCGGGCGTCGCCACGTGGAACACGGGCCGGCCGAGCAGGCGTGCGTACGGCGCCCACCAGGCCGCGCAGGGCCGGGGCACCAGGACGTCGCCGCCGAGCGCGGCGGTCAGCGCGACCAGGAGCGTGGGGGCACCGGGTCCGGCGACGACCCGGCCGGGGCCGGTGGGGGTGCCACGGCGTTCCTCGTAGCCGCGGGCGGCGTCCAGGAGTTCGGGGCCTCCGCCGACGGGTTCGCCGTACGCGCGCGTGGCGGCCCGGGCGAGGACGTCGGCGAGTTCGGGGAGGACGGGCAGCCCGTCGGGCGGGAGCGGTGGGCCGTAGCGGACGGGCCCGTGGTCTTCCGGTTCCGTACGCCGCATGGGGTCCTCCGCGCAGTCCGTCCCTCGTGCCGGGTGCCGGCGGCGCCGGGGGCCGCGTGCCGTGCGGTGCCCGGGGTGCCGGTGGTGGGTGACGCCTCAGTGGTGGGTGACGTCTCGTACGGGGCGGGTCGTGCCCCGGGGTCTTGCGTACCCCGTGGGCCCCGGCTCATGGCCGCCCGCCCGCGTCGCGCCGGTCACAGCGGGGCCGGGCCGGCGTCGGACGGGGTCAGGCGTCCGCCGCTGGCCTGCGGCGGCGCAGCAGCCGGTGTGCGGCGGCCCCGAACGCGCCGGCGATCAGCAGCCCGCCGGCCACGAGCGCGGGCACCGAGTCGCGGAAAGTACCCCCCGTGCCGGCCCGTACACCGTGTTCGACGGTGGCCGGGGTGGTGGCCCGCTGCGTGGGGTGGGCGGTGGCACAGGGTTTGTCGTGGGGGCAGGTGGGGCCGCTGTCGCAGGAGGGGTCACTCCGGTCGGGGGCGGGGAGACAGGGCGGGATGCCGACCCCGCCGACCCCGCCGACTCCACCGACCCCGCCGCCGCTGCCGCTGCCGCCACCGGCGGTGGGCCGGTTGACGTCGAAGGTCGCGGTCCACGGGCTGCCCTGGCCGCCGGGGGGTGCCGGGCAGGTGCCGTCGACGGTCCAGGCGGTGTCAGGGCCGAGCCCTCCGTCGCCCTCGCCGAGGTCGGCGGCGATGTGGGCGCTGCCCTGGTAGGCGGGCCCGGCGGCCTTCTCGTCGTCGCCGGGGACCTTGTTCAGCTTGACGGTTCCCTCGGAGAACGCCCGTGAGACGGCGTCCAGGGTCTCGGGGACCGTGCCGTCGAGAGCGTCGCAGGAGACCGACACGGTGACGCTGCCCCCGGGATCGACGCTGCCCGGGCCGACCTCGGCCGCCGGATCGGCGACCGCGACCGGCCCGGCGGCGACCAGCAGGGCGGCGGCGAGGAGGAAGGGGGCGGTGCGGCGCATGGGACGGCTCCTTCGGCCGGCGAGGGCGGGGCACGGCGTTCATGCCCCGCACCCATCACAGCCGGAGAGCCACGCGACCGCGCGCGGCCACGGTCCATTGGCGGGACGGGGACCCGCCACACGGGTGACTTCTGATCCGGGGGCGGGGTCATCCCCCGCATACGGACATCCGTCCGTGGGATCCCGTGTCGGCCCCCTCCCCTCGGGTACGCGGTGGCCGAACCCGAAGATCTGGAGGGCGACATGCAGCGAGGCAGTGACCGGCTGAGCGTGCACCGGGACGAGGAGATGAAGCACGAACTGCAGGGTCTGCTGCGGTCCGGGCACCCCACACGGTCCGAGGAATGGCACGATCCGGAACCGTCCGCCGAGGACGATCCGCAGATCTGGGGCGGTCCGGTGGTACCGGGCTCCTCCCGGGCGTCGCTGGCGGCGGTCCGGCAGGAGCTGGGCCGGACCCTGGGGCGCGGTTCCTTCCCCGCGGGCCCGGGCGAGCTGTCCGTGGCCCTGCGCCGCAGGAACGCGCCGGACGCGCTCGTGGACGCCGTACGACGGCTGCCGCACAAGGAGCGCTATGCCAACGCGGCCGCACTGGCCGAGGCACTGGTCGCAAGCAGCCGGTGACGCGTGTGCCGCAGGCCGTACGGCGAGGAGACGTCGGGATGTGGTCGACCGCATCCCGGCGTCCGCATACAGCTCTGAACGGGTGGCTTCGGCTGCCCGCGTCCCCCGAGCGGCATGCCAGTGGTTGCCGCGGGTGGGTCGGCGTGTTGGGGTGCAAAAGGTGCAATCGTAACATACGGTGCACACTCGTAACGCTCAGTTACGTAGCGAGACACACCACCCAGACGACAAAGGGGATGTAATGCGCACGCTTCGCAAGGCCGGCCTCGTGGCCGCCATGATCGGCAGCCTCACCCTGGCCGGCGCGGGAGTCGCCTCCGCCAACGGCTCCGACAACGACTTCCAGAACTGCACCCAGACGGGCGAGGTCAACGTCGGCCTGCTGAACATCCCGGACCTGAACCTCGGACTCGGAGGATCCGGCGGCGTTCTCGGCGGCCTCGGGCTGGCCCAGTCGCACGACGCGAAGCAGTTCAGCTGCGTCAACGGCGACGGCAGCGGCAGCGTGCAGGTCCAGGACGGCGAGGACGGCATCGGCTAGTAAGGCTGACGGCTGAACCCGGCGGCCCCGGGACCCCGCCTCGGGTCCCGGGGCCGCCGTGCGCCGCGCTCGGCGACTGTATGCGTTCGACGAAATCCGGTCGGCTGCCGACAGTCGGCTCACACCGCCCCGGAGCCCCCGCCCGTCGAGCCCGGCCCCCACTTGCCCACGGGCGTCTGTGTCGAGGCCGCTCCGGCCGCAGCGGAGGGCGTGCTGCGGCCGCCGTTCACCGCGGCGGCCCGCTCCCTGGCTCCCTCGCGGGTGCGCCCGGGGGCGACGAAGCGCCGCGGGTTGCGGCGCAGGTACTCGCCCTCGAGCTGGGCCATGCGGTCGTTGTGGGCGCGCAGGGCGTCGTTCGAGCCGTACAGCAGGGTGTCGTGGCGCGTGCGGTGAATCGTCTCCAGCTCTTTCATCAGCTGCTGGTCGTCCAGCCGGTCCGGGTCGACTCCGGTCATGGTGAGCCCCGCTCGTCGTGTTCGTCCATGCGGTTCCGGGGAGGGAGCCATGGCTCTCGCCGTCTGCATCCACTGTACGAACATTCCGGCCCCGGGCGCCTCCGTGTGCGCCGCCCCCGGCGGGCCCACGGAGAGCACGCCGCGACGGAGGCCGCCTCGCTCACCTCGCGCGTTCCACGCGCCGTTCGTCCCACACCGGCTCCGGGGTCTCGCGGACCCGCCCGTCGCTGCCGAAGACCAGGTAGCGGTCGAAGGAGCGGGCGAACCAGCGGTCGTGGGTGACGGCGAGGACCGTGCCCTCGAAGGCTTCCAGACCCTCCTGGAGGGCCTCGGCGGATTCCAGGTCGAGGTTGTCGGTGGGCTCGTCGAGGAGGAGGGCGGTGGCGCCCTCCAGCTCCAGGAGCAGGATCTGGAAGCGGGCCTGCTGGCCGCCGGAGAGCCTGTCGAAGGTCTGCTCGGCCTGCTGGGTGAGCTCGTAGCGGCGCAGCCTGGACATGGCCGCGCCCCGGTCCTGGGAGTGCTCCTTCCACAGGATGTCGAGGAGGGTGCGGCCCTGGAGTTCGGGGTGGGCGTGGGTCTGGGCGAAGTGCCCGGGAACGACCCGTGCGCCGAGTTTCCACTCGCCGGTGTGCGCCACGTCGTCACCGGCGAGGAGGCGCAGGAAGTGGGACTTGCCGGAGCCGTTGGAGCCGAGGACGGCGACGCGTTCGCCGTAGAAGACCTCCAGATCGAAGGGGTTCATCAGGCCGGTCAGTTCAAGTGCCTTGCACGTGACGGCCCTTACGCCCGTGCGGCCTCCCTTGAGGCGCATCCTGATGTCCTGCTCGCGCGGCGGCTCCGGCGGCGGGCCGGCCTCCTCGAACTTGCGCAGCCTGGTCTGGGCCGCCTGGTAGCGGGAGGCCATGTCGGGGCTGATGGAGGCGGCCTGACGGAGGTTCAGTACGAGCTTCTTCAGCTGGGCGTGCTTCTCGTCCCACCGGCGGCGCAACTCCTCGAAGCGGGCGAAGCGTTGGCGGCGGGCGTCGTGGTAGGTGGCGAAGCCGCCGCCGTGCACCCAGGCGTCGGCGCCGGTGGGCGAGGGCTCCACGGAGACGATCTTCTCTGCGGCGCGGGAGAGGAGTTCGCGGTCGTGGGAGACGAAGAGGACCGTCTTGCGGGTCTCCTTCAGCCGCTCCTCCAGCCAGCGCTTGCCGGGGACGTCGAGGTAGTTGTCGGGCTCGTCGAGCAGCAGCACCTCGTCGGTGCCGCGCAGCAGGGCCTCCAGCACCAGCCGCTTCTGCTCACCGCCGGAGAGGGTCCGTACGAGGCGGAACTGCGCCTTGTCGTACGGCACGCCGAGCGCCGCCGTCGTGCACATGTCCCACAGGGTCTCGGCCTCGTAGCCGCGCGCCTCGGCCCAGTCGGAGAGGGCCTGCGCGTACTGGAGCTGGGCGGCCTCGTCGTCGACGGTCATGATCGCGTGCTCGGCCCGGTCGACGGCCTTCGCGACCTCCTGGATGCGGGGTGAGGACACCGACACGAGCAGGTCGCGTACGGTCGTCTCGTCCCGTACGGAGCCGACGAACTGGCGCATGACGCCGAGGCCGCCGCCGACGGTGACGGTGCCGCCGTGCGGCTTCAGCTCGCCGGAGATCAGACGCAGCAGGGTGGTCTTGCCGGCCCCGTTGGGGCCGACCAGGGCCACGACGGCCCCTTCGCCGACCCGGAAGGACACGTCGCCGAGCAACGCCCTCCCGTCGGGGAGGTAGTACTCGAGGTGCGCGGCTTCCAGATGTCCCATGAGGAGGCATTGTGCGGGCCGCCCGCACCGACCGGCAAACCCTTAATCCCCCTGGTCCCCCGTCGCGGGCTCGCCCGCCGGGCCGCCCTCCCCCGCGGGCCGCACCGTGGCGCCCGCCCAGGTCAGGACCTGCCAGCCGGCCGCGGGGTCGCCTTCGAGGATCACGGTGCCGGTGTTGGCGAGGCGGTGGGCGGCGGCGAAGGGGACGTCGATGTTGCGGGCACGGGCCGCGGTCCAGGTGCGGATGGCGGCGCCGTGGCTGACCAGGGCGACCGTGGACGCGTCGCCGGTGGCGGCCTCGGCGACCACGGCGTCGTAGCGCGCGAGGAACTCGGCGCCGCTCTCGCCACCCGGTATGCGCAGGTCCAGGTCGCCGGCGGCCCAGGCGAACACCGTGCGCATGTAGAGGACGGCGTGTTCGGACTCGCCGGGCTGCATCTCCATGTCGCCGGCGGAGACCTCACGGATGCCGTCGCGGACGAGGACGTCGAGGCCGCGGGCGGCGGCCAGGGGGGCGGCGGTGAGCTGGGTGCGCACGAGGGTGGAGGCGTACACCGCCCCGATCTCCTCGTCGGCGAGGGCGTCGACGAGGGCCGCCGCCTGCTGTTCGCCGAGATCGGTCAGGCCGGGGCCGGGGACGGCGGTGTCGAGGAGGTAGTGGACGTTCGTGGGGGTCTGGCCGTGGCGGACGAGCAGCAGGCGCATGCGGTGACCCTCCCGGTCGCGGAGTGCCGCCCGGCGCGGGATTCGGCGGCTTCAGGGTACCCGGCAGGTCCTACGGGCCAACGGCCCTCTCCGGCCTCCGTACCAGTCCGCTCCCGGCCGACACCCACAATTTCTGACACTCCATCAGTCCAGATATTGAGACGTATGGTCTCAAGATACGGTCCATGCGCGTACGGTGACGAGTATCGCCCGGATTACCGGAGCCCGGATTACCGGATTCCCGGAGCCCGGGGGCCGGTATGTCGAGAAGAGGGGCAGAGCCATGCCGAAGGCACAGGAGACCGCCGTCTACACGCACGGGCACCACGAGTCGGTGCTGCGCTCGCACACCTGGCGCACCGCCGCCAACTCCGCGGCCTACCTGCTCGGTTCACTGAAGCAGCACATGCGGATCCTGGACATCGGCTGCGGGCCGGGCACCATCACCGCCGACCTGGCCGCGCTCGTCCCCGACGGGCATGTCACCGGCGTCGACCGCGCCGAGGGCGTCCTGGAGCAGGCGCGGACCGCGGCCGCCGAGCGGGGGCTGACCAACGTCGACTTCGCGGTAGCGGACGTCCACGCGCTGGAATACCCGGACGACTCGTTCTGCGTGGTCCACGCCCACCAGGTGCTCCAGCACGTCGGCGACCCGGTGCAGGCGCTGCGCGAGATGCGGCGGGTGACGAAGCCGGGCGGGTACGTCGCGGTGCGCGACTCGGACTACTCGGCGATGACCTGGTACCCCGCCTCGCCCGGCATGGACGACTGGCAGGACCTGTACCTGCGGGTGGCGCGGGCCAACGGCGGTGAGCCGGACGCGGGGCGGCGGCTGAAGTCCTGGGCGCTGGCCGCCGGCTTCACCGACATCACGGCGACCTCCGCGACCTGGACGTTCAGCACCCCGCAGGAGCGGGCGTGGTGGAGCGGGCTGTGGGCCGACCGCACCGTGGCCTCCACGTACGCCGACCGCGCCACCGAGGGCGGGCACGCCACCCCGGAACAGCTGCGGGCCGTCGCGCGGGCCTGGCGGGAATGGGGTGAGCGGGAGGACGGCTGGTTCGCCGTACTGCACGGGGAGATCCTGTGCCGAAAGGGCGCCTGACGCTCCACGATCTTCATGACACCACCCCCGGTCCACGGGAATTCCGGAGACCTCCGGATTCCTCGCCGGCCGTGTCGTCCGTCCGCTCTCCGGAGTCCTCGTCCTGCTCGACGAACGAGTAGGCGGCCCACGGCCCGGTGAGTTCCACGTGAATTCCGGGTTCCTCGCCCTTCGTACGGTCCACGATCTCCACGAATTCCTCGGACTGCGCGCGCGGCACGAGATAGGCCGCGCCGAGTACGCTCTGTCCGGCGTCGGCTCCGGCGTCGTCGGCGGAAGGGGCGAAACCCTGCGGCGGGTGGAGCCGGGCGTCCTCGGCGCGTGCGCGGAGGGTGGAATGCAATCGGGCGGCGAAACGTTCGGCGCGCTGCCAGGTGTCCTCCGCCCCGGCGGACTCGGGCTCCGGTTCGGCGTACACCTTGACGCCCCACTCGACCCGCCCGGTCAGCCGCTCCAGGGTGCGGCGGAAGTGGTCCTCGCGTTCCTCCATCATCACGCGTACGCCGCTGTCGTCGCGGAAGACGCTGGCGAGCCCCAGCGGCAGCGGGGTGGTGACGGCCGTGAGCGCGTCGACGACCTGCTGATGGGCGCGGGTGGTGGCGGCCAGCCAGTCCGGGTCCTCCAGATGGCGGCGCAGCGGCTCCTCGGAGAAGTCCCGCTCCGGTACATGGCTGACCACGGCGATCAGGCCGTGGTGGGTGAGCAGCCGGGGCGGATCGCCCGCGATCCCGGTCAGGTCGGCCTGCAGGGGCGCGCCGAGCGGCCGGCACACGGCGTAGACGTAACGCAGTCCGGTCATGGAGACTCCTCACCGACGTCCTGCGGGGCACGTGCCGGGGCCGGTTCCTCCAGTCGGTCGAGTGTCCTCCTCCTCGTATTCTCGCCCTCCTCTCCCTCCCCGTCGTCGGCGTACGGGCCGATCCTCCTGGCCCCCTCATCGTCCTCCCGGCGGCCTTCCTGCGCGACCTCGTCCTCGTGTGCGGCTCATGGCACGACCGCCGTCTCCACCAGCAGCCGGGCGGACGCGGCGATCGCCTCGGCGTCGATGCCCGCGGCGTGCAGTTGTTCGGCCGGGGACGCCGAGCCCGGTGTCGTACGGACCGCGAGCCGTGCCAGGCGGGGCAGGGGGCGGCCGTCGAGGAACGCGTCGATGACGGCGTCGCCGAGGCCGCCCTCGGGGTGGTGGTCCTCCACCGTCATCAGGCAGGCGGTCTCCTCGGCCGCGCGGCGCAGCGTGACCCGGTCGACGGGCTTGACCGAGTACAGGTCGAGGACGCGCACCGCGATGCCCTCGCCCGCCAGCGCGTCGGCCGCCCAGAGGGCCTCGGGGACGGTGACGCCGGCGGCGACGATCGTCATCCGGTCGCGGTCGGAGGCCCGCAGCACCTTGCTGCCGCCGACCGGGAACTCCTCGTCGGGCCCGTACAGCACCGGGCCGCCGCCGCGCGAGGTGCGCAGGTAGCGGACGCCGTCGAGCCCGGCCATGGCGGTGACCAGATGCGCGGTCTGGTTGGCGTCGCACGGGTACAGCACGGTCGAACCCTGCACGGCCCGGAACATCGCCAGGTCCTCCAGGCCCATCTGCGAGGGCCCGTCCTGCCCGATGGCGACGCCCGCGTGCGAGCCGACCAGGTTGATGCCGGCGCCGCTGACCGACGCCATGCGGACGAAATCGTGGGCACGGGTCAGGAAGGCGGCGAAGGTGGAGGCGTACGGCACCCAGCCGCGCGTCGCGAGGCCGACGGCGGCGGCGACGAGCTGCTGTTCGGCGATGTAGCACTCGAAGAACCGGTCGGGGTGTTCCTTGGCGAAGAACTCGGCGCGCGTGGAGTCGCTCACCTCGCCGTCCAGCGCGACGACGTCGGGGCGGGCGGTGCCGAGGGCGGCGAGGGCCTGCCCGTAGGCGTCCCTGGTGGCGACGTTCCCGCCGGAGTCCTTCTCCCAGCGGGGCAGGTCCAAACGGCCGGTGGGGAGGGAGTGCAGCATGCGGGCGGCGGGCGGCTCGTGCACCTCCACCCGCAGGTCGCGCGGGCCGCCCAGCTCCCCGATCGCCTCGTCGGCGTCGGGCAGCGGCTTGCCGTGCAGTCCCTCGCGGTCCTGGACGTTCGCGACGCCCCTGCCCTTGAGGGTGCGGGCGAGGATCACGGTGGGCTGACCCCGGGTGGAGGCCGCCTCGCCGTACGCCCGGTCGATCGCGTCCACGTCATGGCCGTCGATCTGCACGGTGTGCCAGCCGAAGGCCTGGAAGCGGCGGGCGTAGGCGCCGAGGTCGTGGCCGTGCCGGGTCGGGCCGCGCTGGCCGAGCCGGTTGACGTCGACGATCGCGGTGAGCTGGTCGAGATGCTCGTACGCCGCGTGCTCGGCGGCCTCCCACACCGAGCCCTCGGCGAGCTCGCTGTCCCCGCACAGTACCCACACCCGGTACCCGGTGTGGTCCAGGCGTTTGCCGGCGAGGGCGATGCCGACGCCCACGGGCAGGCCCTGGCCGAGCGATCCGGTGGCCGTCTCGACCCAGGGCAGCCGCTGCGGGGTGGGATGCCCTTCCAGACGGCTGCCGAGCGTACGGAAGGTGAGCAGCTCGTCGTCGCCGATCGCGCCGGCCGCCTTGTAGGCGGCGTACAGGAGTGGGGAGGCGTGGCCCTTGGAGAGGACGAAACGGTCGTTCGCCGGGTGTGCGGGCCGGTCGAAGTCGTAGCGCAGGTGGTGCGCCAGCAGTACCGCCATCAGGTCCGCGGCGGACATCGAGGACGTCGGATGCCCGGAGCCCGCAGCGGCTGATGCGCGCACGCTGTCCACACGCAACTGCTGTCCGAGTTCGGTGAGTTCGGCGGTGTCCATCGGGCTGGTGGCCTCCTTCAGAAGGGGGTCGGAGGGCGTGTGGGACGGGGCACGGGGGCACCGGGCCGGTCCGTGTGAGGCTGGCCCCACCACCACGGCGGAGTCTCCGGGTACCCGCCGGCACGGACCCGTAACGCCCCGGCCCGCGGGCGAGCGGGCGGGCGAGCGGGGGCGGTCGGCAAGGGGATCGGGTGAAGGGATCCCGGCCCGTGCCCGGCCCAACTAGGCTCGCGGCATGGACATTCTGGGAGCGACACTGCGGGTCTGCGTCGACGATCTGGAGGCCGCCGTCTCCTTCTACGAGCGGCTCGCGGGCACCGAGGCACTCCGTTTCGGACGGGGCGGTGTGCAGGCGGCCGCCGTCGGCTGCTTCCTGCTGATGAGCGGGCCCGAGGAGGAGCTGGAGGTGCTGCGCAAGGTGGCGGCGACGATCGCCGTCGCGGACGTGGACGAGGCCCACAAGACGCTGACCGAGCTGGGCGCGGACGTCCTCGCGGGCCCGGTGCCGACCCCCGTGGGCCGCAACCTGATCGCCCGGCACCCGGACGGCGCGGTGTACGAGTACGTCGACCGCCGGGCCGTCGGCTAGCCCTGCGAGGGGGCCAGGGCCGACACCACGACGTCGGTGAGCAGGGCGCCCGCGGTGCCGTCAGGGTCCAGATCGGGATCGTAGATGGTGACGTTGAGGCCGACGCAGCGTGGGGAGGCGAGCAACGGGCGTAGCAGGGCGACGAGTTCGTCGGGCTGTAGTCCGTCGGGGTCGGGGCTGTCCACGGCCGGCATGACCGTCGGGTCGAGCACGTCGGCGTCCAAGTGGACCCAGAACCCGTCCAGTTGGGGGATCTCGAAGGCCTGGGCGGTGGCGTCGGCGAGCGCCTCGGGATCCCATGCGCGCAGTTCGCCGACAGTGACGACGGGCACCTTCAGGGCGCGGAGTTCGACGACCTCGGGATCGTCGGCGTAGGCGTCGCGGACGCCGAAGAAGCGGACGTCCTCGTCGCGCAGGTAGGGGCCGAGGCCCTCCAGGTTCGTCAGGTCCCGCTGGCCGCGGCCGGTGGCCAGGGCCGTCTCCTCGCCGCCCGCCGCGCCGACCCGGTCGGAGTTGCCGGGGTGCCGGAAGTCGGGCGACGCGTCCACTGCCGCCAGCCCGTACCGTCCGAGGCGGCGCAGCGCGAGCGACGCGCCGAGCTGGATCGAGCAGTCCCCGCCGAGGACGACGGGGAAGGCGCCCACCCGTACGTGCCGCTCGATCCGGTCGGCCAGCCGGCGGGTGTACACGGCGAGGGCGGCCGCGTTGAAGACGCCGTCGCCCTCCTGCCAGTCGCCGCGGTCGTAGCGCGGCGGGACGACCACCCCGCCTTCGGCCGCGCCCAGCCGCCGCAGGATCCCCTGCTCGCGCAGGGCGCCGGCGAGCTTGTGGCAGCCGGGGACGGTACCGGGTGCGGGCGGCCGCAGCCCCAGGTTGGAGGGGGCGTCGACCACGACGAAATTCCGCATGCGCCGCATCCTCGCCGACGTACCCTCGGCCGTCCAACGAGTTGCGCGAGGAGCGAACATGAGCGAGCGGCACACCTACCGGGTGATCGTCCGGGGAACGTGGGGCGGTCTCACCGAGGAGGCCCGCGCCCGGCTGCTCGCCGGGGCCGCCGACCACGGCCTGGCCGGCATGCGCTTCACCGAGGAGGGCACCCTGACGTACGAGCCGCGGCCGCTGAAGCACTTCTCGATGCGTTTCGTGGTGGTGTCGGACGCGGCGGACGGCGAGGAGATGGCGGGCGCGCTCGCCGAGGACCGGGCGGAGACGGCCCTGCGGGAGCTCGGCTACGGGTTCACAGGGCTGAGGTCGACGGTGACGGACCTCGACACCATGAAGATCAACCGGAAGTCCGCATCTCGGCGGTGATCGCCCACCGTTCGTGGTCGCGCCACTCCCCGTCGATGTTGATCATCTTCGGGGAGAAGCCCTCCAGCCGGAACCCGCACGACCGGGCGAGGGCGATCGAGGCGGCGTTCCCGGGCTGCACGTTGATCTCCAGCCGGTGCAGCCGCATCGGCCCGAACGCGTACCCCACCACCAGATCGAGCCCCTCCCGCATCAGCCCCCGTCCGGCCGCGTGCGCGAAGGCGCCGTAGCCGAGCGCACCGCACTGGAAACCGCCGTGCACGATGTTGTTGATGTTGATGAATCCGGCTACGGCCCCGTCGTCCGCCTTCTCGCAGACGAGGAATCCCACCTTGGCGGGGTCCTTGATCAGCTGTGCCGCGTAGGCGGTGTACGCCTCGGGGGTGGCCGGCGGGAACAGCCACGGGTGGTGCAGGTCCTTGCTCTCGCGGACCCGCGCGGTGAACTCGGCCCCGTCCGCGTAGGTGAAGTGACGTATCCCCACGCGGGGGCCCTCGGCGAGGAAGCGGGAGGCGGTGTGCGGCATCCGGCCAGCCTACGGCCCGTCAGCGACGGCGGCGGCCCATGCCGAAGTACGCCCCGCACACCGCGCCGATCAGCCCCGTGGCGAGCAGCGCCGCCCACAGCGGCATGGTCACCTCGGGGATCAGCAGTCTGATCTTGGTCTCCCGGGTGTTCTCGAAGATGAAGATCAGGGTGAGCACGGCGAGCACCAGCATGGTGACCCGGCCGGGCGTCAGCGACACGCGCCAGCCACCGGAGCCGCGGTGGGCCCCGGAGGACTTCGCGGTCCTCGCGGTCTTCGGGCTCATACGTCCAGGGTGGGCCGCGAACCGCCGTCCCGCACGTCAGGCTCTCAGCGCAGCGCGGGCTCGTCCAGGGTGAGCGTGCCCGCGTCCGCGTCGAGGACGGCGCCCACCCCGAAGGGCACGGTGAGCGCGCCCTCGCGGTGCCCGAAGCCGAGTTCCTCGACGACCGGCACCCCGAGCCCGCCGAGCCGGTCGGCGAACACCGGCCGCAGCTCCTCGTACGGCCCGCACCGGTCCCAGGAGCCGAGCGCGATCCCGGCGACGCCGTCCAGCCAGCCGGTGCGCAGCAGCTGGGTGAGGGCGCGGTCGACGGCGTACGGCCGCTCCCCCACGTCCTCGATCAGCAGCAGCCCGCCACGCGCACCGGCCCGGGTGTGCGGGGTGCCGAATCCGGTGGCGAGGAGGGTGAGGCAGCCGCCGAGGGTGACGCCCCGGGCGCGGCCGGGGGCGAGGGCGCGGCCGGGGGTGGTGGAGGTGAGCGTGCGGACGGTCTCGGGCGCGAAGAGGGTGGCCCTGAGGTGTTCCTGGGCGCGGGTGCTCTTGACGAAGTCGACGCCGGCGGCGACGGGGCCGTAGAACGTGACCAGGCCGAGGCGGACGGCCAACGCCTCGTGGAGCGTGGTGTTGTCGCTGAACCCGACGAACACCTTCGGCCCGGCCGCCCGCATCGCCTCCCAGTCCAGCAGGTCGACGACGCGCTGGGCGCCGTAGCCGCCGCGGGCGCACAGCACGGCGTCCACGGACGGGTCGCACCAGGCCCGCTGGAGGTCGGCGGCGCGGTCGGCGTCCGTGCCCGCCAGATACCCGAGGTACGGCTCCCGGTCCAGGACGTGGGGCGCGGCCACCGGGTCGAGGTCCCAGCCGCGCAGCAGATCGAGCCCGGCCTGCAGCCGTTCCTCCGCCACGGGTCCGCTGGGGGCGACGACGGCCACGCGGGCGCCGGGGGCGAGCCGGGACGGCCGGACGAGGTCCTTCACTGCACGAGCTCCAGGGTGGGGATGCCGGGCGGGCGCAGCCCGAACACCTGAGCGTACAGGGACAGCTCTGCCTCCAGTGCCCGCACGGTCGTCTCCGCCCGCCGGAACCCGTGCCCCTCCCCCTCGAACGTGAGGTAGGCGTACGGCACCCTGCCCGCCAGGCGGGCCAGGAACCGCTCGCACTGCACCGGCGGACAGATCACGTCCTGCAGCCCCTGCAACAGCAGGAACGGTACGGTGATCCGCTCGGCGTGCTCGACGGGCGACCGCTCGGCATACCGGGCGGGCACCTCGGCGAGCGGCCCGACCAGCGTGTCCGGGTAGCGGGACTCCAGGTCGTGGGTCTCACCGGTCGCCCAGCCCACCAGGTCCAGCACGGGATACCGGATGGTGCCGCACGCATACACGTCCGTGCCGGCCAGCGAGGCCGCGGCGGTCCAGCCGCCGGCGCTGCCGCCCCGGATCGCGAGCCGGTGCCGGTCGGCGGTGCCCTCGTCGGCGAGGGCCCGGGCGACGGCGGCGCAGTCCTCGACGTCCACCACCCCCCACTGCTCCCTCAGCCGCTCCCGGTACGCGCGCCCGTACCCGGTCGACCCCCCGTAGTTGACCTCGGCGACCCCGATGCCCCGGGAGGTGAAGTAGGCGATCTCCGGATCCAGCACCAGTGGCGCCCGGTCGGTGGGGCCGCCGTGTGCCCATACGACGTACGGCGGCAGCTCGTGCCCGGGGGCGGCGCAGGCCGGGTGGTGCGGTGGGTAGACGTGGGCGTGGACCTCCCGCCCGTCGGGGCCCGCGAAGGTGCGGATCTGCGGCTCGGGGTAGTACACCGGATCCACCGTGTCGTCGTGCGCGGCGCCGATCACCCGGGCCCGCCCGGTCCGGGCGTCCAGCTCGACCACCTCGTAGCCGGTGCGCGGACTGGCCGCCACCGCGACCACCCGGTCCCCGCGCACGGCCAGTGTGGACGCGAACTCCGTCCACGGCCCGGCCGCGTCGACCAGCTCCCCGGTCTCCGGGTCGAGGATCCCAAGGGTGGTGGCGCCGCGGCCGTGCACGACGGCGATGAGCCCGTTGTCCAGAGCCGCGAACCAGCGGAGGCCGAGCTTCCAGAGGGCGCCGCCGAACTCCTCCTCGCGGGGGCAGAGCGGTTCGTCGTCGCGGTAGAGGTTCCACCAGCCCGTGCGGTCGCTTGCATACAGGAGGCGGTTGCCGGGGAGCCGCATGGCATCGACGGGAGGCTGTATGTGATCAGCGGTGGATTGCATACCGCCGCCCGTCGACCGTTGCCAGTCCACCTGGGTGATCGACTCCTCCGGGCCGCCCGCCACCACCCGTGCCCCGCTCAGCGTCCCGTCCGGGGTGATCTCGGCGACGAGTACCTCCGTGCCGTCCCAGGGCATCCGGGGATGGTCCCAGACCAGCCAGGCGGCGTACCGGCCGTCCGGCGAGAGACGGGGGCCGGTGAGGAAGCGGTGGTGGTCGTGGGTGAGTTCGCGGACGGCGGTGCGGTCGTCGGCGGCGGAGCCGTCGAGGGGGACGGCGGCCAGGAGACGGCGGACGTCGGTGGGGGCGGGGCCGGTGAACTCCTCCAGGACGCACCAGACTTCGCCCCGGTCGAGGAGCAACTGGGGTTCCGCCCAGCGGAGTCCGCCGCCGACGGGTGAGACCGGGGTCAACGGGCGGGGCTCGTGGCCGGGTTCACGGGCGTACAGGCGTTGGTCGGGGTGGTGGACGAACACCAGGAGCGGGCCGGCCGGCAGCGCGGCTCCCGCCCAGGGGTGTCCGCCGTATTCGTGGACGCGGCTGCGGACGTTCCAGGGCGGGGGCAGGAGGGACTCCTCGGTGCCGTCGGTGTGGCGGCGGACGAGGGTGCGGCGGCCGTCCTCGGTGGGGCGGGGCGCGGTCCACCACACCTCGTCGCCGACGAAGCCGACGTACTCGGGCCGTCCGTCGTGGGTGGCGGCGAGGTGCGCGTCGATGGGTGAGGGCCAGGAACCGTACGGCAGGATCTGCACGTTCTCCCCGCTCGTCTAGGCCGTGCGCAGGAACCGGTCGAGGACGTGGACGCCGAAGTGCAGGGCCTCGACGGGGACGCGTTCGTCGACACCGTGGAAGAGGGCCTGGTAGTCGAAGCCCTCGGGCAACTTCAGCGGTGCGAAGCCGTAGGCGGCGTCGATGCCGAGCCGGGAGAACTGCTTGGCGTCGGTGCCGCCGGACATGCAGTACGGCACGACGTGGCCCTCGGGTGCGAACTCCTCCACGGCGGCGCGCATCTTGGCGTAGAGCGGGGCGTCGACCGGTGCCTGGAGGGCGACGGAGTGGTGGCGGAACGCCCAGTCGACGTCGGGGCCGGTGAGTTCGTCGAGGGTGGCGGTGAACTCGTCCTCGGTGCCCGGGAGATAACGTCCGTCGACATGGGCGACGGCCTCGCCGGGAATGACGTTGAGCTTGTAACCGGCGTCCAGCATGGTCGGGTTGGCGCTGTTGCGGACGGTTGCCTCGACCAGGGAGGCCGCGGGGCCGAGCTTCTTCAGCAGGACATCCACGGCGTCGGGGTCGTCGAGGGAACTCTCCAGGCCGTAGAGGGCGGCGAGTTCGGTGAGGGCGGCGCGGACGGTGGGGGTGAGGCGCAGCGGCCACTCGTGCTCGCCGATGCGGGTGACGGCGGCGGCGAGGCGGGTGACGGCGTTCTCGCGGTTGACCTTGGAGCCGTGTCCGGCGCGGCCGCGCGCGGTGAGGCGGAGCCAGCCGGTGCCGCGCTCCCCCGCTGCGATGGGGTAGATCTCGCGGCCCGCGCCGTCGTGGAAGGTGAACGCGCCTGACTCGCCGACGGCTTCGGTGCAGCCCTCGAAGAGGGCGGCGTGCCGGTCGGCGAGGAATCCGGCGCCGTCCTCTGCGTCGGCCTCCTCGTCGGCGGTGAAGGCGAGGACGAGGTCGCGTCGGGGACGTACGCCCTGGCGGGCCCAGGCGCGGACGACGGCCAGGATCATCGCGTCCATGTTCTTCATGTCGACGGCGCCGCGGCCCCACACCACCCCGTCGCGGACCTCGCCGGAGAAGGGGTTCACGCTCCAGTCGGTGGCCTCGGCGGGGACGACGTCGAGGTGGCCGTGGAGGAGGAGCGCGTCGGCGGACGGGTCGGTGCCCTCGATACGGGCGACGACGTTGGTGCGTCCGGGGATGCGTTCGAGGAGGGCCGGCTCGAGACCGGTGTCGGCGAGCAGGGCGGCCGCGTACTCGGCGGCGGGGCGCTCGCGGCAGTCGCCGCCGCCCCGGTTGGTGGTGTCGATGCGGATGAGGTCGGAGGTGAACCGGACGACCTCGTCCCGTGCCTGCGCGTCAGCCATCCCGCTCCCGTTCCCGGCGTTCAGCCCTGCTGCTCAGCCGTTGCTCAGCCGTACTGCTCCTCGATCGCGGCCGAGGCGATGGTGGTGACCGCCTTGAAGGTGCGGATGCCCTCGTACATCGTGCCGCTGGTGTAGGCGATCCTACGTTCGCCGGTGCGGGTCACGCCGGGTACGACGGTGGCGGCGAGGGCGAGGTGTTCGGCGTCGAACTCGACGGCGACTGTATACGGTCCACCGTCGACCGGATCCTGTCGTACGGCGAGTGTTGCCGCCTCCTTTGCGGCCGCGCGGATGTCGGCGGCGGTGCGGGCCGGTGTCCGGCACACGGCGGCGTAGCGGGAGACGTGGTCCTTGACGGCGACCTTCAGCGCTTCGGGGGCGTAGCCGAGGGCGTCCTCGCAGGCCACGTCGTCGCCGGTGACCAGGACGACGGGTACGCCGTACTCGGCGACGACGTGGGCGTTGAGGAGGCCCTCGCTGGCGCGTACGTCGTTGAGCCAGACGCCGGTGATGGAGTTGGCGAGGTAGGTGTGGGCGAGGACGCCCTCCATGCCGGCGCCGGCGTGGTAGCCGACGAAGGCGATGCCGTCGACGTCTCCGTGCTGGACGCCTTCCACCATGGAGAGGGACTTGTGGCGGCCGGTGAGCATCTCGGCGCGGTCGTCGAGGCGTTCGAGGAGAAGGTTGCGCATGGTCCAGTGGGCCTCGTTGACGACGACGTCGTCGGCGCCGCCGTCGTAGAAGCCGAGGACGGCCGCGTTGACGTCCGAGGTGAACATCGACCGGCAGCGCTCCCACTGCGGGGTTCCCGGCAGCACGTCGGCCGGCCAGGTGACGCCGGTGGCGCCCTCCATGTCGGCGCTGATCAGGATCTTCACGTCCGGAGCCCCTTCCGCTGGAGGCTGCCGAGCTTAGGGCCTGCCGTTTGGATCACGCCGCAGACGCGAGGGCCGGGGCCCCGGGCGGGCGAAGGCACGCGGGGCCTTGGGGCGGAACACCGTTCAGAATACCCCATGGGGTATCTCTGTTACGGTGATATCCAGATACCCCCTGGGGTAATTTTTCAGCGAGGGAGAGTGCCGTGTTCTTTGCCGACGTCCTGGAGACCGAAGGACTGGGAAACCGCAGCTACCTGGCGGGGGGCGCCCGTGCGGCGGTGGTCGTGGATCCGCCGCGGGACATCGACCGGGTGATCACCGCGGCGGCCCGGCGCGGGGTGCGGATCGTGGCCGTCGCCGAGACCCACGTCCACAACGACTACGTGACCGGCGGCCTGGAGCTGGCCCGGCTGACCGGGGCCCGCTACCTCGTGCCGGGCGGGGCGCAGGTGGCGTACGCGCGTGTGCCGGTCGCCGACGGGGACGTGGAGCCGGTCGACGAGGACCTGGTGCTGCGCGCCGTGGCCACGCCCGGGCACACCCCGCACCACACCGCGTACGTCCTGGAGGAGTCCGGGCGGCCGGTGGCGGCGTTCACGGGCGGGTCGCTGCTGATCGGCAGTGTGGGCCGCCCGGACCTGGTGGAACCCCGGCTGACCGAGCGGCTGGCCCGGGCGCAGCACGCCTCGGCGCACCGGCTCGTCGCCGAGCTCGGCGACGAGGTGTCCGTGCTGCCGACCCATGGTTTCGGAAGCTTCTGCTCCGCCACGCAGGCGGGCGGTGAGAGCAGCACGATCGGCGCGGAGAAGGCGTCGAATCCGGCGCTGGTCCAGGATGTGGACACGTTCGTGAAGGAGCTGCTGGCCGGGCTGGACGACGTGCCCGCGTACTACGCGCACATGGGCCCGGCCAACGCGGGTGGGCCCGCGCCGGTGGATCTGACGCCGCCCCGGCGGGCCGACGCGGCCGAGCTCGCCCGGCGGCTCGCGGCCGGTGAGTGGGTGGTGGACCTGCGCGGCCGGGTGGCGTTCGCCGAGGGGCATGTGGCCGGGGCGTTCAACTTCGAGGTCGACGGGCAGCTGGCGACCTACCTCGCCTGGATGATCCCGTGGGGCAAGCCGGTGACGCTGCTGGCCGCGAGCGCGGAGGACGTCTCCCGGGCGCAGCGGGAGCTGATCCGGGTCGGCATCGACCGGCCGGCCGCGGCGGCCGTCGGCTCCCCCGCCGACTGGCTCCCCGAGGGGGCGGCGACGGCCTCCTTCCCCCGGTCCACCTTCGCCGGGCTCGCCGCCGCCCGCGCGCGCCGCGAGGACGTCGTCGTGCTCGATGTGCGCCGGAACGGCGAGCGGGCCGCCGCCCCCTGGATCGAGGGCAGCGTCCACATCCCGGTCCACCAGCTGCACCGGCGGCTGGAGGAGGTGCCGTCCGGCACGGTGTGGGTGCACTGCGCGGGCGGGATGCGCGCGGCGATCGCCGCGTCCCTGCTCGACGCGGCCGGCCGGGCGGTGGTGGCGGTCGACGACGGCTTCGGAGCGGCGGCCGAGGCGGGCCTGCCCCTCACGACCACCTCGGCCGGACCCGAGGCTCCCGCCGCCCCTGTCGGTTCCGCGGCTCCGGCCGCCACAGCAACCCCCGCCGCCCGTGCCTGACGGCACGCCGACCCCAGGGACACCGCGATGCCCGAATCCCGTATCACTCCCGCCCAGGCCCACCGGCTGCTCCGAGACGGTACGGTCGTGCTGGTCGACGTCCGTGCGGAGGACGAGTTCGCCGCCGGTCACGCGCCGGGGGCCGTCCACATACCGCTGTCCGCGCTGGCGGACGGCTCGGCGGGGCTCCCTGCCGGACCGGACCCGGTGCTGATCTGCCGGTCCGGCAACCGCTCCCGGCACGCCGCCGTGCTGCTCGCCGCGCGGGGTGTGCCCGTGCCGGACGTGGTCGGCGGCATGCGGGAGTGGGCCGCCCTGGGCCTGCCCGTCGAGGACACGGGCGGGGCCGCCGGGACCGTCCTGTGACCGCCTTCGTGCTGGCGCTGGTCGCCGGGGCCCTGGTCGGTCTGGCCCTGGGCGCGCTGGGGGCGGGCGGCAGCATCCTGACCGTGCCGGCACTGATCTACCTGCTGGGTTTCGACCCGGCCTCGGCGACCACCGCGAGCCTGGTCATCGTGATCGTCACCTCGGTCACCGCTCTTGTGGCCCACGCGCGCGTGGGGGCGGTGCGCTGGCGGGCGGGGCTGCTGTTCGCGGCGGCGGGTGTGCTGCCCGCCGCGACGGCCGGCGCCCTGTCCACGCGGATCCCGCAGACCGTGCTGACCCTGATGTTCGCGGCACTCGCCGCCGTGGCGGCCGTACGGATGCTGCGCCGCCGCGTCCCACGCGCGCGTGCGTCGGTCTCGGCGGCCCGCGCGGCCGGGGCCGGGGCCGGGCTCGGTGCGGTGACGGGGTTCCTCGGGGTCGGCGGCGGCTTCCTCGCCGTACCCGCGTTGGTGGGTGTGCTGGCCGTGCCCATGGGGGCCGCCGTGGGCACGAGTCTGCTGGTGATCGTCGCCAACGCACTGGTGGCCCTCGGGGCGCGCGCCTATACGGCGAGCGGCCTGGGCTGGGCCCTGATCACGCCGTTCCTGGCGACCGCGGTACTCGGGGCGTGGGACGGGCGGCGGCTCGCCGCACGCGTCTCCCCCGCCACCCTCCAGCGGATCTTCGGCGCGGTGCTGCTGACCGTCGCGGCGGGGATGGGCCTGACGGCTGTGCTGTGATCCCCGGGCGGGTTCAGGCCCGCCGCCCCCCTTCACCCCCCCTTCGCGCCCCTTCGCAACTCAGGCCAGCGACAGGAACAGCTTCTCCAGGCGGGCCCGCATCTGCGTGGAGTTCCGGACCTCCGGGTCCTCGCTGGTCATGCACTGCTCCAGACCGGTCGCGATGATCGCGAAACCGGCCCGGTCCAGGGCCCGGGAGACCGCCGCGAGCTGGGTGACCACGTCCTCGCAGTCCCGGCCCTCCTCGATCATCTGGATCACGCCCGCGAGCTGGCCCTGAGCGCGCCGCAGCCGGTTGAGCGCGGACTTCAGCTCCTCGGCCGACATGTCGAGTTGCACGATTCCTCCTCCTGTATACCCCTGCGGGTATTCTACCCGTGCGGGACAACACCCCACAGAAAGGTTCTGTTCCGTGAACGTGAACGGCCCCCGGACCGCCCCTGCCGCCCCCGCCACTCCCGCCGCTCCCGGCGCGCTCACCGTCGCCGAGGCGGCCGCCCGGCTCGACGGGTTCACCGTCGTGGACGTACGCACGCCCGGCGAGTACGCCTCGGGTCATCTGCCCGGCGCGCACAATGTGCCGCTGGACCGGCTCGACGAGGCGTCGGCCGCGCTGACGGAAGCCGCACGGCGGCGCCCCCTGTTGATCGTATGCGCCTCCGGGGTCCGGTCCGAGCGGGGCTGTGGCCGGCTCGCGGGCCTCGGGGTCCCGGCGGCCACGCTGGAGGGCGGCACCGGCGCATGGGCCGCGGCCGGGCATGCGCTGGAGCGGCCGGCCGGTGCCCGCACGCCCTGGCCGATGGACCGTCAGGTGCGGCTGGCCGCCGGGGCCCTGGTCGTCGCCGGGTTCCTGGTGGGTCTGGCATGGCCGCCGGCGCACTGGCTGTCCGGGCTGATCGGCGCCGGACTGGTGTTCTCCGGCGCGACCAACACCTGCGGCATGGCCGCCCTGCTCGCCCGGCTGCCGCACAACCGGCCGGGCCGCGACGCGGTGCCCTTCGAACAGACACTGACCCGGCTCACCACCTGACCGGGCCCGGCCCTCAGCCGGCCCGGTTCACCTCATGACCGGGCCCGGCCCCCAGCCAACCCGGATCACCACCCGCCCCGGCTCGGCCATCAGTCCGCCCGACTCACCACCTGCCCCACCCAGGCGGCCCCCGCCCCGGCCCACCGCCGGCCCATGCCTCGGCACTCGGCCAACCCGGCTCACCACCCGACCGAGCCCGGCCCCCAGCCAACCCGGATCACCACCCGCCCCGGCTCGGCCATCAGTCCGCCCGGCTCACCACCTGACCCACCCAGGCGGCCCACCCGCCCGGCTCACCGTCTGCCCAGGTCTCGGCGGTCCACCCGCCCGGCTCACCACCTGACCCGCCTCGGTGGTCAGTCGGTTCGGCCCGCCACCAGCCACTTCGACGGGAGTTCGATCAGGGTGCCGTCCGGGGTGGACTCGGTGGTGGTGAGCGGGAGTTCACCGCTTGCGAGGACGGTGAGCCCGGCCGCTTCCAGAAGGGCGGGGACGGCGGCGTCAGCGACCTCTCCGGGGGCGATGCCGTGGCGGAAGATCGGCGCGAGCTTCGGGGGCGGGCCGTCCGGGCTCTGGGCGAGGCCGCCGAGGACGGCCCCGGCGGCCTCGGCCAGTTCGACGAGGAAGACCCGGCCCCGCTCGCCGATCAGCGCGGCGATGGCGTCGGCGAGGGGCTGCCGGTCGGCGGGCTCGCACTGGTGGAGGACACCCCTCATGTAGACGTGGGTGTCGCCGAGTTCGGCGTGCAGGGCCTCGGCGGCGCCCTGCTCGGCGGCGTCCAGCAGCCGGTACGTCGCCCGGCCCACGGGGTCGGCGCGCCGGGCGTGGTCGAGGGCGGCGTTGGCCAGGTCGACGCCGACGACCCTCGGAAAACGGTCGGCGAGAAAGCGGGTCTGGGTGCCGTTGCCGCAGCCGAGGTCCACCAACGGCAGTGCGGTGTCGGCGACATGGGGCTCGAACAGGGCGAGGTGGAGGGCGGCGGTCACCTTCGGGTCCGCGTCCCAGAAAACCGCGCCGGGGTCGTCGGGGGCCTCGCGCCAGAAGCCCTCCCAGGCCTCCCGGTACCGTATCGTCACGCTCATCCCAACTCCCCAGGGTGCGACGCCGATCCGCCATGAGTGACGGGCGAGTACGGTCTATCGCTCCCGGGATGCGGCCACAAGCAGGACGCGCGGTTCCTTCACGCCTGGTGCGCGCCGCGTACGCCGTTGTGCGCCCCCTGTGTCGGAAGGGGCACGCGGAGACCAACGGCCCTGTGTTCTCCGCGCGTTGCTCAACGCCTCGGCAGGGTCAGTTCGAACCACACCGACTTGCCGGAGCCCGTGCGGCTGGTCCCCCACTCCCGGGCCAGGGTGCTCACCACACGCAGTCCCCGTCCGGTCTCGTCCTCGGGTCCGGCGCTCAGCAGGGTCGGCAGGTCGTGGTCGTCGTCGTCCACCTCGCACAGCAGCGTCTCGCCGCGCACCAGCCTGAGGGCGACGGGCCGCCGGTGGGAGTGCCGTACGGCGTTGGTGACCAGCTCGCTCACCATCAGCTCGGCGTGGTACGCCAGTTTCGCGAGCCCCCAGTCGTGGAGCTGCTCGCGGACGACCGCGCGGGCCCGGGGCACCTCGGCCGCGTCGAGGGGGAAGCGCCATTCGGCGACGTCGTCGGGTTCGACGCCGTTGAGGCGGGCCATCAGCAGGGCCACATCGTCCTTGCGGCCGCCGCGCGTGTTGAGGGCGCGGATGATGGTGTCGCAGGCGTCGTCCATGGAGGCGGCCGGGTGTGCGGCGGACTCGCACAGCGTCGCGAGGCCCACGCCGATGTCCTCGCCACGCACCTCCACCAGGCCGTCGGTGCACATCACGAGCCGGTCGCCGGGCTCCACGCGCACGCGTACCGACTCGAAGGGCACTCCGCCGACGCCGATCGGGGCGCCGGTGGGCAGGTCGAGGAGCTCGCTGCGGCCGTCCACGGCGCGCACCAGCACCGGCGGGATGTGGCCGGCGTTGGCGAGGTGGAGTTCGCCCTCGATGGGGTCGTAGACGGCGTAGAGGCAGGTCGCGAGGTAGGTGTCGCCCAGGCGTTGGGCCAGGTCGTCGAGGTTGCGCAGGAGTTGGGCGGGCGGCAGGTCCATGGCCGCCATGGTCTGTACGGCCGTACGCAACTGGCCCATCATGGCGGCCGAGTTGAGGCCGTGGCCCATGACGTCGCCGACGACGAGGGCGGTGCGGGCGCCGGGGAGTTTCACGGAGTCGAACCAGTCGCCGCCGACCCGGCCGAGCAGGGTGCCGGGCAGATAGCGGGTGGCGATGTCGCAGCCCGCCATGCGCGGCGGGATGTGCGGCAGCATGCTGTCCTGGAGGGTCTCGGCGACGGACTCCTGGTAGGTGTACATGCGGGCGTTGTCGAGGACGAGGCCCGCGCGGGCGGCGAGTTCGGCGCCGGTGACCCGGTCCATGTCGTTGAACTCCGCGCGCTCGGGGTGGCGCAGCAGGATCATGAAGCCGAGGACGACGGTGCGGGCCTTGAGCGGGACGACGAGCATGGAGCGGCCGGTGATGAGGGGCCGGATGTCGCGTTTGTCGAACTGCGAGGCGATGGCGTGGCCCAGCTGCTCGCTGATGCGCGGCACGAGGACGGGTTCGCCGGTGGTCATGCACTGGAAGAACGGGGTGTGGGCGGGGAAGGGCATGGCCTCGCCGACGGGGATGACGTCGTCCCAGCGGCCGGGTTCGTCGGTGTGCTCGACGGCGACCCGGTGCCACATGGTCCGGGTGTCCGGCACGCCTTCGGGGAACCCCTCTCCGGCGACGACCTGTTCACGCAGATAGGTGCCGGCGACGTCGGTGAAGCGGGGGACGACGGCCTTGCTGACCTCGATGATGGTGCGGGAGAGGTCCAGGGAGGTACCGATCCGCCCGCTGACCTCGTTGAGGAACTCCAGGCGCTCGCGCACGGCGGCGTACTCGAGATCCTCGCCCTCGTCCGACTCGTCGGCGAGGCCGTCGGGCAGGGGCAGTCCCTCGGCGGCGGCGCGGGCGGCGCGTTCGCGGCGGGCTCTGCGTTCGACGCGGCGGGCGACGCCCCAGTCGGGGGTGACCGGAACCCGGTCGTTCTGACTGAACTCCAGTACGGGGTAGCCGAGTTCGAGGACCTGGGCGACGATGCGGGCGCTCTCGCCGACGCTCATGCTGGGCAGGATGTCGGGGAGCCGGCGGGCGAGTTCCTCGGCGCCGGGGAAGTCGGTGTGCAGGGCGAAGCCGGGCGCGATGCGTTCGACGGCGAGCGGGGCGGCGGGATCCGCGGCCTGCTGTTCGTGGTGGAGCGCGGCGGCGTCGGCGGCGAGCACGAGCAGCCGTTCGTGGCCGGGGCCGACCAGTGGGTAGGCCCACCACAGGACGTCGGCGCGGTCCTGGTCCTCCTGGCCGGGCACGGTGAGTCGGGCACGTCCCGCAGCGGGGTAGCTCAGGCCCCGGTCGAGGGAGGACTGCAGGCCGGGTCCCAGGCCGTCGTAGGCGCCGTACTCGTCGTAGGCGTCCCCTGGTTCGGGGAGGGCGCCGGAGACGGGGAGCAGGTCGATGGCGGGCTCGCCGATCGCCTCCTCCTTGGCGGCGCCGAAGAGCCGGCGTGCGCCGGTGCTCCAGTGGGAGACGAGGCCGTCGCGGTCGACGACGACCACGGCCAGGGGGACTCGTCCGGGATCGGCGGTGCCGTCCGCCGCCGCGCTGTTCGCTCCGCGGCTGGGAGGTGTGTCCCTCTCGGTGCCACGGTCCATGGCCCAGGCCCTCTCTCCCCAGAGCTGTGCAAGATCTGTCCGCAGCAACAACCGTACGGCGCGCGCTGGTCGGGATGTGCGGCAATTCTGTAATTGGTTTCACCGGAGCGCGCCGGGGTACGCCGCCGGGCCCGCGGGCCGGTCAGTCCTCGTGGCCGAGCCGCAGGTCGTGCTCGGTGCGGCCGCCGCCGGCGATCCGCAGGACGGTGGCGACGGGCGGGTATCCGGTGGCGATGACGGTGTACTGGCCGGAGGACAGGTCGACGAAGCGGTACGTGCCGTCGGGGCCGGTGGTGAGGGTGTCGAGGACGTTGCCCGCGGCGTCGAGGAGGGTCACGCGCGCGTCCTCGACGGCCCGTCCGGCGGTGTCGCGGACGGTGCCGCGGACCACGGAGCCGCCGGCGAGTTCGACGTCCTGGCGGGTCTCGAGGGAGGCCCGGACGATGACGGGGAGGGCGGACGGCCGGAAGGCGGGGGCGCTCGCGGCGAGGGTGTAGGCGCCGGCGATCAGCTCGGTGACGGCGTAGTCGCCGTCGCGTCCGCCTCGGGTGCTCGCTACGACATCGCCGTGGGCGTCGGTGAGGGTGACGACGGCGTCGGGGACCGGGGTGCCGTCCGCGGTGACGACGGTGCCGGTGAGGCGTCCGGCGCCGCCGAGGAAGACGTCGAGTTCGACGGGCCGTTCGTCGACGGCGACGGTGACGGCCTGGGGGCGGTGGCCGTCGGCGGCGGCGATCAGGACGTAGGCGCCGGTGCCGGGGGTGGACAGGGCGTAGCGGCCGTCCTCGCCGCCGGCGCCCCGGCCGACCTGGGTGCCGGTCGAGTCGATGAGGGTGAGGGCGGCGCGGGGTACGGCGGTGCCGTCGTGGTGGCGGACGGTGCCGGAGACGGGGATGCCGGCGGTGTACGGCGTGCGGGCCTGCGGGATGCGGGCGGTCACGGTCACGGGCTCCGTTTCGGCGGTGGGATGGGGAGCCGTCCCGGTCGGCAGGAGGGTCTCCCTGAGGAAGCAGGCGGCGAGCAGGCCGAGCAGCAGGACCGGGACGAGGAGGAGGAAGATCCCCGGCAGGGTGTCGGCGTAGGCGCTGGTGTAGGTGTCGCGCAGGGCCGGGGGCAGGCTGTGCACGAGGTGCGGGGTGAGGGAGCGGGGGTCGGGCAGGCCGGGCGCCGGGTGCGTGGGCGGGCGGTCGGCGAGGGCGTCGGTGAGGGCGTCGGCGAGCCGGGCGGTGAGGAGGGCGCCGAAGAGTGCGGCGCCGACGGCACCGCCGAGCAGGCGGACGTACGTGTGGGCGCCGGTGGCGCGGTCGGCGGGGCGTACGGAGTTCCCCACGGCGAGGGAGTTCCGCACGGCGAGGGAGTTCCGCACGGCGAGGACGGGCAGCACCAGGCCGATGCCCGCGCCGAGGACGGCCGTCCACAGGCTGTACGTCAGCCGGGGTGTGCCGGTGTCGAGGTGGGAGAGCAGCCACGCGCCGAGGGCGGCGAGGGCGCATCCGAGGACCGGGGGGATCCTGTGGCGGCCGGTGTGGTGGACGAGCCGTCCGCACAGGACGGAGGCGCCGACGATGCCGCCGGTCAGCGGGAGCAGGAGGAGCCCGGCCTCGGTGGCGGAGGCACTCCCGGCCAGCTGGAGGTGGGCGGGCAGAGAACTCGCCGCGCCGGACAGGGCCGCGCCGGAGGCGAGGCCGACGAGTCCGGTGACGCTGAAGACGCGGTCGCGGAACAGGCGCGGCGGGATCAGGGGGTCGGTGGCGATGGCCTCGGCGAGGAGGAAGAGGACGACTGCGGCGGCCGCTCCGGAGGCGAGGCAGACGGCGACGCCGGAGTCCCAGGCGTACCGGGTGCCGCCCCAGCAGGCCAGCAGCACCAGGCAGGTGGAGGCCGCGGCGAGGAGCAGCGCGCCGAGTACGTCGAGGCGGGGCCGGGGCTGCGGCTCGGGAGGTTTCGGGGCGAGGGTGACGACGGTCAGGGCGAGCAGGCCGAGCGGGATCTCGACGTAGAAGCACCAGCGCCAGGAGAGGTGGTCGGTGAGCCGGCCGCCGAGCGGGGGTCCGGCGAGGGAGGCGAGGCCGAGGACGGCCCCGACGACGCCCGCGCCCCGGGCGCGCCGCCGGGGCGGGACGATGTCGGCGGCGATGATCTGGACACCGGCGAGGACTCCGCCGGCCCCGAGGCCCTGGAGGGTGCGGAAGGCGATCAGCTGGTCCATGCTCTGGGCTCGTCCGGCGAGCGCGGATCCGGCGACGAACACGGCGAGCGCGCACTGGAGGACGCCCTTGCGGCCGAAACGGTCGCCGAGTCCGCCGCACAGCGGGAGTCCGACGGCGGCGGCGAGGAGGGAGGCGGTGACCGGCCAGGTCATCCGGTCCAGGCCGTGCAGGTCACCGGCGATCGTCGGCAGGGCGGTGGCGACGGTCAGCTGGTCCAGGGCGGCGAGGAACAGCGCCGGAAGCAGGCCGAGGAGGATCAGGCGGGCCCGGCGGGGGCTCGGGGCGGTGCCGGCGGCGGGCGGCCGGGGCGGGAGGTCCGGCGGGTGGGGTGCCGTGACCGGCTCGTCCCGCACCAGTGTGGTCCCGCCCATGGGCCGCTCCCCTCGTCGCACCTGCCGCACGGTTCCCGCGTGAAGCGGCAACTCGGCGCAGGCGCGACGGGTTACGGCGCCGTCCCGGTCATGGGCGGAATCCACCCGAACCGGTGAGGGGCGTCGCGGGCGGTCGTCGCCCGGGGGTTGTTACTTCTCGACCTCGGCGGCGAGCTTGGCGAGGATCTCGTCGTAGATGCGGCCGAGGCCCTTGGGGGCGAACGTCTTCTCGAAGAAACCGCCGATGCCGCCGGCGCCCTTCCAGGTGGTGGTGACGACCACGAGGGCCTTGCCCTCGCCGGCCGGGGTGACGCGCCAGACGGTGACCATGGAGGAGTTGCGGTCCTTCTCGACCAGCTCGCCGTCGGTGGGCTCGGTGACCTCCAGGAGGCAGTCGCGGACGCGCTTGCTGGTGGCCTGGAGCCTCCAGTGGACGAGGGTGCCCTCGCCGTCGCCGCCCTCGCGCACCTCGTACTCGCTGAAGTGGGCGGGCAGCAGGTTCGCGCGCGCGCCGCTGTAGTCGGCGAGCGCGTCGAACACCTTGTCGGGGTCCGCCGCGACGACCCGCTCGGTGGTGGCCTCGACCTGCGCCATGAAGTTCCTCCAGGTCCGTGTTGCTCAAGGTTGCTCGGGGTTGCTCAGGGTTGCTGAGCGTTTCCGGGAAGGGCAAGCCAACCACCCCGCTCCTCGGGCGCCCAAATCGGGGTCGGGGAAACGATCACGGGGTGCGCGAAACGCCGAGGCAGACGCCCGTTCGCACGATCATGGGAACACATGTTCTATTGTGGGCCCAGGTGCATGGGCAGTGCTACAGAGGAGGCGTCATGCGCTGGGAGAACCTCGCCCTGGAGTCCCGCCACGACCGGCCGGCGGACATCGCGCTGTTCGGCGCGGACGCGGTCACGACCCGTACGTTCGACACGCCCGAGTTCGCCGGCATCACGTTCCACGAGGTCCGGGCCCGCACGGTCCTCAACCGGGTGCCGGGCGCCTCACGGATGCCGTTCGAGTGGACGGTGAACCCCTACCGTGGCTGTACGCACGCGTGCGTCTATTGCTTCGCCCGCAAGACGCACAGCTATCTGGACCTGGACACCGGGATCGGTTTCGACACCCAGATAGTCGTCAAGGTGAACGCGCCCGAGGTGCTGCGCCGCCAGCTGGCCTCGCCCCGCTGGCACGGGGAGCACGTTGCGATGGGCACGAACGTCGACTGCTACCAGCGCGCGGAGGGCCGCTACCGGCTGATGCCGGGCATCCTCGCCGCCCTGCGCGACCACGCGAACCCCTACTCGATCCTGACCAAGGGCACGCTGATCCTGCGCGACCTGGACCTGCTGAAGCAGTCCGCCGCGGTGACCGACGTCGGCCTGTCCGTCTCGGTCGGCTTCACCGACACCGAGCTGTGGCGCACCGTCGAGCCGGGCACACCGGCCCCGGAGCGGCGGCTGGACGTCGTACGGACCTTCACCGAACACGGTCTGGGCGTCGGGGTGCTGATGGCGCCGGTGATCCCGTTCCTCTCGGACGAGCCGGCTCAGCTGCGGGCCACCGTACGGGCGATCGCGGCGGCGGGCGCCACCTCCGTCACCCCGCTGGTGCTGCATCTGCGCCCCGGGGCGCGCGAGTGGTTCATGGCCTGGCTCGGACAGCACCACCCGCACCTGGTGCGCCGCTACGAGCGGCTGTACGCGGACGGCGCCTACGCCCCGAAGTGGTACCAGCGCCGGATCACCCGTCAGGTGCACGAACTGGCCCAGGAGTACGGCATCGGGCCCACGCCCGCGGGGATGCCGCGCCGCATCCGGCCGCCGGAGCGGGAGACGGAGCCCACGCCGGGGTACGCGCCCGGTGCCGCGCCGGAGCACGCCTCCTCGGGACCGACCCAGCTCACTCTGATCTGAGAGCCTGTGTCACCTCCCCGGCCGGGCGCATCCCGCACCCAATCGGGTCAACTCCGCTCACATTACGTATGTCCGGACGATCTTTCCGGGACGATGCCGCGAGGGCCGTGAGCCACGCGGCCCGGCCTTCCGAGGCCACCTCCGTCCTGGGAGGACTCCTTGAACACTCGCGCAGCCGTGCTGTGCGCCACCGCCGTCGTCCTGGCCGGGACCGTCACGGCCGTGCCGGCCGGCGCGGCCCCGGTGCCCGCGGCCGCCGCGCAGGCGGCGAAGCTCACCTGGAAGAAGTGCGCCACCACCGACCAGCCGACGCTGCAGTGCGCGTCCCTGAAGGTGCCGCTCGACCACGACGACCCCGGCGGGGAGAAGATCACCCTGGCGCTCTCCCGTGTCCCGCACACCGCGAAGACGTACCAGGGGCCGCTGCTGGTCAATCCCGGCGGGCCCGGCGGGCGCGGGCTCTCCCTCGCCGGTTTCGTCGCCTCGTCGCTGCCGAAGGCGGTCGCGGCCCAGTACGACGTCATCGGCTTCGACCCGCGCGGGGTCGGCAAGAGCACACCCGCCCTCGACTGCGCCCCCGGCCACTTCCGCCCCGTGCGCCCGGACTCCGTGCCGGCCGGCGAGGCGGTCGAGGAGGCCAACCTGAAGCGGGCACGGTCCTTCGCCGAGGCGTGCGGCAGGAAGTACGCGCGCGTGCTGCCGTACATCGACACGGTCAGCGCCGTACGCGACATGGACGCGATCCGCGCCGCCACCGGCGCGCCGAAGCTGAACTACTTCGGCTACTCGTACGGCACCTACCTCGGCGCGGTCTACGCCAAGCTGTACCCGCGGCGGGTGCGGCGCCTGGTCCTCGACTCGGTCGTCGACCCCACGGGCGTCTGGTACGACGACAACCTCACGCAGGATCTCGCGTTCAACGACCGGCACCGCGCGCTGATGGCGTGGATCGCCCGCTACGACGCCACGTACCGGCTCGGCGGGGATCCCGAAAAGGTCGAGGCGAAGTGGTACGCGATGCGGGCGGCGCTGGCCCGCAAGCCCGCCGGCGGCAAGGTGGGCGCCGCCGAGCTGGAGGACACGTTCCTGCCGGGCGGCTACTACGACGGCTACTGGCCCCATCTCGCCAAGGCGTTCGCGGCGTACGTCAACGACAAGAAGGCCGATCCGCTGGTGCAGGCCTACAAGAACTTCGCCGCCGTGGACGCCTCCGGGGACAACGGGTACAGCGTCTACGCCTCGGTGCAGTGCCGGGACGCGTTCTGGCCGCGCGACTGGGACACGTGGCGCGCGGACAACTGGAGGACGTACCGGAAGGCGCCGTTCATGGCCTGGAACAACGCCTGGTACAATGCACCGTGCGCGTTCTGGCCCACCAGGTCACGGGGACCGGTGAACATCACCAACGGCGACCTGCCGCCCGTCCTCCTGTTCCAGGCGACGAACGACGCCGCCACCCCGTACGAGGGCGGCGCCACCGTCCACACCCTGCTGCACGGCTCCAGCCTCGTCGTCGAGCAGGGCGGGGGGAACCACGGCATCACGCTGAGCGGGAACAACTGCCTGGACAAGCACCTGGCGGCCTATCTGACCGACGGTACGGTCCCGCGCGGCACCGGCGCGGTCGACGCGACGTGCAAGGCCCTGCCCGATCCCAAGCCCCTGACCGGCAAGGTCGCCTCGCCGGCGGCGCACGGCTCGGTCCTGCACGGGCTGCTGGGCTTCCGCGGCTGAACGGCCCGCCCCGCGAGAAGAGTTCCGCGAGGTTTCCGCGAGGGCTCCGCGAGGTCGCCGTTGACCGCACGGAGCCGTTGCGCCGGTCCTGGAGGGCCGCTGAGGGGCCGCTGAGGGGCCGTCACCTCACCTCGGACGGGTCGCTTCGGGTTCAGGCCGGGATACCGGCCTCATGGGCGGCGTACATGCCGAACCGCAGGTACAGGCCTATGTCGGCGGGCGTCTGCGGGGAGATCGTCCGGTAGCTGCACAGTTCCTGCAGCCGGCCGGTTTCCTCCGGGTCGCCCGCCCTCAACTCCCGCAGAATCCCGGCCAGCGGACGGGGGTCGATTCCCTCGAGGTCCATGAGCCGGGCGATGCGGGCGGCCGCCTCCGCGTCATCGCGGGTGTTGTCCGGCAGGCGCAGATAGAGGTTGGCCTCCTCGGGGCCGGGTGTGCCCTCGCGGAACGCCAGGCAGGTCATCGGCTCGTTGGTCACGGTGCCGCTGTCCCGCCCGTAGATGACGGAACGCGCGCGGGCCGCCCGGGCCGGCTCGTAGCGGTGCGCCAGGGCCGCCACGGTGTCCAGTTCCTCCATCTCCATGGGAAGGTGCCGGTAGTAGACCTTGACCCGGGAGGTGTTCCCGGCGTCCAGGTCGAGGGCCATGAGCTCCAGCTCGTGCCCCTGCTTCACGAGTTCCCTTCCGCGGTCCGCCACCGGTCGCCAGGCCTCCGCAAGGCCCAGCCGGTGCATGGCCTCCGCCATGACCTCGTACGCCCGGTCAAGCCCGTTGACCTGCGGGTTGAGGTAGACCTTGTAGTGGGGCCGGTGCCCCGGTCTCCAGGCCAGGGAATGCCAGAGGGTGGCCCGGTAGCGCTCGGGGTCCGACGTGAGGAACAGGTCCTCGATGCTCAGGTACCGCGCGACGTCCGTCCCGGGACTCCCGGCGAGCCGGCGCGTCAGCGCCCGCCCGGCCTCCTGGCAGCCGAGCGGGGTGCCGTCGGAGCCGAGCGATTCGAACAGTATGCGGACCTCGGGCCGGCCGGCCTTCCAACTGACGGACAGTTCGGCGGGGAAGCCGTCGGCCGAGACGAACGAGGGGGGTTCGCACCGCGTTCCCACGGGCCGCGCGCCCCATGGGTGGAGCACCTCTCGCAGATCCTCGAGGACGGTCTCCGTCTCCCAGGGATCCATCCCCAGACCACGGCAGACCGCTGCCCATTTCTCCTCGAGGAACTGCCCGAAGGTTTTTACCGGGTCTTGACGTAGGGCCAGGTCGGATATCTCGTCCATCTCGTCCGGGAGTTGCGCACTGGTCACTGTCTCTCACCCTCCGTAGCCGGAATGGTCCGGCCTTGTCCGCGGTCACGTCGGCAGCAGCCCTGTGGGCATGCCGAGCCGGATTTCGGCGGAAGGCGATCTTCCCCTCGAACGGGTATTCAAATCTCGAACTAATTGGCGATAAAAGGCTGTTGACGGTAAGTCAGTGCTACCGGGGAAGCCGCGCCAGTGCGCGTACAGCGGCCTCCGCGAGCGCCGGATGGGCGAGGGCGTCGTCCAGAACGGGCCGGGCGCGGTCATCGCCGAGCACGCCGAGGCCCTCCACACACGCGAGGGCCACGCGCCGGTAGGGGTCGTGCGGGGTCAGCCGGCGCCGGAGAGTGACGATCAGGGCGGGCACCGACTCCGGCGCGCGCAGTTCCACCAGGAGGCGGACGGGGTGCAGGGCGTAGGCGACGCGCAGTTCGTTGGTGGCGAGGGCGGCCGCCGCGCGGGCGGTGCGGGGATCGCCGAGACGAGCCAGGGCATAGGCGGCTGAGGCACAGCGTGGCGGGTCGCGGTGGTTGAGCAGCAGGACCAGTGCCTCGAAGGCGCGCCGGTCCCCGGCGAGCCCCAGCCGGAAGGCGGCGACCTCCCGGGCCCACAGCGGCCGCCCCGGTTCGGTGAGCACGGCCGCCAGTTCGCCCGGATCCGCCTCCGCCGCCAGCCGCTCGTAGAGTGCCGCGCCGCCCGACTCCCGCCGTAAGCGCTCCGTGAGCGCCCGCAACTCCTCGTCCATGGCCCGAGCCTAGGACAGCCGCCCCTGGCACGGCGTGCCCCGGCGTACGCCACCGCGCGGGGGCCGGAGAGAAACAGGTCACAGTGCCGGGGGCTGGCGCGCTCGTTACTCCCCGGTTAAGCTCATACGAGCGAGTCACCCACTCGCATCACTCCTCGCGGCGGCCTGGTGACGCAGCCTCCGCGAGAGAAGTCGGTTCGGTACCACGTACCGCTGCACGACCCGGCCACGGGACAGGGCCGGTCGGATCTCCCGTTCGTCCGAAGGGCGTTGTGCGCGCCCCCGGCGACCGGCACCGGGCGTGTGCGCTCGTAGCCCGGCACCACCCGCATCCCTTTTCCGCACCCGGTGCGCCCAGGCCTCGCAGAGGTTCTCCCGGCGCACCCGGGGGCGTTTCCCAGTCGTCACCCTCTTCTCCTGGAGTCCCACGATGGCCACTCCCCTCTCCGACACCTCTCTGTCCCCGCTCCGTACGATCGCCGTCGTCGGCCTCGGCACCATGGGCACCGGCATCGCCGAGGTCCTGGCCAAGGCCGGCCGCGAGGTGATCGGCATCGACATCAGCGAGGCACAGGCGGCCCGTGCGCTCACCGTCCTGGAGGCCTCCACCGCCCATGCCGTGCGGCGCGGGCGGCTCACCGAGCAGGAGCGCGCCGAAGCCCTGGCCCGGGTCCGCACCGCAACCGGCCTGCGCGCGGCGGCCGACGCCGACCTGGTGATCGAGGTCGCGCCGGAGTCGTACGAGGTCAAGCAGCAGATCTTCCGTGAGCTGGACGCGATCGTGCGCCCGGAGACGGTCCTCGCGACCGGCACCAACGCCCTGTCCGTGACCCGGCTCGCCGCCGAGTCGGCGCGCCCGGAGCGCGTCCTCGGCCTGCATTTCTTCAATCCGGCGCCCGCGATGAAGCTGGTCGAGGTGGTCTCCTCGGTGCTGACCGCGCCGGCCGCCGTCACCGCCGTCACCCACCTCGCCCTGGACCTCGGCAAGGAGCCGGTCGCGGTCGGTGACCGCCCCGGATTCGTCGCGGACGGGCTGCTGTTCGGCTACCTCAACCAGGCCGCCGCGATGTACGAGGCCCGCTACGCCTCCCGCGAGGACATCGACGCGGCGATGCGGCTCGGCTGCGGACTGCCGATGGGCCCGCTGGCGCTGCTCGACCTGATCGGCGTCGACACGGCCCGTACCGTCCTGGAGGCGATGTACGCCGAGTCGCGCGACCGGCTGCACGCGCCCGCCCCGATCCTCAAGCAGCTCAGCGAGGCCGGTCTGACGGGCCGTAAGGCGGGCCGTGGCTTCTACACCTACGAGGCACCCGGCGGCGCGACGGTCGTCGCGGACGCGCTGACGCCCGCAGCCGGTGGCTCCGGCACGCCCGGCCGCGAGGTCCGCAGCGTCGGTGTCGCCGGTTCCGGCACGATGGCGTCCGGTATCGCCGAGGTGTTCGCCAAGGCGGGCTACGACGTCGTCCTGGCCGCCCGCAGCGAGGAGAAGGCGCAGACGGCGAAGGCCCGCATCGGCAAGAACCTCGCACGCTCGGTCGACAAGGGCCGGATGACCGCCGAGGCCGCCGCGCAGACCCTGGAGCGGATCACCCCGGCCGGGTCCTACGACGCCTTCGCCGACGTCGACCTGGCCGTCGAGGCGGTCGCCGAGGACCTGGAGATCAAGCGTCAGCTGTTCGCGACGTTCGACAAGGTCTGCAAGCCGGGTGCCGTGCTGGCCACCACCACCTCGTCGCTGCCGGTCGTCGCCTGCGCCCGCGCCACCTCGCGTCCGCAGGACGTCATCGGGATGCACTTCTTCAACCCGGCGCCGGCCATGAAGCTGGTCGAGGTCGTCCGTACGGTGTTGACGGCCGAGGACGTCCACTCAACAGTTCACGAGGTGTGTGGACGGATCAAGAAGCATGCCGTCGACTGTGGAGACCGTGCGGGATTCATCGTGAACGCCCTGCTGTTCCCGTACCTCAACAACGCGATCAAGATGGTGCAGGAGCACTACGCGTCTCTTGACGACATTGACGCCGCGATGAAGCTGGGCGGCGGCTACCCGATGGGTCCCTTCGAGCTGCTGGACGTCGTCGGGCTGGACGTCTCCCTCGCGATCGAGAAGGTCCTGCACCGCGAGTTCCGCGACCCGGGCCTCGCCCCCGCCCCTCTGCTGGAACACCTGGTGGCCGCGGGCTGCCTCGGCCGCAAGACGGGCCGGGGTTTCCGCGAGTATGCCCGCCGCTGACGGCGTCGGCGACTGGTTCGACGGCTCCGCCGATGGTGGGGCCTGGGGCGGACTGCTCGACCCCGGCGGGCCCCTCGCGCCCGCCGGGCCCGGTTCTCCCCCGCCCGGCCGGGGCGGGGGAAACCCCGGGCCTGCGCACCGAGCTGCGCACATGCAGTACGTTCGGGGCATGTCCCAGCCCGCCAGGTCCCCACGTACACCAGCCACGCCCGACGCTCCGGAGAGTGCCGCGGGCAGCCGCGCGGCCGCCCAGCGGCTCAAGATGCGCCGCGAACTGGCGGCCGCGGCCATGGAGCTGTTCGCCACGAAGGGGTACGAGGCGACCACCGTCGACGAGATCGCTGCCGCGGCCGGTGTCGCCCGCCGCACGTTCTTCCGCCACTTCCGCTCCAAGGAAGAGGCGATCTTCCCCGACCACGACGACACCCTGATCCGCGCCGAGGCGGTCCTCAACGCGGCCCCGGCGCACGAGCACCCCCTCGACACCGTGTGCCGCGGCATCAAGGAGGTCATGAGGATGTACGCGGCGCGGCCGGAGATCTCGGTCGCCCGCTACAAGCTGACCCGCGAGGTGCCCACCCTGCGGGAGGCGGAGATCGCCTCGGTGGCCCGCTACGAGCGGCTGTTCACCCGCTACCTCCTCGGCCACTTCGACGAGCACGCGCACGACGACGACGCCAACGACGACCCGCTGCTCGCCGAGGTCGCCGCCTCCGCCGTGGTCACCGCCCACAACCATGTGCTGCGGCGCTGGCTGAGGGCCGGCGGGCAGGGCGACGTCGAGGCCCAGCTCGACCACGCCTTCGCGATCGTCCGCCGGACCTTCGGGACCGGCATCGGCGCGGGACGCAACGGCGGCGCGCCCGGCCGGCAGGCCCCCGCGGCGGTCTCCGCGCAGGGCGAGGTGCTGGTGACGGTCGCCCGCACCGACGCCCCGCTCCACGAGGTCATGCGCGCCATCGAACAGGCCCTCAAGGAGCGCTGACCACACCTTCGCCCTGTGATGACGGCCACCCGCCCCGGGTGGCCGTTTTGGCATGTCAGGGCATCTTTTCAGGCGTATTTCAGACCCCGTTCGATCGATCATCGCTCATTTGTTACGTAAAGATTTCATCTGAGGCGAAGTTCTGGCACTCAGTGCCTTGCGGGGTGACACGCGGTGTCATACGTTGAAAGGGTCCGGGCGGCCGGCGTGCAGAGACCTTTCGTACGCCGGCTGTCCCCGCAGACCGACGGTCCGCGCGCCCGGACGCCTGCGTCACAGGCAACCTCCCGCGCCACAAAGCGCTGCCGAACAGCACCCCCGCCGAACCGACGGCACTTCCCCGAACCCCTCAGCAGCACCGACGTAACCCTCAGCGCCCCTCCCTCAGGGCGCTCACCGCCGGAGGCAACACCGTGACCACTCAGGACATCCTGGACGCGATCCAGTCACCGGAAGCGACGCCGGCCGACTTCGCGGCCCTGCCGCTTCCCGAGTCGTACCGCGCGATCACCGTCCACAAGGACGAGACGGACATGTTCGCCGGGCTCGAGACCCGCGACAAGGACCCGCGCAAGTCGATCCACCTCGACGAGGTTCCCCTGCCCGAGCTCGGCCCGGGCGAGGCCCTGGTGGCCGTCATGGCCTCCTCGGTCAACTACAACTCGGTGTGGACCTCGATCTTCGAGCCGCTGCCGACCTTCGGCTTCCTGGAGCGCTACGGCAAGCTCTCCGAGCTCACCAAGCGCCACGACCTGCCGTACCACGTCATCGGCTCCGACCTCGCGGGCGTCGTCCTGCGCACCGGCCCCGGCGTCAACGCCTGGAAGCCGGGCGACGAGGTCGTCGCGCACTGCCTCAGCGTCGAGCTGGAGTCGTCCGACGGCCACAACGACACGATGCTCGACCCGGAGCAGCGCATCTGGGGCTTCGAGACCAACTTCGGCGGCCTCGCCGAGATCGCGCTGGTCAAGTCCAACCAGCTGATGCCCAAGCCGGGTCATCTGTCGTGGGAGGAGGCCGCCGCCCCGGGTCTGGTCAACTCCACCGCCTACCGGCAGCTGGTCTCGCGCAACGGCGCCGGCATGAAGCAGGGCGACAACGTCCTGATCTGGGGCGCGAGCGGCGGACTCGGCTCGTACGCCACGCAGTTCGCGCTCGCGGGCGGCGCCAACCCCATCTGTGTGGTGAGCAGCCCCCAGAAGGCGGACATCTGCCGCGCGATGGGCGCCGAGGCGATCATCGACCGCAACGCCGAGGGCTACAGGTTCTGGAAGGACGAGCACGAGCAGGACCCGCGCGAGTGGAAGCGCTTCGGCAAGCGCATCCGCGAGCTCACCGGCGGCGAGGACGTCGACATCGTCTTCGAGCACCCCGGCCGCGAGACCTTCGGTGCCTCCGTCTACGTCACCCGCAAGGGCGGCACGATCGTCACCTGCGCCTCGACCTCGGGGTACACCCACGAGTACGACAACCGCTACCTGTGGATGTCCCTGAAGCGGATCATCGGCTCGCACTTCGCCAACTACCGCGAGGCCTGGGAGGCCAACCGGCTGGTCGCGAAGGGGAAGATCCACCCGACGCTGTCGAAGGTCTACTCCCTCCAGGAGACCGGCCAGGCCGCCTACGACGTGCACCGCAACCTCCACCAGGGCAAGGTCGGCGTCCTGTGCCTGGCCCCGGAGGACGGCCTCGGCGTGCGCGACGAGGAGATGCGCGCGAAGCACCTCGACGCCATCAACCGCTTCCGCAACATCTGATCCGCACCATCTGAGACACCCGAGGTCATAGATGACTGAGCGTCAGCCCGCCGAAGGCACGCGGGAGAAGGACCGGCCGTGGCTCATGCGCACGTACGCCGGCCACTCCACCGCCGAGGCATCCAACGAGCTGTACCGGCGCAACCTCGCCAAGGGCCAGACGGGCCTGTCGGTGGCGTTCGACCTGCCGACGCAGACCGGCTACGACTCCGACCACGTCCTCGCCCGCGGCGAGGTCGGCCGGGTCGGCGTGCCGGTGGCCCATCTCGGTGACATGCGCCGGCTGTTCCAGGACATCCCCCTGGAGCAGATGAACACCTCGATGACCATCAACGCCACCGCCATGTGGCTGCTGGCGCTCTACCAGGTCGTCGCGGAGGAGCAGGGCGCGGACATCACGCAGCTCCAGGGCACGACCCAGAACGACATCGTCAAGGAGTACCTGTCCCGGGGCACGCACGTGTTCCCGCCGGGGCCGTCCCTCCGGCTGACGACGGACATGATCGCGTACACGGTCTCCCACATCCCGAAGTGGAACCCGATCAACATCTGCAGCTACCACCTGCAGGAGGCGGGCGCCACACCGGTCCAGGAGATCGCGTACGCGATGTCCACCGCGATCGCGGTTCTCGATGCCGTACGCGACTCGGGGCAGGTCCCCGCCGAGAAGTTCGGGGACGTCGTGGCCCGTATCTCCTTCTTCGTGAACGCGGGCGTCCGCTTCATCGAGGAGATGTGCAAGATGCGGGCGTTCGGGCGGATCTGGGACCAGGTCACGCGTGAGCGGTACGGCATCGAGAACCCCAAGCAGCGCCGCTTCCGCTACGGCGTCCAGGTCAACTCGCTCGGACTGACCGAGGCACAGCCGGAGAACAACGTCCAGCGGATCGTGCTGGAGATGCTGGCCGTGACGCTGTCGAAGGACGCACGCGCGCGTGCCGTGCAGCTGCCGGCGTGGAACGAGGCCCTGGGCCTGCCCCGCCCCTGGGACCAGCAGTGGTCGCTGCGCATCCAGCAGGTCCTCGCGCACGAGAGCGACCTGCTGGAGTACGAGGACATCTTCGAGGGCTCGCACGTCATCGAGGCCAAGGTGAGCAGGCTCGTCGAGGAGTCCCTCGCGGAGATCGGGCGGATCCAGGAGATGGGAGGTGCGATGGCCGCCGTGGAGTCCGGCTACCTCAAGTCGAAGCTGGTCTCCTCGCACGCCGAGCGGCGCGCCCGTATTGAGTCCGGTCAAGAGAGGATCGTGGGCGTCAACATCTTCGAGACGACCGAGCCGAATCCATTGACGGCGGATCTCGACACAGCCATCCAGACAGTTGATCCAGCTGTCGAGGCACGCGTCATCGCCTCGCTGCAGAACTGGCGCGACACCCGCTACCAGCCGCCGTTCAACCACCCGCGCCCGTGCAAGGCTCTGGAGCGGCTGAAGGAGGCCGCCAAGGGCACCGACAACCTCATGGAGGCCACCTTGGAGTGCGTCCGCGCCGGGGTCACGACCGGTGAGTGGGCCGGGGCCCTGCGCGAGGTGTTCGGCGAGTTCCGGGCGCCGACCGGGGTCTCCTCGGCGCCGGTGGCGGTCCCCGCCGAGGAGGGCTCGGCCATGTCGGAGGTCCGCCGCAGCGTGGAGACGACCGCCAAGGAGCTCGGCGCGGGCAAGCTGCGCTTCCTGGTCGGCAAGCCGGGCCTGGACGGGCACTCCAACGGCGCCGAGCAGATCGCCGTACGCGCGCGTGACGCCGGCTTCGAGGTGGTCTACCAGGGCATCCGGCTGACGCCCGAGCAGATCGTGGACGCGGCCCTCGCCGAGGACGTGCACGCGGTGGGCCTGTCGATCCTGTCGGGCTCGCACGCGCAGCTGGTGCCGGACGTGCTGGAACGGCTCCGTGTGGCCGGTGCCACAGATATACCGGTGATCGCCGGTGGCATCATCCCGAATGGGGACGCCGAGCAGCTCAGGGCCGCCGGAGTGGCCGCCGTCTTCACCCCGAAGGACTTCGACATCACCGGAATCATCGGCCGCATCGTCGACGAGATCCGCAAAGCGAACAAGCTCGACCCCCTGGAGGTCCCCGCATGACCGTCAACCGTCTGCGTCCGCGCCGCTCGTGTCTCGCGGTCCCGGGCAGCAACCCCCGCTTCCTGGAGAAGGCGCAGGGCCTGGCGGCGGACCAGGTCTTCCTCGACCTGGAGGACGCGTGCGCCCCGCTCGCCAAGCCCGAGGCGCGGCACACCATCGTCAAGTTCCTCAATGAAGGTGACTGGACGGGCAAGACGAGGGTCGTGCGCGTCAACGACTGGACGACCGAGTGGACGTACCGTGACGTCGTGACGGTCGTCGAGGGCGCCGGCCAGAACCTCGACTGCATCATGCTGCCGAAGGTGCAGACGGCCCAGCAGGTCGTCGCCCTGGACCTGCTGCTGACCCAGATCGAGAAGACCATGGGCTTCGAGGTCGGCCGGATCGGCATCGAGGCGCAGATCGAGAACGCCCAGGGCCTCAACAACGTCAACGAGATCGCGCAGGCCTCCCCGCGCATCGAGACGATCATCTTCGGCCCTGCCGACTTCATGGCGTCGATCAACATGAAGTCGCTGGTCGTGGGCGAGCAGCCGCCCGGCTACCCGGCGGACGCCTACCACTACATCCTGATGAAGATCCTGATGGCCGCCCGCGCCAACGACCTCCAGGCGATCGACGGCCCCTACCTGCAGATCCGCAACGTCGACGGCTACCGCGAGGTCGCCCGGCGCGCCGCCGCGCTCGGCTTCGACGGCAAGTGGGTGCTGCACCCGGGCCAGGTCGAGGCGTCCAACGAGATCTTCTCGCCGTCGCAGGAGGACTACGACCACGCCGAGCTGATCCTGGACGCGTACGACTACTACACGTCCGAGGCGGGCGGCAGGAAGGGCTCCGCGATGCTCGGCGACGAGATGATCGACGAGGCCAGCCGCAAGATGGCGCTGGTCATCTCCGGCAAGGGCCGGGCCGCCGGGATGCAGCGCACGTCGAAGTTCGAGATCCCGGAGGGCTGAGCGCGATGCAGTTCGGACGCACGTACGAGGAGTTCGAGGTCGGGGCGACGTACAAGCACTGGCCGGGCAAAACGGTCACCGAGTACGACGACCACCTGTTCTGTCTCCTCACAATGAACCACCACCCGCTCCACATGGACGTCAACTACGCCGAGAACACGACGGACTTCGGCAGGAACGTGGTGGTCGGGAACTACATCTACTCCCTCCTGCTCGGCATGTCCGTGCCGGACGTCTCCGGCAAGGCGATCGCCAACCTGGAGATCGAGTCGCTGAGGCACGTGGCGCCGACCTTCCACGGCGACACGATCTACGGCGAGACGACCGTGCTGGACAAGTGGCCGTCGAAGTCGAAGAACGACCGCGGGATCGTCCACGTGGAGACCAAGGGCTACAAGCAGGACGGCACGCTCGTGTGTGTGTTCCGCCGCAAGGTGATGGTGCCGACCGAGACGTACATCAAGGAGCGCGGCGGCGAGCAGCCCGGCCGTCCCGAACTCAAGCAGCAGGAGAAGTAGGCCATGGCCCGTCTCGCGCAGACCGCCGGACTCACCGACATCCAGCGGGAGATCCTCTCCACCGTCCGCGACTTCGTGGACAAGGAGATCATCCCGGTCGCGACCGAGCTGGAGCACCGCGACGAGTACCCGCAGCAGATCGTCGACGGCCTCAAGGAGCTGGGCCTGTTCGGCCTGATGATCCCCGAGGAGTACGGCGGCCTGGGCGAGTCCCTCCTGACGTACGCGCTGTGCGTGGAGGAGATCGCCCGCGGCTGGATGTCCGTCTCCGGGATCATCAACACGCACTTCATCGTGGCGTACATGCTCAAGCAGCACGGCACGCAGGAGCAGAAGGACCACTTCCTGCCGCGGATGGCGGCCGGCGACATCCGGGGCGCGTTCTCGATGTCGGAGCCGGGCCTCGGCTCGGACGTGTCGGCGATCACGTCGAAGGCGGTCAAGGACGGCGAGGAGTACGTCCTGAACGGTCAGAAGATGTGGCTGACGAACGGCGGCACGTCGTCGCTCGTGGCCGTTCTGGTCCGAAGTGACGAAGGACACCCCGAGGGCACCGCGCCGCACAAGTCGATGACGACCTTCCTGATCGAGAAGGAGCCCGGTTTCGGTGAGGTCCGTCCCGGTCTGACCATCCCGGGCAAGATCGAGAAGATGGGCTACAAGGGCGTCGACACCACCGAGCTGATCATGGACGGCCTGCGGCTTCCCGCCGATCGCGTGCTCGGAGGGGTCACCGGCCGAGGTTTTTACCAAATGATGGACGGCGTCGAGGTGGGCCGCGTGAACGTGGCGGCGCGTGGCTGCGGTGTCGCCCAGCGCGCCTTCGAGCTGGGCGTCCAGTACGCCCAGCAGCGTCACACGTTCGGCAAGCCGATCGCCCAGCACCAGGCGATCCAGTTCAAGCTCGCCGAGATGGCTACCAAGGTCGAGGCGGCGCATGCCATGATGGTGAACGCGGCACGCAAAAAGGACTCCGGCGAACGAAACGACCTTGAGGCAGGGATGGCGAAGTACCTCGCCTCCGAGTACTGCAAGGAGGTCGTGGAGGACGCCTTCCGGATCCACGGCGGCTACGGCTTCTCCAAGGAGTACGAGATCGAGCGCCTCTACCGCGAGGCCCCGATGCTGCTGATCGGTGAAGGTACCGCCGAAATCCAGAAAATGATCATCGGGCGCCGACTGCTCGAAGAGTATCGGTTCCAGGGCTAGATGTCCGGGTTGGGGGTGTTTTCTTCGAGAAGAAGATCACACCCTGTCAACTTCCCCCGGCCGCCGACTCGGCTTCCTGGCTTACCCAGTTGCGCTCCCGAACCGCTACGATCGCCGGAAAGCCGCCGTCCCCCGTCGAAGCGCGGCATCGTCCGCTACGAAGGTCATCCATGCCCCACAGCCAAACCTCTGCACACCGCGACCGCCTGGTAGGCGCACGCCTCGCGCGCGGAGCATCGCCGTGGCTTCTGCCGACCGTCGCCACCGCAGCCGTCAGTCTGGTCCGCGCCCGCCGCTCGGGCGTCGCCAAGGCCGTCGCCGTACCCGCCACCGCTCTCGCGGCGGGCATGCTGTGGTTCTTCCGCGACCCCGAGCGCGAGATCGCCTCGGGCCGGGTCATCTCCCCCGCCGACGGAGTGGTGCAGAGCATCATGCCGTGGAAGGACGGACGCACCCGGGTCGCGATCTTCATGAGCCCGCTCAACGTCCACGTCAACCGCGCGCCCCTCTCCGGCACGGTCACGTCCGTCGAGCACATCCCCGGCGGGTTCGTTCCGGCGTTCAACAAGGAGAGCGAGAACAACGAGCGCGTCGTCTGGCACTTCGACACCGAGCTCGGTGACATCGAGATGATCCAGATCGCCGGCGCCGTCGCCCGCCGTATCGTCCCCTACCTCCCCGAGGGCACGAAGGTCGAGCAGGGCGACCGGATCGGCCTCATCCGCTTCGGCTCGCGTGTCGACATCTACCTGCCCGAGGGCGTGGAGGTCGCGGTCGAGGTCGGCCAGAAGACCGTGGCGGGGGTGACTCGCATTGACCGTGATTGACCCTGAGACCCAGGCGGGCTGGGTACCCGAGGCCGACGACGCGGACGACGAGGAGGAGATGCCCCTGTCGCTGCGCCTGTCGATAGCGGACACCCTCACCCTCGGCAACGCCACGTGCGGCTTCATGGCGGTGTACTTCACCACCACCGGCATCCTGATCCCGCATCTCACCGGCAGCCAGGAGTCCGGCATGGCCCGCCACAGCGCGGCCACGGCGGTCATCCTGATGCTCTGCGCGGCGGTCTTCGACCTCTTCGACGGCCTGGTCGCGAGGAAGCTGCGCAGCTCCCCCATGGGCGCCGAGCTCGACAACCTCTCCGACCTGATCAGCTTCGGCCTGGCCCCGGCGTACTTCGTCCTGGTCTACGGCATGGTCGCCGACGACGCCCACCAGCGGGTGGCGGCCCTCGGCGCGATCGTCGTCCTGCTGGCCGTCGTCCTGCGCCTCGCGAGATTCTCCTGCGTGACCCCGACGAACGGCATGTTCCAGGGCATGCCGTCGCCGTTCGGCGCGCTGACGGTCATCTCGATCGTGCTCCTGGAGCTGCCCTTCGTGGCGACGCTCCTCGCCATCCTGGGCACCGCCTGGCTGATGGTGAGCCGGGTCGAGTACCCGAAGCCGCGGGGCCGCCTCGCCGGCGTGGTGCTCTCCTGCATCGTGCTGTCCATGGGCCTCCTGGCCGCCTGGGCGTTCGACGCCCCGAGCGGTCAGCTGCTCCTGCAGACGGGCTGCGCGCTGGAGCTGGTCATGGGTGCGGTGATTCCGCTGGTCGCCACGGCGCGGCGGGTGAACACGTTTCGTGGGAATCGGCGGGAGGCTCGGGCGGCGCAGTTGCCTTAGCGGCATGCCGAACCAAGTGAGGGGCCCTGGACCTTGTTGGTCCGGGGCCCCTCGTTTTGGTATTCGGCTGCTGCGCCGTTGTGGCTGGTCGCGCCCGCGCGGCGGAGCCGCAAATCGATACAGCCCCGCGCCCCTTCAGGGCGCTCTTGGTGCCGTCAGGTCAGGAAGTCCCGGGCGATTCGCTCCGCCACACGTTCCAGGATCGGGCCCGCGTCCGTGATGCAGGTGGCTACGTCCGGCTCGATCTCCGTCAGGGGGTATGCGCGGCGGATGCCTGCCCGGCCGAGGGCCTCCGGGGGGAGGGCGAGGCGGCCGCAGACCGCTACGACCTCCTTGTCGGCCGCGCGGGCGGCGGCCGCGACTCCGGCGGGGGCCTTGCCGTGCAGGGTCTGCTCGTCCAGCGAGCCCTCCCCGGTGATCACCAGCTCCGCCCGCTGCAGCGCCGGTGCGAAGCCCAGCACGTCGAGCATCACCTCGATGCCCGCCCGGAACCGGGCGCCCAGCAGCAGGGCGCCGTACCCGATGCCGCCCGCGGCTCCGGCGCCCGGCGCGGCCGCGTACTCCGCGGCCTCCGGGCCGACGGCCGCCTCCAGCACCTTCGCGTAGTGCGCGAGCGCCGCGTCCAGCGCCTCCACGTCGTCCGGAGAGGCGCCCTTCTGCGGCCCGTACACCGCCGGGGCGCCCTTCGGGCCGGTCAGCGGGTTGTCGACATCGCTGGCGAGGACCAGCTCCACGTCGGACAGCCGGGGGTCGAGGCCGGAGAGGTCGGCGCGGGCCAGGTCCGCGAGTCCGCCGCCGCCCGGCGCGACCGGTTCGCCGTCCTCGTCCAGGAACCGGGCCCCGAGCGCGGACAACATACCCGCGCCGCCATCGGTGGTCGCGCTGCCGCCGACCCCGAACACGATCGTCCGCACCCCCGCGTCCAGCGCGGCCCGCAGCAGTTCCCCGGAGCCGTACGTCGACGCCGTCAGCGGTGCGAAGACGCCGGCCGGGAGCCGCTGCAGGCCACTCGCCTCCGCCATCTCCACCACGGCGGTGTCGCCGCGCAGCGCGAACGCGGCGGTGACCTCGTGGCCGAGGGGACCGGCGACCCGTACCTCCCGGCGTTCGAACCCGGCCGCGACCGCCGCGTCGACCGTGCCGTCGCCGCCGTCGGCGACCGGCAGGGCCTCCACCTCGACGTCCGGCACGACCCGGCGCAGCCCGGCCGTCACCCGCTCCGCGACCTGTACGGCCGTCAGCGACCCCTTGAACTTGTCCGCGGCCACGAGCACCTGTCGGGTGCCCTTCGTTGCAGCGTCCGCCACCGTTTCCATCCCCTTGCTCTCCGGGCCCCGCGCACGTCAGGGCCAGTCGCGCCGGTGCGACCTTAACCGGAGGACGCCCCCGCCGTCATGCGATGCCCGCACCCTGGAACAGCCTGAGGGCCGCCTGTGGGGACTGACGAAAACCGCGCGAGGGCGCCCGGAATCGGGTAAACCGGAGCCATGACCCCCGTGGGGACTCCCGAGCGCATCGAGCCCGCCCTCGCCGACCGCGTGCTCGGCGGCTGGCTGGGCCGTATCGCCGGCAACATGCTCGGCAAACCCGTCGAACAGGGCGAGGTGTGGACCCGCGACCGCATCGACGGCTATCTGCGGCGCGCGGACGCGCTCCCCCTCACCGACTATCTGCCCGAGCCTCCCACCGAGGAGGACCGCCGGCGGCTGCGGCCCGAGTGGCGGCAGTGTGTACGGGGCCGCGTCCACGGCAGCTGCCGCGACGACGACGTCGACTACGCGATCCTCGGCCTCGACCTGCTGGAGACCCACGGCTTCGGCTTCACCACCGAGCAGGTCGGCGACCTGTGGCTGCTGCGGCTGCCGTATCTGCAGACGTTCACGGCGGAGCGCGCCGCGTACCGCAACCTCGCGGGCGGCATCAGACCGCCGCTGACGGCGACGTACGACAATCCGTACCAGGAGTGGATCGGCGCCCTCATCCGTGCCGACGTCTTCGGGTGGACCTGCCCCGGTGCCCCGCGCCGCGCAGCCGCCCTCGCCCGCCGGGACGCGGTGCTCTCGCACACCGGGAACGGCGTCTACGGCGCCATGTGGTCGGCGGCGCTGATCGCGGCGGCGTTCACCGCGCCGACGGTGCGCGGCGCGATCGAGGAGGCGCTGGCCGTCGTACCCGCGAGCAGCCGTCTCGCACGGACCGTACGCCGGGTCACCGCCCTCCACGAGACGGGCCTGGCCTGGGAGGACACCCTCGCCACGATGAGCGACGAGACGTCCGGCCTCGGCTGGATCCACACCGTCCCGAACGCCGCCGTCCTCACCGCCGGCCTCCTCTACGGCGACGGCGACTTCACCCGCACCATCGCCCTCACCGTCCGCGGCGGACTGGACACCGACTCCAACGGCGCCACGGCCGGCTCGGTGGCCGGCGTCCTGACCGGCGCGCGGGCGATCCCCGCCCACTGGACGGAGCCCCTGGAGGACACCGTGCACAGCGCGGTGTTCGGCTTCGACGGGGCCAGGATCAGCGAGCTGGCGGAGCGGACGGTGCGGTTGGTGGAGACGGGACGGCCTGTGCCGTCGCCGGGAGAGCATCCCCTACAAATCGGGTGAAGTCGGCCATGGCGTCGCTGTGCGCTGGATACCCTGCCGTGGTGACTACTTCCAGCGCCTCCGACTTCGCCGCGTACATCGCCTCCCTGCCCCGTGTCCTGGCCGGCGCCGCCGCCCTCTTCCGGGACGCGCGGGGGCGGGTCCTGCTCGTCGAGCCCAACTACCGCGACGGCTGGGCGCTGCCGGGCGGCACCATCGAGTCCGACCAGAACGAGACCCCCCGCGAGGGCGCGCGCCGCGAGACGCTGGAGGAGATCGGCCTCGACCGCCCGCTCGGCCGGCTGCTCGCGGTGGACTGGGTGGCCGGTCCGGGCCGGCCGCCGCTGGTGGCGTACCTCTACGACGGCGGGGTCCTCGACAAGGACGACCTCAAGGCGATCCGGCTGCAGGAGGAGGAGCTGCTCTCCTGGCGGCTGGTGCCGCGCGAGGAGCTCACCGGCCATCTGCTGGGCGCGCTCGGCCACCGTGTGCTGGCCGCACTGGACGCACTGGCCGACGACTCGGGACCGGTCGAACTCGAGAACGGCCGACGGGCCGACTGACCTCCGCCGGCCGGGCGGATCTGGCATCCGGACAGCGGGCGGTCCGGCGCGGCTGATGTCGTTCGACGGGCGCGGGTGGATTGTGGCTTGTCGCGCAGTTCCCCGCGCCCCTGGGTCGGCTGAGGTCACCTCACTCGATTGCGCAGATCGGCTGGCCTCCGCCGTCGGGGCGGTCGGCCTCCAGTCGACCGTCAGGGTTGCCCACGCCGGAGAGAACCATGACCTCGACGACGAGCTCGGCGGGGAGGGAAACGGTGACCTTGGCCATTCCGGGACGGTAACAGCATGCTCAGCGCCGGCACATCCGCGCGGTGAGCAACATTCGAGCAACAACGGGCGTCGACAGAGCGCGAGCCATGCGCCATGATCGCCCGACGGCGGCCATACGCGTCATGGTCGCGGGCGCAGCCCTGTGAGGTGAGCGGGTCCGTCGACCCCGAAGGAGCGGTCGACCGGACACGGCCTAGTCTGTTGCCTCCTAAACAGCTTTTCGAAGCCCGGCACGTGGAAAAGGTGACGCGCGATGTCGCTGAGCCCCGGCGATCCCGAGTCCATAGGCGGCTACACACTGGTCGGCCGGCTCGGCAGCGGCGGTATGGGCGTCGTCTATCTGGGCCTTTCCGACTCGGGGCGGCAGGTCGCGGTCAAGGTCGTGCACCCGCCGTACGCGCAGGACCAGGAGTTCCGGACGCGTTTCCGGCAGGAGGTCGCGGCGGCCCGCCGGGTGAGCGGGGCGTTCACTGCCCCGGTGGTGGACGCGGACCCGGACGGCCCACAGCCGTGGATGGCGACGCTGTACGTCCCGGGCCGCACGCTGTCCGACGTCGTGGCCAAGGAGGGCCCCCTGCGCGGACGCGCGTTGCGTGTGCTCGCGCTGGGTCTGGTCGAGGCGCTGCGGGACATCCACCGGGCCGGTGTGGTGCACCGTGATCTGAAGCCGAGCAATGTCCTGATGGCCGAGGACGGCCCCCGCGTCATCGACTTCGGCATCTCGCACGCCGTGGACAACGAGGCCCTCACCATGACGGGCCGGCTGATCGGCACCCCGCCCTTCATGTCCCCGGAGCAGTTCACCGCGCCGCGCGAGGTCACCGGGGCCTCGGACGTCTTCTCGCTGGGGTCGCTGCTGGTCTACGCGGCCACCGGCAACCGTCCGTTCGACGGAAGCAGCCCGTATTTGACGGGCTACCAGGTGATGTACGAGGCGCCGGCCCTGGACGGGGTCGCCGAACCGCTCCGGAGCATCGCCCAGCGCTGCCTGGACAAGGACCCGGCCGCCCGGCCCGAGCTCGCTGAACTGCGCGACCTGCTCCGGACGCTGCCGGACTCCGATGTGCCGGTCGCGCCCGGCGAACCGGCCTCACCGGCCGGCCCGGGGGTGCCCGCCTCCGCGGAAGGCGGAGCAGACGGTGGAACGGACGGCGAGACCCGAAGCGGTCACGGACGCAGAAGGCGGCGCGTCCTCGTCGGTCTCGCCACGGCCCTGGCTGTCAGCGGACTGAGCTTCGTGGCGGTGAGAACCGGGTCGAGCCCCCTGAGCGAGGCTTCCCCGTCCCCCACCGCGCCCGCGCCCGATACCGGCGGATCCACCGCGCCGTCGCCGTCCACGTCCACCGCGCCGTCCCCGTCGGCGTCCGCGTCCGCCGCCACCGCGGTGACCCCACCGCCGAAGCACGTGCCCTGGGACTACCAGATCGGCGGCGCGTACACCCCGGCGGCCGGAGTGAAGGTGGTGAGCCGCAGTCACGAGAGCGCCCCCGCGCCCGGTGTCTACAACATCTGCAACATCAACGCCTTCCAGGCGCAGGAGGGCGCGGAGGGCGAATGGGACCCCGATCTGCTGCTGCGCGACGCCGCCGGAAACGTCGTCTACGACACGGACTGGGGCGAGGCGGTCCTGGACATCCGCACCGCCGCCAAGCGGGAGCGCATCGCCGCCGAGCTGAACACCTGGATCGACGGGTGCGCGGCCAAGGGCTACCGCGCCGTCGAGCCCGACAACTACGACACCTTCACCCGCTTCCCGGACTACCTCGAGGCCGACCAGGCCGAGGCGCTCATGAAACTGCTGGCGGCGCACGCCCACGCCGAGGGCCTGGCCATCGCGCAGAAGAACACCGTCGAACTCGTGGCCGACCGCGCGGCCGTGGGCCTGGACTTCGCCGTGGTGGAGGAGTGCGCCGAGTACGACGAGTGCGGCGCGTTCGCCGAGGCGTTCGACAACAACGTGCTCGTGGTCGAGTACGCGGCGAAGGGGCTGTCGCAGGCGTGTTCCGGCTGGGGCGACACCCTCAGCGTCGTGCGCCGCGACGCTGAGGTCGTGCCCGAGGGCTCGGACGGCTACGTCCACGAGACCTGCTGACGCCCGGCCGGTGCGCCGGATAACCGTTCGCCCCGAGCGAGCGGGCACCCTACTCTCGGGCCCATGAACAGGCCACTCGTCGCCCTCCTCAGCGGTGCGGGCATCTCCACCGATTCCGGAATACCCGACTACCGCGGTCCGAACGGGCTGTGGCGGCGGGACCCCGAGGCCGAGAAGCTCGTCACGTACGAGTACTACATGCGGGACCCGGAGATCCGGCGGCGGTCGTGGCAGCTGCGGCGCGAGAACCGGACGCTGCGGGCCGAGCCGAACGCCGCGCACCTCGCCGTCGCCGAGCTGGGGAGGTCCGGGATCCCCCTGCGGGTGATCACGCAGAACGTGGACGGGCTCCACCAGCGCGCGGGCCTGCCCGACCGCAAGATGCTGGAGCTGCACGGCACCGCGCACGCTGTCGTCTGTACGACGTGTCACGCCCGCGGGCCGATGGCGGACGCCCTCGCCCGCGTGGACGCCGGGGAGCCGGACCCGCCCTGCCTGGAGTGCGGCGGGATCCTCAAGACGGCCACCGTGATGTTCGGCGAGCGGCTCGACCCGGTCGTGCTCGGCGACGCGCTCGCGATCACCAAGGCCTGCACCGTGTTCATCGCCGTCGGCAGCAGCCTCCAGGTCCAGCCCGCCGCCGGCCTCGCCGGCGTCGCCGCCGACCACGGCGCTCGCCTGATCATCGTCAACGCCGAGCCGACCCCGTACGACGAGATCGCCGACGAGGTCGTCCGCGAGCCCATTGGCACCGCCCTGCCCCGGCTCCTGCGGGAGCTGCACGCGCCGTCGGTCTGAGCTCGACCAGGAGTGAGCGGTCAGAACAACGCCGTGCCGCTCTCGAAGTCCAGCAGGCGCTGCTTGCGCTCCAGGCCGCCGCCGTAGCCGGTGAGGCTGCCGTTCGCGCCGACGACGCGGTGACAGGGGACGATGATCCCGATGGGGTTCTTGCCGTTGGCGAGGCCCACGGCCCGGGAGGCGCCGGGGTTGCCGAGGGCCTCGGCGAGGTCGCCGTAGGAGCGCGTCTCGCCGTACGGGATCATGCGCAGCTGGTCCCAGACCCGCTGCTGGAACGGGGTGCCGCCGTTCAGCCGGAGCGGGACGGTGAACTCCTTCAACCCGCCCTCGAAATAGGCCTCCAGCTGTTCCTCGGCCTGCCCGAAGAGGGTGTCGTCGCGTGGGCCGAAGCTCTCCTCGGGTGGTCGGTGGCGCTGCCCGGTCATGTAGAGGCCGCACAGCACGCCGTCGTCGTCGGCGACGAGGGTGAGCGGACCGTACGGGCTGTCGATGACGGTGTGTTTCTTCATGGATCGTCCTCACGTCCCTACACGGGCAGGAAGTTGATGGGGTGGCTGTCGGTCGCCCACAGGTACTGGACCGCGTAGGCCCGCCAGGGGCGCCAGGCCGCCGCGCGGACCGTGAGGGCAGCCGGGGTGGACGGCAGGCCCAACTCCCCCGCGGCACGCCGGATTCCGAGGTCGGTGGGGAGGAAGGCGTCGGGGTCGCCGAGGGCGCGCATGGCGATGACGTCGACGGTCCAGGGGCCGAAGCCGGGGAGGGCGAGGAGCTGGGCGCGGGTCGCGGCCCAGTCGCTCTCCGGGCCCAGGTGGAGGGTTCCGTCGGCCAGGTGGCGGACGAGGGTGGTGAAGGTGGTGCGGCGGGTGCGGGGCATCGCCAGGGACGCGGGGTCGACGGCGGCCAGCGCCTCGGCGGACGGGAAGAGGTGGGTGAGGCCGCCTTCCGGGTCGTCGACCGGCTCACCGTACGCGGTGACCAGGCGGGCAGCGTGGGTGCGGGCGGCCGCCGTGGACACCTGCTGGCCCAGCACGGCGCGTACGGCGAGCTCGGCCTCGTCGACCGTGCGCGGCACCCGGCGGCCGGGCGCCTTGTCGACCAGCGGTGCGAGCAGCGGGTCCGTGCGCAGCTGGTCGTCCACGGCGACCGGGTCGGCGTCGAGGTCGAGCATGCGCCGGCAGCGGCTGATGGCGACGGTGAGATCGCGCAGGTCGGTGAGGGTGAGCCGGCAGCCGATGTGGTCGGGGCGCGGGGTGAGCGCGACGACTGCGTGCCCGTACGGCAGCCGCAGCGTGCGCCGGAAGGCTCCGCCCCGCCACTCCTCCACGCCGGGGACGCCGGTCGCCGCGAGGTGTCCGAAGAGGTTGTCGGGGTTGAGGGGCGCCCGGAACGGCAGCCGGAGCTGGAGAGTGCCGCCGGTGGCCGGTGCCGCGGAACCGGTGGCCGGGTGGCCGATGGCAGGGTGGCCGGGGGCCGGGGGCTGGTCCTTCTTCGGGGTGCGGGCGCGCAGTTCGCTCGGGGAGAGCGCGAACACGTCGCGCACGGTGTCGTTGAAGGTGCGGACGGAGGAGAAACCAGCGGCGAACGCCACGTCCGCCATGGGCAGTCCGGTCGTCTCGACCAGCAGGCGGGCTGTCTGCGCGCGCTGGGCGCGGGCCAACGCGAGGGGTCCCGCGCCGAGTTCGGCGAGGAGTTGGCGTTCCACCTGGCGGGTGCTGTAGCCGAGGCGGGCGGCGAGACCGGGCACGCCGTCCCGGTCGACGACGCCGTCGGCGATCAGCCGCATGGCGCGGGCGACCAGGTCGGCCCGCTGGTTCCACTCCGGGGAGCCCGGGCTGGTGTCCGGCCGGCAGCGCTTGCAGGCCCGGAAACCGGCCTGCTGGCAGGCGGCGGCGCTCGCATGGAAGACCATGTTCTGCGGCTTGGGCGGCACGGCGGGGCAGCTCGGCCGGCAGTAGATCCGGGTGGTGAGGACCGCGGTGAAGAACCATCCGTCGAACCGTGCGTCCTTCGACTGCACGGCGCGCACACAGCGCTCGCGGTCGGTGTGCATCGCGTTCTGCATGCGTCCAGCATCGGCCACCGCCCGGCTCCCACGCTGGCGAGAATCCGACATGGACGTCGCCTGTCCTGCGCCGCCGCGGCGTCCGCGGCGTGATCCGCCGGACTGGCCCTAGGCTGCCCGCATGGATCAGGCAGCCGGCTCACGGCCTCGACTGTGGCCGTTGTACGCGGCCGGGTTCACCACCGCGTTCGGGGCGCACGGCATCGCCGCGAACCTGGGCGGCGGCTCCGAGGACGCGGTGACCTCGCTGCTCGTCCTCGGCGGGCTGCTGGCGCTGTACGACGGTGCCGAGGTCGTGCTGAAGCCGGTGTTCGGCACGCTCGCCGACCGGGTGGGGGCGCGGCCGGTGCTGCTGGGCGGACTGGTCGCCTTCGCGCTCGCCTCCGCGTCGTACGTCGTCGTGGACTTCCCCGGCCGGCTGTGGGTGGCGCGGCTGGGGCAGGGGGCGGCGGCCTCCGCGTTCTCCCCGGCGGCCTCGGCGTTGGTGTCGCGGCTGAGTCCGGCGGCGGGGCAGGGGCGGGCGTTCGGGAGCTACGGCTTCCACAAGTCGATCGGCTACACGCTGGGTCCGCTGCTGGGCGGGGTGCTGGTGTGGGCGGGCGGGCTGCGGCTGCTGTTCGGGGTGCTCGCGGTGCTGGGGGCCGGGGTGGCCGTGTGGGCGTGGGCCTCGGTGCCCGTCGTACCGCCGCTGCCGAGGGCCCGGCAGACGGTGGTCGATCTGGCGCGGCGGCTGGCCGATCCGGCGTTCCTGGTGCCGACGGCGGGGCTCGCCGGGGCGACCGCCGCGCTGTCGGTCGGGGTGGGTTTCCTGCCGGTGTCGGGGTCGGCGGCCGGGCTCGGGACGGTGGCGACGGGGGCGGCGGTGTCGGTGCTGGCGGCCTGTGCGGCGGTGGTGCAGCCACGGGCGGGGCGGGCGCTGGACGCCGGGCGGATCGGCGCCCGGAGCGGGCTGGCCTGGGGTACGTCCGTCACGGCGGCCGGGCTGGCGTGCGCGATGCTGCCGGGGCTCGCCGGTGTGCTGTCGGCCGCGGTGCTCATCGGGGTCGGCACGGGTCTGATCACCCCGCTCGGGTTCGCCGCGCTCGCCTCCTCGACGCCGAAGGAGCGGCTGGGACAGACCATGGGCGCGGCCGAGCTGGGCCGGGAACTGGGCGACGCGGGCGGACCGCTGCTGGTGGCGGGGGTCGCGGCGGCGACGACCCTGACGCACGGGTACGCTGCGCTGGCTTTGTTGCTGGCATGCGGGCCGCTGGCCGCGGTGGGGTGGCGGGCGGTGTCCGGGGCACGCTGAGGGCTCCGCTGGGAGGGCAGTGCGTCAGCTGCGGGTCCGTCGTGGCTGGTCGCGCCCACGCGGCGGAGCCGCATATCTATACAGCCCCGCGCCCCTATCGGGCGCTGGCCCTCAGCCGCGCCCGTTTTCCCGGGCCGTTTTCTCCGGGAGCATGGCCAGGGACCGGATCACGAAGACGTCGATCACCATCACGGTCACCGACCACGGTGGTGCGTATGGCAGGAACAGCCACTGGGCGAGCAGGCTGAGCGCGGCCAGGAGGATGCCGGGGAAGCGGGCCCGGGCCAGGCCCTTGAGGAGGGCCGCGCCGGTCGCGGCGGCGAGGATGCCGAGGGCGAGGTGGATCGTGCCCCAGCCGGTGAGGCTGAGCTCGTAGACGTAGGAGCCGACGTCGGCGTAGACGTCGTCCCCGGAGAGCGCGGCGATGCCCTGGAGGACGGTGAGGAGGCCGCCGCAGAGCAGCAGGACGCCGGCGAACGTGACTCCGCCGGAGGCGAAGCTGTCGCGCGCGGCCGGTGCGGAGGCGCGCGGGCCGCCGGGAGGTACGGACCACGCGGTGCCGATCTCGCCCTGGGTGTGGCCGGTGGGGCCGTGGGGAGAGGGGTGGGAGGTCATGGGAGGCGTCCCTTCGTCAGCACATCCCGGGCATACGGCGGCGGCGAGTACGGCGGGGCCGTTCGGGTGAGCGGCCCCACCGGGCCCGCCTGGGCAGGCGCCTCACATGTTGATCATGTGGCCGGCCAGTCCGTGCACGGCCTCCTTGACGGCCTCGCCCAGGGTGGGGTGGGCGTGGACGTTGCGGGCGACCTCGTGGACGGTGAGGTCCCACTGCTGGGCCAGGGTCAGCTCGGGCAGCAGTTCGGTGACGTCGGGGCCGATGAGATGGCCGCCGATCAGCTCGCCGTGGGTGGCGTCGGAGATGAGTTTGACGAAGCCGGTGGTGTCGCCGAGGCCGTGGGACTTGCCGTTGGCGGTGAAGGGGAACTTGGCGACCTTGACGTCGTAGCCGAGGTCGCGGGCCTGGGCCTCGGTGTAGCCGAAGCTGGCGATCTGCGGCTGGCAGTAGGTGGCGCGCGGGATCATCGCGTAGTCGAGTTCCATGGTCTCGGCGCCGGCGATGGTCTCGGCGGCGATCACGCCCATGGCCTCGGCGGCGTGCGCGAGCATCAGCTTGGCGGTGACGTCGCCGATGGCGTACAGGTGCGGGACGGAGGTGCGGCAGCGGCCGTCGACGTCGATGGCGCCGCGGTCGTTGCCGGTGACGCCGGTGTTCTCCAGGCCGTAACCCGTCACGTTCGGGGCGAAGCCGATGGCCTGCAGGACCTTGTCGGCCTCCAGGACCCGCTGGGCGCCGTCCTTGCCGGTGACGGTGAGGGGACGTGGGGGCCGGCCCCGGCGATGACGACCGACGGGGGGAGGTTGTCGGCGAGGATCTGCTCCTCGTAGGTGACCACGCGGGAGGTGCGGCGAGTGCCGGGGAGCAGTTTGAGGGTGGCGCCGGTGGCGATGCCGCAGTCGGTGAAGCCGATCGTGCGGGTCTCGCCACCGTAGCCGGTGATCTGGTTCTTCTTCATCAGGTATTGACATCCTCCTTCGGCGGAAGCCAAAGGATTCCAGCCCTCACGGGCTGAGGTTCACGGGCGCTCGAACCCTTTCGGGCTGTCACCCCTCCGACGTGTCCCGCCGCGACACAGGTGTTGCTCAAGTCGGCGCGCGCTTGGTTATCGCTGAGCGCCGAGCCCGATCGTACTGTCCGGCTCTGCGTACGTCGAATCGCGCTTGCAGCGACTCGACGTTCCCTACCCCGCTATGCAGGAAGGCGCATCCCCCCGGCCGTGAATACCGGGCCTCCGCGGTTCATCGGTGGGCGAGTTCGGCGTTGCGCAGGAGGGCCTTGGTGGGGATGCAGCCCACGTTGAGACAGACGCCGCCCCAGTACTTCTCCTCGACGACGGCGACGCGCCTGCCCAGCTGGGCGGCGCGGACCGCGGCCACATAGCCGCCGGGGCCGGCGCCGAGGACCACGACGTCGAAACGTTCGTCCTGCTCGGTCATGGAAGGTTCCTGTTCCGTAAGTAGGTACCGTTTCGTGTTCCGTGGGGAAACGGTACCTACGGGACGGTCCCTCGCTACTCCGTGGCCGTCGGCCGGCGCGAGGCCCGTGTCGCCCCGGCCACGTCGGTCAGAGGGCGCAGCCGGTAGGTGTGGGAGTAGTCGCGGTCGGCGAACAGCTTGTACTCGTCGTGGGTGTGGGCGCCCCAGCTGTTGTCGCCGCCGACGCCCATCTGGCGGTGGTTCACCCGGAGGACGACCTCCGCCCGCGGGGTGAGCTGGTAGTCGTGGCGGGCGCCGACGGAGAGGTCCTCGGGGGTGTGGTGCGAGGCGTTGAACTCCAGCAGGGGCTCGCCGCTGACGAGCAGTCCGGTGCCGTCGCGGCCGGTGAGGGCGACCCAGCGGACATCGGTCCTGTTGCCGTTCTCCTGCGGGCGCAGATAGGAGGTCCCCTGGCCGCTGACGGTGCCGGAGTACAGGCCCACGTCGGTGGCGTGGTTGCGGTCCCAGTGGTTCTCCTCGGGGCCGCGGCCGTAGTAGTGCAGGTGTTCCAGCCGGGCCGGCAGGAGCAGCAGCGTGCCGACCTCGGGGATGTACGGCAGGGAGGACGCGCCCGGGTGGAGGGTGTTGTCGACCTTGATCTCGCCGTTGCCGAAGACGGTGTAGGTGGTGGTGTACGTCGACTCGGTGGTCGTGGGCAGGGTGCCGGAGACCGTGATCTCGACGGCCCGGTCGCGCAGGGTGCGTACGGCGGTCCTGGTGACCTTGCGGCGGGCGCCGGCGTCGCGCCAGGTCTGGTTGCGGGTGTGCTGGCCGTTGCCGCGGTCGTTGTCGGTGGGGGCGCGCCAGAAGTTGGGGGCGGGCCCGGAGGTGATCAGGGGGAGGCCGCGGGACCGGTAGGAGGTGATGACGCCGGTTCTCCTGTCGACGGTGACGGAGAAGTCCTCGCCGGTGACGGTGACGGCGTCGGCGCCGTCCTCGTGGGTGAGCGCGGGAACGCCGGCGAGGGAGACGGGGGTGACGGCGGGGCTGCCGGCGTCGACCGGGATCTGGTGGCGGGCGATCTCGAAGCCGGCCTTCGCCCACGGGGTGGTCTCGCGGGTGGTGAAGGACAGGTTCAGGAAGTACTCGGCCCCGGGAGCGGGGTCGCCCGGCGGGGCGAAGGGCACGGTGATGTCCTTGGCGGACAGCGGGGGCAGCTTCAGCTGGTTGCGGCTCAGTTTCCCGCGCCGCACGGTCTTTCCGTCGGCGAGCAGTTCCCAGCGTGCGTCGAAGTCGCGGAGGTCGGTGAAGAGGTACTCGTTGGTGAGGGTGACGGGGGCGCCGGGGGTGAGCGTCTCGCCGGTCGCGGGTCGGGCGTCGACGGCCTGGTAGACGCGTTTGACCTCGGCGGACTTTCCGGTGAGGCCGCGGTCGGCGGTGATGATGCCGTCCCCGCAGAAGGCGCCGTCGTTGGGGTTGTCGCCCCAGTCGCCGCCGTAGGCCAGGAAGGTCTTGTCACGGGGCTCGCGGGGCCGCTTCTCGGTGACGTCGACGGTGGCGGCGTCGAAGAAGAACCGTACGCCGTCGTCTCCGGGGCCCCGGTCGCCGGAGGCCAGTTCGGCGGCGGTCAGCGCGCGGGCGTGGACGCGGGCGGCGCGGATCGTGCCGCTGAACTCCCGGGTCGGGTTGTCGACGTCGGTGGCCAGGGACAGGGGCGCGGTGTTGACGGCCGGCCGCACGGTGGTGGTGCGGGTGGCCCGGACCGAGCCGTCCACGTACAGGGTGAGCGTGCCGGCGTCGGCGTCGTAGACGCCCGCGACGTGGTGTTCGCGGCCGGTCCAGTCGTCGGGGACCGGCCAGCTCGCGCTGATCCACTGGCCGCTGCCGTGGATGAAGAACTCCAGGGTGCGGCCCGACTGCTTCAGGGAGTACTGGGTGTCGCCCTTGACGAGGATCGGCTGGTGGTAGCCCGTCACGTGCGGGGTGATCCAGGCCTGAAGGGTGAGAGAGCCGGTGAGGTCCAGGCGCGGGTCGCGGGCGAAGACCGTGCCACCGGAGATGCCCTTGTCGCGGCTGAAGCCGCCACTGGGGTTGATGATCTCGCCGGTCAGCGCGGCGGGCCCGGACTCGGTGAACAGGGTGCGGACCGGGGTGGGCCAGGCCAGGGCCTGGTCGACGAAGTCCCAGATCCAGCCGCCCTGGAGGACGTCGTGGCGGCGGATCAGGTCCCAGTACTTCTTGAAGTTCCCGCTGGAGTTCCCCATCGCGTGGGAGTACTCGATCATCACGTACGGGCGGGTGTCGGCGGTGTCCTTGGCGCGGGCCTCGACCCGGGCGGGGGTGTCGTACATCTCGGAGCGGATGTCGCTGATGCCGGGGCGGTCGTCGCCCTCGTACTGGATGACGCGGGTGGTGTCGTAGGAGCGGATCCAGTCGTACATGGCGGTGAAGGTGGAGCCGCCGCCGGCCTCGTTGCCGAGGGACCAGATGACGACCGAGGCGTGGTTCTTGTCCCGGTGGACCATGTTCTGGGCGCGGGCCACGCAGGCCGTGGTCCATTCGGCGTGGTCGCCGGGGTACTGGCCGCGGATGCCGTGGGTCTCGAGGTTGGTCTCGTCGACGAGGTAGAGGCCGTACTCGTCGGCGAGCTCCAGCCACTGCGGGTTGTTGGGGTAGTGGGAGGTGCGCACGGAGTTGATGTTGAGGCGTTTGATGAGGCGGATGTCCTCGACCAGGTCGGCGCGGGTGAGGGCGGAGCCGCGCACCGGGTGCATCTCGTGGCGGTTGGTGCCGCGGAGGGAGACCGGTTGGCCGTTGATGCGCATCAGCCCGTCCTTCAGGGCGAACTCGCGCAGGCCGACGCGGTGGGAGAGGGTCTCGGTCACCTTGCCGGCCGGGTCGCGCAGCCGGAGCACGGCGGTGTAGAGGTACGGGTGCTCGGCCGACCACAGGCGCGGCGCGGGCACCGCCTTCTCGGCCTGTACGGTCGCTTCCTCGCCGGAGCCGAGGTCGACGGCCTGCCGCAGGGGCCGGGACCACACCGGGTGGCCGTCGGCGTCGTACAGCTGGGTCTCGACGGCGTACCGGCCGGCGCCCCTGCCGTCGTAGTCGCGCACGCTCGCGGTGACCGACAGCGCGGCGGACGTGTGGTCGTCGCCGAGAGGGGTGTCCAGGCGGAAGTCGCGCAGATGCACGGCCGGGGTGGAGTAGAGGTGGACCGAGCGGAAGATGCCGCTCAGCCGGATCATGTCCTGGTCCTCCAGCCAGTCGCCGTCGGAGTAGCGGTAGACCTCCACGGCGATCTGGTTGGTGCCGGGTCTGAGGTGCGGGGTGATGTCGTACTCGGCGGGGGTGTAGGAGTCCTCGTGGTAGCCGACGAGTTCGCCGTTGATCCAGACGTAGTGGGCGGACTTGACGCCCTCGAAGTGGAGGAAGGTGCGCCGGCCGGCCCAGCCGCGCGGGACGGTGAAGGTGCGGCGGTACTGGCCGACGGGGTTGTAGCGGGTGGGAGCGGTGGGCGGCTGCGCGTCCTCGCCGAGGCCGTTGGGGCCCCACCAGGGGTAGGTGATGTTGACGTAGATGGGGCGGTCGTAGCCGTGCAACTGCCAGGCGGAGGGGACGGGGAGGGTGTCCCAGCCGCTGTCGTCGAGGTCGGTGCGATAGAAGTCGGGGTCGCGGTCGTCGGGCCGGTCGGCGTGGGCGAACTTCCAGGTGCCGTCGAGGCTCAGCCGGTACGGGGAGCGCGTGCGGTCGACGGCGAGGGCCTGGGCGAGGTCGGCGTACGGCATGAGGGTGGTGTGCGGGGCCTCGGTGCCGAGCCGGAAGACGTCGATACGGCCGTTCCACTCGGGGGCGTCCGCGATGGCGGCCGCGGCGGCGGCCCGGTGGGCGCCGGCCGGGGCGGACAGGGCGAGGGCGCCGAGGACGGCGGCCGATCCCTCGAGCAGACGGCGACGGCTGACGGCCACCCGTTCGGGGCGGTCCGGCCGGTCCATGGGCGACGCGTGCGGGTGCGACATGACCACGACCTTCCTCTGGGGGACCCGTGCGGCTGCACGGACGGAGGGTGCGTCAGATCTTGTCGGATAGTGTTGATAAACCGAACAGGGGCGCGCCGTTCTGGCCGGATTTCAACTCAGTTCGGCGAAACGCCACTTGGTTCACTCCTGTGCCTGACCGTCCGTCCGGTCAGTACACGTCCCGCACGTACCGCTTGTCCGAGGCGAGCTGTTTGACGTACGCCGCGGCCTCCGCCCCGCCCAGTCCGCCGTGCACGACGGCGATGTCGCGCAGGGCCCGGTCGACGTCCTTGGCCATGCGGGAGGCGTCTCCGCAGACGTAGAAGTGGGCGCCGTCCTGGAGCCAGGACCACAGGTGGGAGCCGTGCTCACGCATCCGGTCCTGGACGTACACCTTGGCGCGCTGGTCGCGGGAGAAGGCGGTGTCGAGGCGGGCGAGGCCGCCCTCGGCGAGCAGCGCGGTGAGCTCCTCCTCGTAGTAGAAGTCGGTGGACCGGCGCTGTTCGCCGAAGAACAGCCAGTTGGGTGCCCGGTGGCCACGGGCCCGCCGCTCCTGGAGGAAGCCGACGAAGGGCGCCACACCCGTACCCGGGCCGACCATCACCATCGGGATGTTCGGGTCGGCGGGCGGGCGGAAGTGCGGGGAGCGCTGCACATGCACCGGGACCTCGGTGTCCGGGGCGGCGTCGGCGAGGAACGGCGAGCAGACGCCCTGGCGGGGGCGGCCGGCCAGGTTCTCGTACCGCACGACGGAGACGGTGAGCGAGACCAGGTGCGGGTCGGTCAGCGGACTGCTGGATATGGAGTACAGGCGCGGCTGGAGCCGCCCGAGCACCTCGGCCCACTCCTGGGCGCCGGCCCGGATCCCGAACTCGGCGGCCACGTCGACGGCCTGCCGGCCCCAGGACCACTTCGCCAGCTCGTCCTTGTTGTCCGGCCGCAGCAGCTTGCGCAGCTCACGCGGGTCCCGGGTGCGGTCGGCGGTGAAGCGCAGCAGGGCCGGGGTGATCCGGGTGATGTCGAGGTGCCGCAGCAGGGCCTCCCCCAGGCCGGTCTCACCGACGCCGCCCACCTCGACGGCCGTCTCCGCGTCCAGACCGGTGACGGCCAGCCACTCCTCGACCAGCGCCGGGGAGTTCAGGGGCCGTACTCCGAGGGCGTCACCCGCCTCGTACACCAGCGGGGTCTCGCAGTCGCGGGTGTCGAAGGTGAAGCGGCGGACCTCCTTGCCGGAACCGGGCAGGCTCAGCAGCCGGTTGCCGGTGAGGCGGGCGGTGACGGGGGCGGGGCGCCTGGAGCGGGGCGGGGCGGGGGCCGACGCGGGTGCGGGGACCGGGGCCGGTGCGGCAGGGGTGAGCACGGCGGGAGCGGTGCCCCTGGCAGGCGGGAGCCCCGGGTCCGTGGCCCCGTGCTCGGTCGACTCCTTCAGTGCCGTGAGCACCTGGTCCAGCCAGGCCTCGGCCTGCGGCTCGTAGTCGGGTTCGCAGTCGGTGCGCGGGGCGAGCCGTACGGCGCCGAGTTCGTCCATACGGTCGTCCAGGCGCCGTCCGTGCCCGCAGAAGTCGTCGTAGGAGGAGTCGCCGAAGGCCAGCACGGCGTACCGGCGGCCGGTCAGCCCGCCGGTGTCGAGCGCGGTGAGGCCGTCCCAGAAGCCGGCGCCGTTGTCGGGGGCGTCGCCGTCGCCGAAGGTGCTGGTGATCAGCAGCAGGTCGGCGCCCGCGGGCAGGGCGCCGGGATCGGCCTCGTCCATGGCGACGAGGGAGGCGGTGTGGCCCCCGGCGGCGAGCCGGTCCGCGGTGGCGGCGGCGAAGTCCTCGGCGTTGCCGGTCTGCGAGGCCCACAAAATCACCACCCGGCGCCCGGCGGGCTCCTCGCGCACCGGCGCGGGCGCGGTACGGGAGTACATGCCGGCCAGGGTGCCGTTGACCCACAGCGCGTGGTCCGGGCTGAAGGGCGCGTCCGGCGGCAGGACGGGCACGCCGGGGGCACCGGCCGGGATGCCGGCGAGGAAACCGACCAGGTACTGGCGTTCACGTTCGGTGAGGACCGGCGGCGGGGCCGGCTCGAGGCCGAAGACGGAGGCGGTGGAGGGCAGTACCGCGGTGGGGGCGAGCACCTGCGGGACCGGGTCCTCGGTGACGGGCGCCTGCACGCTCACCGGGGTCGACACCTTCGTCAGCGACACCGCGCACACCTTCAGCTCCGGCTGGAAGGAGAGCGGGTCGACGGCGTCGCTGGTCACGGCGTTGACGCTGAGGTACTCGCCGAACAGGTCGTTCCAGTGGAACGGCGCGAAGCAGGAGCCGGGCAGCACCCGGTCGGTGACGACGGCGGGCAGCACGGCCCGGCCGCGCCGCGAGGCGACCTCGACGGAGTCGCCGTCGGCGAGGCCGAGCGCGGCGGCGTCCTCGGGGTGCACCTCGACGAACGGGCCCGGGTTGAGCCTGTTGAGCTTGGCGACCCTGGCGGTCTTGGTGAGGGTGTGCCACTGGTGCTGGAGGCGGCCGGTGTTCAGGGCGAACGGATAGTCGTCGTCCGGCATCTCGGCGGGGTCGAGATGCGGGCGGGCGTGGAAGACCGCGCGGCCGGAGGGGGTGGCGAAGGTGAGGGTGCCGTCCGGGTTCACGTACCGGACGGGGTTGCGGTCGGGTCCCTCGGCGGTGGCGGCGGGCCACTGGACGGGGGTCTCGCGGAGCCTGTCGTAGGTGACGCCGCGCAGGTCGTAGCCGGTCTGCGGGTTGTGGAAGCGCTTGATCTCCTCGAAGATCTCCTCCGCGCCGCCGTAGGAGAAGCCGTCCTCGTAGCCCATGGCGCGGGCGACGTCGGCGATCAGGCGCCAGTCGGGGGTGGCCTCGCCGGGCGGGTCGGCGGCGGGGCGGGCGAGGGTGAGGTTGCGCTCGCTGTTGATGAGGACGCCCTCGGTCTCGGTCCACAGGGCGGCGGGCAGCACCACGTCGGCGTAGGCGTTGGTCTCGGTGTCGGCGAAGACGTCCTGGGCGACGACGAACTCGGCGGCCTCCAGGCCCTCGATGACGGTCCTGCGGTTGGCGACGGAGGCGACCGGGTTGGTGCAGATGATCCAGCAGGCCTTGATCTCGCCGTCGGCCATCCTCTGGAACATCTCGACGGTGCCCTTGCCGACGCCGTCGGCGCGGATCGAGCCGGGCTCAAGGCCCCACACCTCCTCGGTGAGGGCGCGGTCGGCGTCGACGAGGACGGACCGCTGGCCGGGCAGCCCCGGCCCCATGTAGCCCATCTCGCGGCCGCCCATGGCGTTGGGCTGGCCGGTGAGGGAGAAGGGGCCGCTGCCGGGGCGGCAGATCTTTCCCGTGGCGAGATGCAGGTTGACCAGGGCGTTGGTGTTCCAGGTGCCGTGCGTGGACTGGTTGAGGCCCATGGTCCAGCAGCTGGTCCACTCCCCCGCCTCGCCGATCAGCCTGGCCGCCGCGCGCAGGTCGGCCTCGGGGACGCCGGTGAGCTCCGCGACGGTCGCGGGCGGGTAGTCGGCGAGGAACTCCTCCATCGCCTCCCAGCCCTCGGTGTACGCGGCGACGAACGCGGGGTCGGTGTGGCCGTTCTCGTGGATCAGGTGCAGCAGGCCGTTGAGGAGGGCGAGGTCCGTACCCGGCCTGACCTGGAGGAACAGGTCCGCCTTCGCGGCGGTGGCGGTGCGGCGCGGGTCGACGACGATCAGCTTCGCGCCCGCCTTGACCCGGTCCATCATGCGCAGGAAGAGGATGGGGTGGCAGTCGGCCATGTTGGAGCCGATGACGAGGAACACGTCCGCCTTGTCGAGGTCCTCGTACGAGCCGGGCGGGCCGTCGGCGCCCAGCGACAGCTTGTATCCGGTGCCGGCGCTCGCCATGCACAGCCGGGAGTTCGACTCGATGTTGTTGGTGCGCAGATAGCCCTTGGTGAGCTTGTTCGCGAGGTACTGGGCCTCCAGGCTCAGCTGGCCGGAGACGTAGAGGGCGACCGCGTCGGGGCCGTGCTCGTCGACGATCGCCCGCAGCCGGCGCGCGGTGTCGGCGACCGCCGCGTCCACGGGGGCGGGCTCGGGCTCCTCGCCGCGGTCGGAGCGGACCAGGGCGGTGGTGAGGCGGCCGGGGGCGGCGAGCAGGTCGGCGGTGGTGGCGCCCTTGGTGCAGAGCCGGCCGAAATTGGCCGGGTGCTCCTTGTCACCGGACGCCTTCAGGACCGTACGGCGTCCGTCGGGGCCGCGGCCGATGTCGAGGACCATGCCGCAGCCGACACCGCAGTACGAGCAGACCGTGCGCACCTTCGTCGCGCTGTCGGTCCGCGGGTCCGGCACGGCCACGGGCGCCCCTTTCGTTCTGCCGCGTTCTGGTGAACGGCCCTGGTGAGGGCCTTGTCGAAGGTACGAAGTGTGCATTACGCAGGTGTCTCCCCGATGGGGCGCCGGGAGTTAAGGGTGCCGCACAGCGGGGGCCGCGCGGGTGTGAGCCGGCGCCTCGGGGGTGTGAGATTCGTCGGCCGCGCCGGTTGAGCGGGCGCGCACGCTGTGAGATTCCTTTGCCTTGCCTTTTGCCTTGCCTTATGGCATGGACGTGTCAAATCTGTCAGGCTTCCCCCACCCGTCGCACACCGCTGCTCTCCCTCCGGCACACCCCTGCCGGGGTCCCGGTCGCCCAAAAGGAGCCACGTGTGAGACCCACCCCCCGCAAGGCCCTCGCCGCGAGCGCGCTCGCCCTCGCCGCGACGGCCGCCCTCTGCCTGCCCGCCACCCCGGCGACCGCCGCCCCCGAGGCGGCCGAGGCCTGCACACCCGCCCAGGTCGTCGCCAACGGCGGCTTCGAGAGCGGTGCCACGTCCTGGACCCAGTCGTCCACGAGCGTCGTCACCAACAGCACCGGCCAGAGCGCGCACGGCGGCAGCTACTACGCCTGGCTCGACGGCACCGGCTCCACGCACACCGACACGCTCTCGCAGAGCGTCACCGTCCCGTCCGGCTGCGCGAAGGCCACCCTCACCTTCTGGCTGCACATCGACACCACCGAGACGACGTCGTCCATCGCGTACGACAAGCTCACCGCCAAGATCGGCTCGACGACCCTCGCGACCTACTCGAACCTCGACGAGAACACCGGGTACGTCCAGAAGTCGTTCGACGTGTCGGCGTTCGCCGGGCAGACCGTCACCCTCGCCTTCACCGGCACCGAGGACTCCAGCCTCCAGTCCAGCTTCGTCCTCGACGACATCGCCCTGGACACCTCCGACGCGACCACCCCGCCCGCCGACTCGACACGGACGCCCGCCGCACCGGCGTACACCGTCAGCCTCAGCAGCAACACGGCCGGCACGGTGTGGACCGGTCACGAGACCGCGACCTTCACCAACGCCTCCGCCACCGCGCTGAGCGAGGTCTACCTGCGGCTGTGGGACAACTACCACGGCACCTGCTCCGCGCCGCCGATCACCGTCACCAACGTCACCGGCGGGACGGCCGGCGCCCTCGCGGTCGCCTGCACCGCCCTGCCGATCACCCTGGCCACGCCGCTCGCCCAGGGGCAGAGCGCGACCATCGGCTTCGACCTGGGCATCTCGGTGCCCAGCGGCGCGGACCGGTTCGGCTACGACGGGTCGTTCAGCTTCATCGGCAACGCGCTGCCCGTGCTGGCGGTGAAGGACGGCGCGGGCTGGCACCTGGACCCGTACACGAACAACGGCGAGTCCTTCTACTCCCTGGCCGCCGACTTCAAGGTGACCCTCGACCACCCGACGACCCTGCTCGTGCCCGCCACCGGCACCTCCGTCGACACGGCCGGCTCCAGCGGACGTACCGTCACCACGGCCACCGCCACCCAGGTCCGTGACTTCGCCTGGGCGGCCGGGCCCTTCAGCAAGATCTCCGGCACCTCCACCGCGGGGACGCCGATCAACGTGTACTCGGTCTCCGGCATCAGCTCCAGCGGCGCCCAGTCGATGCTCAGCACCGCGAAGACCGCGGTCGACGCCCACGCCGCCCGCTTCGGGGCGTACCCGTACGGCGAGCTGGACGCCGTCATCGACAACAACTTCTGGTTCGGCGGGATGGAGTACCCCGGATTCGTCCTCGACCTGGTCAGCACCACCGCGCTCACCCATGAGATCGGCCACCAGTGGTGGTACGGCATCGTCGGCGACGACGAGTACAACAGCCCCTGGCTGGACGAGTCGTTCACCGACTACGCCACCGACCTGGCGCTGGGCAGCACCGGCACGAACTGCTGGAACAGCGTCTCCTGGGCGTCGTCCGCCGAGAAGATCACCAACTCGATGGCCTACTGGGACACCCACTCCTCCCGGTACGGCACGGTCGTCTACGGCTACGGCAAGTGCGCGCTGCACGACCTGCGGCGGCTCATCGGGGACACCGCGATGGCCAACCTGCTGAAGAGCTACGCCACTTCGCACTGGTACGGCGTGTCGACCACGGCCGAGTTCAAGGCGGCGGCGCAGGCCGCGACGACCACGGACCTGACGTCGTTCTGGACCACGCACCGCATCGAGGGCTGAGCGGGCGGACGGTCCGTCACGGGTGGCGCCGGTGCGGCGTCACCCGTTCGCCTCTAAGAACCTGTGTCATATCCCCGGTCGGATCAGCGCGCGGCGTCATGGGGGCCCCTCCCGCTCGAGCGGAGCCGAGCGTGGGGGAGGAGCCACGTGGGCGTTTCGGCAACGCGGCTGGGGGTCCCCCCTCTGGGGGTGGGGGTGCCCCCTCTGGGGGAGCGTGCCAGGCGTCGCGCGCCCGGCCGGGGATATGACACAGGCTCTGAGGGCGTCAGCCCGGTGAATCGGACGGGTCAAGCGGGTGAAGCGGCTGCGGCCCGAGGCGGTGTCCGCCGTGCGGGGCAATGCATGAAGACCGCGGCCCCATTCGGGTGGAGTCGGCGCACATGACCCCTGGAGGCGAGTGATGAAGGAATGACGAACAAGACAGCCGGGCGGGCCGGCGGGACCGTCCACAAGGTGCCGGTCCTCATCGTCGGCGGTTCCCTGGTGGGCCTGTCGACGTCCCTGTTCCTGGGCCGGCTCGGGGTGGAGCACACCCTGGTGGAGCGTCACGCCGGCACCTCCGTCCATCCGCGCGGCCGCGGCAACAACGTCCGCACGATGGAGCTGTTCCGGGTGGCCGGAGCCGAGCCGGGGATCCACCAGGCCGCGGCCACCCTGGCCGAGAACCACGGCATCCTGCAGACGCCCACCCTGGTCGGCGACGCGGGCGAGTGGCTGTTCAAGGACATCGACCCGGGCGGCGGACTGGCCCGGTTCAGCCCGACCGCCTGGTGCCTGTGCAGCCAGAACGACCTGGAGCCGGTCCTGCTAGACCAGGCCGCGGCGCTCGGCGGCGATCTGCGCTTCCACACCGAGCTGATGTCGTTCGAGGCCGACGCCGACGGTGTCACCGCGCTGGTCAAGAGCCGGGACACGGGCGAGCACCTGACGATCCGGGCGGACTACCTGGTCGCCGCCGACGGCCCGCGCAGCCCCGTGCGGGAGGCGCTCGGCATCGGGCAGAGCGGCCCCGGCGACCTGTTCCACAACATCAGCATGACGTTCCGCTCGCGGCGGCTCGCCGACGTGGTGGGCGAGCGCCGCTTCATCGTCTGCTACCTGACCGAGCCGGACGCCGACGGCGCGCTGCTGCCCGTGGACAACCGCGAGAACTGGGTCTTCCACGCCCCCTGGCACCCCGAACACGGCGAGACGATGGAGGAGTTCACCGACGAACGCTGCATCGAGCACATCCGCCGCGCGGTCGGGGTCGCCGACCTGGACGTGGAGATCACCGGCAAGGCGCCCTGGCACGCCGCCCAGCGGGTGACCCGCGCCTACCGGTCGGGGCGGGTCTTCCTGGCCGGCGACTCGGCGCACGAGATGTCGCCGACCGGCGCGTTCGGCTCCAACACCGGTATCCAGGACGCCCACAACCTCGCCTGGAAGCTGGCCGCGGTGCTCGGCGGCTGGGCGGGCGACGGGCTCCTCGACAGCTACGACGCCGAGCGCCGGCCGGTGGCGGAGGCCACCAGCGCCCGCGCGGCCGCCCGGTCGGCCGAGCACAGCCACCCCGGCTTCGCCCCACCGCCCGGCGCCGGAGGCGGCGGCGGACCGCAGCGCGGCATCCTCAACGTGGCGCTGGGCTACCGCTATCCGCAGGGCGCCGTCGTCGGCGCCGACCCCGCGGCCCCCGTCGTCCCCGACGGGCTCTCGCTGACCGGGGAGCCCGGCAGCAGGGCACCCCATCTGTGGGTACGGCGCGCGGGCGAGCGGATCTCCACGCTCGACCTGTACGAGCGCACCCTGGTGCTGCTCAGCGACGCCGACGACGAGGGCGCGGGAGGGGAGCCGGGCGCCTGGCACGGGGCCGCCGCCCGGCTCGCCGACCGGGAGTCGATCCCGCTCACCCCGTACCGGGTGGGCGCGTCGCCCGACGCCGATCTCACCCCCATGGATGGGCCCGCCGGCACGGACTGGCGTGCCGCCCACGGCGTCGGTCCCGGGGGCGCCGTCCTCGTACGGCCGGACGGGTTCGTCGCCTGGCGCTCCCCCGGCCCGGTCCCGGACCCCCAGTCGACGCTGCGTCAGGTGCTCGGCACCGTACTGTCCTTGCCCTGACCCCCACCTCGCGTGGACCCCGGCCGGCAGCATCCGTGCTGCCGGCCGACTCTTTTGGCGGGGTCCGTTCACCCGCGTGACCGCCCCGAGTGGTGGCGGGCGCCGAAGTGACTGACGGTGGATCACGTCGGAGCCGGGTCATCTCAGCTGACGAAGCACCAGCTGCCCGGCCGTGACGGAAGGAACCCCGCACATGCGTTCTGCTCGCATCATCCTGGCCACCGCGGCGACCTCGGCCGTCCTCGCCCTCGCCGCCGCGCCCGGCGCCTACGCGGCCGACGGCGACTGGGAGAAGGGCGACTCGTCCTACAGCAAGAAGGACGACTCGTCGTACAGCAAGGAGGACTCCTACGACAAGGAGGACTCCGGCAAGAAGGACGACTCGTACAGCAAGGAGGACGAGAAGAAGGACGACTCGTACAGCAAGGAGGAGGAGAAGAAGGACGACTCCTACGGCAAGGAGCACGACAAGGACAAGGGCTACGGCAAGCCCCACGGCGGCATCCACACCGGCGGCGGCGCCCTGACCCTCGTGACCGACGGCTACGACAAGGGCGACAAGGAGTGGAGCAAGGAGGACAGCGGCAAGGACGACTCCTGGAACAAGAAGGAGGACTCCGGCTACGGCAAGGACGACTCCTGGAGCAAGGACGACCACGGGTACGGCAAGGACAAGCCCCACGGCGGTGTGCACACCGGCGGTGGTGCCCTGGCCGCTCCGTCCGTGACCGCGGGCGGTCTGGCAGTCCTCGCGGTCGCCGGAGCCGGTCTGTACGGCGTGCGCCGCAAGAAGTCGGCGCACGGCCTGGCCTGACCATGCAGGACGCGATAGAGGCGCGGCCGCCACCGGTGCATCGTGTGGCGGCCGCCCGGCCGGTTCTTCGCCCCGCCCGACCGTCCCGCAGATCCGCCCTGTCCGAGGTGTTCACCGATGACAGTCCCCCCTCCCTCCCCCGCCACCGACGACGAGCCGGGCGGCAAGCAGTCCCGCTCGACCCTGACCCTGCTGTGCGCCCTGGCGCTGCTGATCCTGGCGGTGAGCCTGATCGGCGGCAACGACGCGTCGTCGTCGGGCTCCTCCTCGATCCCGCCGCAGGCCCGGCAGGCGCCCCAGGTTCCCGGCACCGCGCTCTCCGCGGCCCCGCCACTGCGTTCCTCCGCCCCGGCCGCGGGCGCCGCGCAGCCGGTGGGCAAGCATCTGTCCCGCTCGCGGCCGGTCCGGCTGCGCATCCCCCGGATCTCGGTGGACGCCCCCTTCACGGACCTCTCCCTGAACACCAAGGGGCAGCTCGAGGCCCCGCCCCCGAACGACACCAACCTCGTCGGCTGGCACGCCGCCGGCCCCTCCCCCGGCGAGACGGGCACCGCGATCATCGCCGGGCACGTCGACACCAAGACCTCCGCCGCCGTCTTCGCCGAGCTGCGCTACCTGAAGAAGGGCGACGTCTTCGACGTCCTGCGGACCGACCGGAGCGTCGCGCACTTCGTGGTCGACGGCACCTCGACGTTCGCCAAGGACGACTTCCCCAGCGAGCGGGTGTACGCCGACACGTCCCGGGCCGAGGCCCGGCTCATCACCTGTGCCGGTGACTACGACCACTCGGCCAAGGACTACAAGGACAACCTGGTCGTCTTCGCCCACCTCCGCTGAGCCGTCACCCCCAGGGGTGATCACCCGCGCAGTCCATCCGAATCGCGCGCCCGGGGGGAGCGGCCCAGGATCGAGTCACGGTGACCTCGCCGCGACGCGACCTCACCTCGCAAGCCCGCGAGCGGCGTTCACCGCTCCCCTCCCCGCGAAGGAGTTGTGCCCCGCATGACCACGACGTCCACTCCCGCCTCCGCACCGCTGACCCGCCGCGTGTCGCAGCGTGTCTCCCAGTCCGTGTTCGACGGTTCCCGGCTCCGGGTCGTCCTGCTGGTGGACGTCCACGACGGCGCCCAGCACCAGTTCCTGGAGGCGTACGAGCAGCTCTGCAACCAGGTCGCCTCCGTCCCCGGGCATGTCAGCGACCAGCTGTGCCAGTCGATCGAGAACCCCTCCCAGTGGCTCATCACCAGCGAGTGGGAGAGCGCCCCGCCCTTCCTCACCTGGGTGAACAGCGAGGAGCACGTGGAGATGGTCAAGCCGCTGCACAGCTGTGTCCGCGACACCCGCAGCCTGCGCTTCCACGTCGTACGGGAGACCGGTGGCCCGGCGTCGGCCGCCGCGCGCAGCCTGCAGACCGCGCCCCGCATGGGCGACGGTGTGATCCGGCACGCGCTCACCTTCACCGTGAAGCCCGGCAGCGAGGAGGCCGTGGCGAGGATCCTCGCCGACTACGCCTCGCCCGAACCGAAGGTCGACGAGACGACCCGGCTGTGCCGCACCTCGCTGTTCATGCACGGCAACCGCGTGGTGCGCGCGGTCGAGGTGCGCGGCGACCTGATGGCGGCGCTGCGCCATGTCGCCCGGCAGCCCGAGGTGCGGGCCGTCGAGGAGGCCATCAACCCCCATCTGGAGCAGGACCGGGACCTCGACGACCCCGACTCCGCACGGGTCTTCTTCACCCGGGCGGCGCTGCCCGCCGTCCACCATGTGGCGGCCGACCAGGAGGACCCGAAGGCCGAGCGGCACGCCCTGTACTACCCGGCGAAGTCCGGCTGCGGCCTGGAGCTGGCCCGGCTGCTGGCCGAGCAGGACGAGGCGGCCGCGGACGACCCGAAGTGCCCGGTGCTGAGCAGCACGATCTTCCAGCGCGACGACGTCGTGGTGCGGCTGGTGGACGTACGGCAGGGAGTCCGCGCCGACGATCCCGCGGTGTCGCCGAAGGAGGCCGGGCTGAAGCGGCTGCTGGACGGCCGCGCTCCCAAGGGTGCCGCCGGGCCCACCCGGATGTCACTCGTCACCGACCGCCGCTCGCCCGGCGCCTGATCCGTCCCGCACCCGCCCCTCGGCAGTGCACAGCACCGCACAGCACACGATCGGAGCAACGTCGTGATCAATTCCCGTCCCAGAGTCGTGGATCTCAGCGAGGTCGAGCCCAACACCCGGCGCGGCGGCGATCTGCGCGCCATGCTCACCCCGGCCACGGTCGGCTCCACGAGCGGTTTCATGGGCGTGGCGCTCATCCAGCCCGGCGACCGCATCGGCGAGCACTACCACCCGTACTCCGAGGAGTTCGTGTACGTCCTGTGCGGGCGGCTGGAGGTCGACCTGGACGGCGAGCCCACGCCGCTCCAGCCGGAGCAGGGCCTGCTGATCCCCATGAACATGCGGCACCGCTTCCGCAACGTCGGCAAGGTGGAGGCGCGGATCGTGTTCCACCTGGGGCCGCTGGCCCCGAGCCCGCCGCTCGGTCACGTCGACACCGAGGAGACCGCCGAGGTCGTCTCATGAGCAGGCGGGTGGCGGTCACCGGCATAGGCGTCGTCGCACCTGGCGGCATCGGTGTGCCGGCGTTCTGGGACCTGCTCTCGCACGGGCGGACCGCGACGCGCGGCATCACCTTCTTCGATCCGGCCGACCTGAGGTCGCGGATCGCCGCCGAGTGCGACTTCGACCCGGCGGCCTCGGGGCTGGCCGCCGAGGAGATCGTCCGCAGCGACCGGTACATACAGTTCGCGCTGGTCGCCGGGGAGGAGGCGGTGCGGGACGCGGGCCTCGACCTCGCGCGGGAGAACCCGTGGCGGGTCGGGGTGTCGCTGGGCACCGCGGTCGGCGGCACCACCCGGCTGGAGCACGACTACGTGCTGGTCAGCCATCGCGGTCAGCGCTGGGACGTCGACGACGGGCGGGCGGGGCCGGAGCTGCACCGCGCGTTCACTCCCGCCACGCTCGCGGCCACCGTGGCCGAGCGGTTCGAGGCGCGCGGCCCGGTGCAGACCGTCTCCACCGGCTGCACCTCGGGCCTGGACGCCGTCGGATACGCCTTCCACACGATCGAGGAGGGCCGGGCCGACGTCTGCATCGCGGGCGCGTCGGACTCGCCGATCTCCCCGATCACCATGGCCTGCTTCGACGCGATCAAGGCGACGTCCCCGAACAACGACGACCCCGCCCACGCGTCCCGCCCCTTCGACGCCGACCGCAACGGCTTCGTGATGGGCGAGGGCGGCGCCGTCCTCGTCCTGGAGGAACTGGAACACGCCAAGGCCCGTGGTGCGCGCGTGTACTGCGAGCTGGGCGGCTACGCCACCTTCGGCAACGCCTACCACATGACGGGCCTGACCAAGGAGGGCCTGGAGATGGCCCGGGCGATCGACTTCGCCCTCGACCACGCCCGTCTCGACCCGACGGCCATCGACTACGTCAACGCGCACGGGTCGGGCACCCTGCAGAACGACCGTCATGAGACGGCCGCCGTGAAGCGGGCCCTGGGGCAGCACGCGTACGCCACCCCCATGAGCTCCATCAAGTCCATGGTGGGTCACTCGCTCGGGGCGATCGGCGCGATCGAGGTCGTCGCCTGTGTCCTGGCCATGGCCCACCAGGTGGTACCGCCCACCGCGAACTACGAGACCCCCGACCCCGAGTGCGACCTGGACTATGTGCCGCGGGTCGCGCGCGAACGGACGCTGAACAGCGTGCTCTCCGTGGGCAGCGGGTTCGGCGGGTTCCAGTCCGCGGTGGTCCTGACCCGGCCGAGGGAGAGGACATGATGAGCGCACCGCGTCCCCCACGCGCGGCCGTCACCGGAATCGGTGTCGTCGCGCCGAACGGAACCAGCACCCAGGCCTTCTGGAAGGCCACGCAGGAGGGCATCAGCGTCCTGGACCGGGTGACCCGCGAGGGCTGTGGGCATCTGCCGCTGCGGGTGGCCGGCGAGGTCCGGGACTTCGACGCGGCGGCCGCCGTCGAGGAGCGCTTCCTCGTCCAGACGGACCGGTTCACTCACTTCGCGATGGCCGCCGCCGATCTCGCGCTGGACGACGCCCGGCTCGGCCAGGCCGACACCGCCGAGGCCCCGTATTCGGTGGGCGTGGTCACCGCGGCCGGCAGCGGCGGGGGCGAGTTCGGGCAGCGGGAGCTGCAGCAGCTGTGGGGCAAGGGCAGCCGGTTCGTCGGGCCGTACCAGTCGATCGCCTGGTTCTACGCGGCGAGCACCGGCCAGATCTCGATCCGCCGCGGTTTCAAGGGCCCCTGCTCGGTGCTCGCCGCGGACGAGGCGGGCGGCCTGGACGCCCTCGCGCACGCGGCGCGGGCGGTGCGGCGCGGCACCGACGTCCTGGTGACCGGCTCGACCGAGGCCCCCCTCGCCCCGTACTCGATGGTCTGCCAGCTCGGCTACGACGCGCTGAGCACCGTCGAGGAGCCGGAGCGCGCCTACCGTCCGTTCACCGCCTCGGCGTGCGGGTTCGTGCCCGCCGAGGGCGGCGCCATGTTCGTCGTGGAGTCGGCGGACTCGGCCCGGGAGCGGGGGGTGCGGGTGCGGGCCACGCTGGACGGGCACGCGGCGACGTTCACCGGCGCCGCCCGGTGGGATCGGTCCCGGGAGGGGCTCGCCCAGGCCGTCCGGGGCGCGCTGGAGGAGGCGGGCTGTGCCCCGGAGGAGATCGACGTGGTCTTCGCCGACGCCCTCGGGGTGCCGGAGGCGGACCGGGCGGAGGCCCTCGCGATCGCCGACGCGCTCGGCGCGCACGCCAGGAAGGTGCCGGTCACGGCGCCGAAGACCGGTATCGGCCGCGCCTACGGCGGGGCGCCGGTGCTGGACACGGCGGCCGCGGTGCTGGCGATGGAGCACGGTCTGATCCCGCCCACCCCCCATGTCTTCGACATCTGCCATGACCTCGACCTGGTGACCGAGCGTGCCCGTCCCGCGGAGATGCGGACGGCGCTGGTCCTCAGCCGGGGCCTCATGGGGTCGAACTCGGCGCTGGTGCTGCGGCACGGCGCCGCCCACGCCTCGTAGCGGGGCGCACAGCACGAAGGAGAGGTTTCGCATGAGTGAACGCATCACCCTGGACGAACTCGCCGGTCTGATGAAGAAGGCCGCCGGGATCACCGTGACGCCGGAGCAGCTGAGGGAGCACGCGGACGGCGAGTTCGGCGAGCTCGGCATCGACTCGCTCGGCATGCTCGGCATCGTGGGCGAGCTGGAGAACCGGTTCGGTACTCCGCTGGACCTGGACATGGAGCGCTGCCGGACGCCCCGGGAGTTCCTCGACCGGATCAACAGCGCGCTGCCGGCGGGGGCGTGACGCCATGACCGGACACACGCAGAACGAGATCACCGTGGCGGCCCCGCTCGACCTGGTCTGGGACATGACCAACGACCTGGAGAACTGGCCGCGGCTGTTCAGCGAGTACGCGTCCGTGGAGATCCTCTCCCGCGAGGGCCGCAAGACCACGTTCCGGCTCACGATGCACCCGGACGACAACGGCAAGGTCTGGAGCTGGGTCTCCGAGCGCGAGCCGAACCGGGAGACGCTGACCGTGCGCGCCCGCCGGGTGGAGACGGGTCCGTTCGCCCACATGGACATCCACTGGCGGTACGAGGAGGTGCCGGCCGGGGTGCGGATGATCTGGACGCAGGACTTCGCGATGAAGCCGGACGCGCCGGTCGACGACGAGTGGATGACCGACAACATCAACCGGAACTCCAAGGTCCAGCTGGCCCTGATCCGGGACCGCATCGAGAAGGCCGCCGCGGAGCGCGGATCCACTCCGGGCCTGACCGACTGAGCCGGACGGAGGACACTCCCCCATGCACCAAGCCCTGATCGTCGCCCGTATGGCCCCGGGTTCCGCCCCCGACATCGCCAAGGTGTTCGAGGAGTCGGACCGGGGAGAGCTGCCGCACCTCGTCGGGGTCGTCCGGCGCAGCCTCTTCCAGTTCGGCGACGTGTACCTGCATCTGATCGAGTCCGAGCGCGACCCGGGCCCGGCCATCGCCAAGGTGACGAACCATCCCGAGTTCCGGGACGTCAGCGAGCGGCTGACGGCGTACGTCAGCGCGTACGACCCCGAGACCTGGCGTTCCCCGAAGGACGCCATGGCGCAGCGCTTCTATCTCTGGGAGCGCGAACCGTCCGGCTGAGTCCGCGCCGGTGTCACCGGTCGCCGGGTCCGCGACGCTGCGGACTCGGCGACCGGTGGTTCGGGGACCGGTGGTTCGGGGACGTCAGTCCGGGACGTGGCAGTCGAAGGCGTGCAGGTAGGGGTTGACGGGCCGGATGTCGTCGATGACGAGGCCCGCCTCGGTGAGCCGGCTCACCATGGACTCGGTGGTGTGCTTCGCCCCGCCGACGTTGAGGAGCAGCAGCAGGTCCATGGCGGTGCTGAACCGCATGGAGGGGGTGTCGTCGACGAGGTTCTCGATGACGACGACCCGGGTGCCGGGGCCGCCCGCGTCGATGACGTTGGCGAGGGTCCGGGCGGTGGACTCGTCGTCCCACTCCAGGATGTTCTTGATGACGTAGACGTCGGCCTGGACGGGCACGGCCCTGCGGACGTCTCCGGGGACGATCCGGGCGCGGTGGGCGAGGTCGCCGCCCTCGCGCAGCCGGGGCACGGCGTTGTCGACGACGCGGGGCAGGTCGAGCAGGGTGCCGTGCATCGCGGGGTACTTGTCGAGCAGGCTGGCCACGACATGGCCCTGGCCGCCGCCGATGTCGGCGACGGACTTGCTGCCGGACAGGTCGAGGAGCGCGGCGACCTCCCGCGCGGACTGCTCGCTGGAGGTGGTCATGGCCTTGTTGAAGACCTCGGCCGATTGGGGGGCGTCCTCGTTGAGGTAGGTGAAGAACTCCTTGCCGTACAGGTCCTCCACGACGTTGTGGCCGGTGCGCACGGCCTCGTCCAGCTTGGGCCAGGCGTCCCAGGTCCACGGCTCGGTGCACCACAGGGCGATGTTGCGCAGGCTGTGCGGGTCGTCCTCGCGCAGCAGCCGGGACATGTCGGTGTGGGTGAACGTGCCGTCGGGGCGCTCGGTGAAGACGCCGTAGCAGGACAGGGCGCGCAGCAGCCGGCGCAGTGGCTTCGGCTCGGTCTTCACCGCGGCGGCGAGGTCCGCGACGGTCATGGGGTCCTCGCCGAGGGCGTCGGCGACGCCGAGCCGGGCCGAGGCGCGCAGGGCGGCGGCACATGCCGCCCCGAACACGAGCTCCCGCAGCCGCATGGGTGGGGGCGGGGCGCTTTGAGCGGTCGTCATGTGCCGCCTTTCTTCTTCTCGGTGGGGTGGTCCGCTCAGCACAGACCCGCGGGCTTGGACGCCTTGCAGGTGTTGCGCTCGAAGGTGTTGCCCTTGCCGGCGGTGTCCGTGACGACGAGGTCGGCCGGGGAGTTGCCCGACAGCCTGTTGTCGCTGATCCGGTTTCGCTCGCTGGTGGTGCCCACGAAGCTCTTGAACAGGACGATGCCGCCGGAGAGCGGGGAGGTGCCGGCGTTGTCCCTGATCTCGTTCCCGGTGACCACGCTGTCCTCGGCGCCGGTCAGGACGATGCCGGAGCCCTGGAGGGCGTCGAGCCGCGCGGTCTTGGGGCAGGACTTGTTGTTGCCGACGATGCGGTTGTCGCGCACGGTGACCCGGCCGGCCTTCGGCTTGTTCTCGTCGCCGACGACGAAGACGGCCGCGCAGTTGCCGGTCATGAGGTTGCCGGCGACGGTGAGGTCGCGCAGCCGGCGGACGGTGACGCCGATCCGGTTGCCCTCAAGCCGGTTGCCCTGGACGAGTGTGCCCCTGGTCTCCGTGGCGCCCCGCTCCTCCTTGACGGTGTTGGCGAGGAACAGTCCGGCGTCGCCGTTGTCACGGGCGGTGTTGCCGCGCAGGACCGTGCGCTCGGAGGCCTCGGTGGCGATACCCCAGACCCCGTTCTTCCGCGCCGTGACCTGACGTACGGTCAGTTTGTCGGTGCCCGTGGCGTAGACGCCGTTCTTGGTGAACCCGGTGACGGTCAGGTCGGCGACGGTGACGCCCTTGACCTTGCGGTCCTTGGTGCCGATCAGACAGATGCCGTTGCCGTCGGCGGCACAGGTACCGGCGGCGGCCTTCTTCTTGACCGGGGCCGGCCGGAGCACGGTACGGGAGCCCGCGCCGCGCAGGGTCACCCCGTCGGTGGTGACGGTGACGCTCTCGCGGTAGGTCCCGGCGGACACGTAGACGGTGTCACCGGGGTCGGCGGCGTCCACCGCCTTCTGGATGGATTGTCCCTGCTTGACCACGTGGATCGCGTGGTACGGGTGCCCGACGGCCGCCGGGGCGGCACCGAGCCCCGTCCCGACGATCGCGGCGGTGCACGCCAGGTACAGAACATGGCATTTCGTCATATTTCACAAGATATGCCCGAATTCTTCGGAAGCCGTGACACGGACCGTCCTGCGGCGTGTCACCTCACCCGGCCCGCCGCTCACCCGGTCTGCCGCGCGAACGCCGCGTACGCCCGCTCGTCGAAGAGCACGAACCGGACCTCCTCGACCGACGTGTCCGCGGCCCGGACCGTCTCCACCGCGATGCGGGCCGCGTCGTCCAGCGGCCAGCCGTAGATGCCGGCCGAGACGGCGGGGAAGGCGACCGTGCGGGCGCCGAGTTCGTCCGCGACGCGCAGGGACTCGCGGTAGCAGGAGGCCAGGAGGGCGGAGCGGTCCTCGCTCGCGCTGTACACGGGACCCACGGTGTGGATGACCCAGCGGGCGTCCAGGTCACCCGCCGTGGTGGCGACCGCCTGGCCGGTGGGCAGGCCCTTGCCGTACTGCGAGGCGCGCAGGCGGCGGCAGTCGGCGAGGACGGCGGGGCCTCCCCTGCGGTGGATGGCGCCGTCGACGCCACCGCCGCCGAGGAGCGAGGAGTTGGCCGCGTTGACGATGGCGTCCACGGACTGGTCGGTGATGTCGCCCTGGACGAGGGTGATGGTGGTCATGCCTGTGTATACCAACCGGCTGCCCCGACCGGCCCGCCTTTTTGACGGGGTGTCAGTTCTGGGCGCGCAGCCTGCGCCATACGGCCTTCGCCGCGTTGTGGCCCGACATGCCGTGGACGCCGGGGCCCGGTGGGGTGGACGAGGAGCAGATGAACACGGCCGGGTGCGGGGTCGCGTACGGGGTCAGGGAGAACTTGGGGCGCAGCAGGAGCTGCAGGCCGGTGGCCGCGCCGGTGGCGATGTCGCCGCCGACGTAGTTGGCGTTGCGGGCGGCGAGTTCGGCGGGGCCGGCGATGGCGCGGGCGAGGACGCGGTCGCGGAATCCCGGGGCGAACCGCTCCAGTTGGCGTTCGATGGCGTCGGTGAGGTCACCGGTCCAGCCGTTGGGCACATGCCCGTAGGCCCAGAACACCTGCTTCCCGGCCGGGGCGCGGGTGGGGTCGGCGACCCCGGGCTGGACCGTGATCAGGAAGGGCCGTTCGGGTGCGCGGCCCTCCTTGGACGCGGCGCGCAGGGCGGTGCCGATCTCCGCGCTGTCCGCGCCGATCTGCACGGTCCCGGCCACCCGGGCCTCCGGCGCGGTCCAGGGGACCGGTCCGTCGAGCGCGTAGTCGACCTTGAAGGCGGCGGCGCCGTAGCGGAAGCGCGCGTAGTGGCTGCCGAAGCCCGCGATGCGGGCGAGGGCGGTGGGTGAGGTGTCGAAGACGTAGGCGCGGGCCGGGGGCAGGTCGTCGAGGCGCTTGACCTCGTAGTCGGTGTGGACGCTGCCGCCGAGGTCCTCGAGGTGGGCGGCGAGGGCGTCGGAGATGGCCTGGGAGCCGCCGCGGGCGACCGGCCAGCCGCGGGCGTGCGCGGCGAGGGCGAAGACCAGTCCGACGGCGCCGGTGGCGAGGCCGCCGAGCGGGGCCATGACATGGGCGACGAGTCCGGCGAAGAGGGTCTTGGCCTTCTCGTCGTGGAAGCGGCGGGTCAGCCAGGTGGACGGGGGCAGACCGGCCAGGCCGAAGCGGGCCAGGGTGACCGGGTCGCGCGGGAGCGCGGTGAGCGGAAGCGACATGAAGTCGCGGACGAGGGTGTCCCAGTGGGGCAGGAACGGCTCGACGAGCCGGCGGTACGCGCCCGCGTCGCGCGGGCCGAAGGACGCGGCGGTCTCCGCGACCGACCGGGACAGCACGGCGGCACTGCCGTCGGGGAAGGGGTGCGCCATGGGCAGTTCGGCGTGCAGCCACTCCAGGCCGTACCGCTGAAGGGGCAGGGCGCGGAACGCCGGTGAGTTGATGCCGAGGGGGTGAGCCGCGGCGCAGGGGTCGTGGCGGAAGCCGGGGAGGGTGAGCTCCTCGGTGCGCGATCCCCCGCCCACGGTGTCGCGCGCCTCGAACAGCGCCACGGAGAAGCCGCGTCTGGCCAGCTCCACCGCGGCGGTCAGCCCGTTGGGCCCCGCTCCCACCACGACCGCATCGAGCATCGACGGCACTTGCGACCCCTTCGTCAGCGCGTGACCTCCGCAGCCCGGCGGCCTCCGGGATCAGGATATGCCGGGGGTATGACAGCCCGCCGAAGGGCCGCCCGGCAGCCGTCGTCCCGCCGACGTGCCGCCGATGTGCCCCCGGCGTGCCCTCCGGCGTCGGTCAGCCCGCCGCGGGCGCCCCGTTCGCCAGCAGGTCCGCCACGCGGCGGGCCGTGGCCGCGTCGCGGGCGGCGGTGAAGGGCAGGGAGTTGCCGCCGGTGATACGGAACGGTTCGCCGCTGAGGGTCAGGTGGGCGCCGCCCGCCTCCTCGACCAGCAGCAGTCCGGCCGCGTGGTCCCAGGCGGCCTCCCAGGAGAAGGCCGTGGCGTCCAACTCCCCCCGGGCTATGGCGAGATACTCCAGGCCGGCCGATCCGCAGGGGCGCGGTGCGACGCCGTCCACGCGCAGGGCCAGCAGGGCGCGCTTCTGCTCGTCGGTGGTGTAGTCCGGGTGGGAGGTGGCCACCACCAGGTCGCGGCCGGGCGCGGGCGGACCGGCGAACAGCCGCTCGCCGTCGAGGAAGGCGCCGCCGCCACGCACCGCGGTGGCCAGCTGGTCGCGGGCCGGGGCGTGGATCCAGGAGGCCAGCAGAACGCCGCGGTGGGCCAGGGCGACCAGCGTGCTGAAGCCCTCCTCGCCGCGGACGAACTGGCGGGTGCCGTCGACCGGGTCGACGATCCACACCGGGGCGTCGCCCTGTATCGCCTCGTACGTCGCCGGGTCGGCGTGGACCGCTTCCTCGCCGACGACCACCGAGCCGGGCAGCAGGGCGCCGAGGGCGCCGGTGAGGAACAGCTCGGCACCTCGGTCGGCGTCGGTCACCAGGTCGTGCGGGCCCGCCTTCTGGACGACCTCGTGGTCGGCGAGGCGCCGGAAGCGGGGCATGATCTCGGCCGCGGCGGCCTTGCGGACCGCTTCCGCCACGTCGGCCGAGTGACGGGCGAGAAACTCGTCGAAGCCGTCGATGGGTTCCTTGTCTTCGATCATGCCTCCATGAGAGCACGCCCCACTGACAATCCCCACCCCGCCGGTGCACTCCGGGCGGAATCGGGATGAACAACCGGCGCGTCCGCCCCGGGATCACCCTGGGTCAGCGTCCCACCGCGTACCCCTGCATCCCCCGCGGGTTCGCCGCCGCCGACAGGACGCCGCTCTCCGGGTCGCGGGCGACCGCGCACAGCCGCCCCTCGGACCAGGGCGCGCCGACGGTCACGTCGTGGCCGCGCCGCCGCAGCCCCTCCACCACCTCGACCGGCATCCGCGACTCGACGGTGACGCTGCCCGGCCGCATGCCGCGCGGATAGAAGGACCCGGGGAAGGAGTCGTTGTGCCAGTTCGGGGCGTCGATCGCGCCCTGGAGGTCGAAGCCGCCGCGCACGCGCGCGTGGTGGGCGACAGCGAGGAAGAAGTGCAGCTGCCACTGGTCCTGCTGGTCGCCGCCGGGGGTGCCGAAGGCCAGCACCGGCACCCCGTCACGCAGGGCGAGTGAGGGCGTGAGGGTGGTGCGGGGGCGACGGCCGGGGGTGAGCGAGTTGGGCAGGCCCTCCTCCAGCCAGGTCATCTGCAGCCGCGTACCGAGCGGGAAACCCAGCTCCGGGACGACCGGGTTGGACTGGAGCCATCCGCCGCTGGGCGTGGCCGCGACCATGTTGCCCCAGCGGTCGACGACGTCGAGGTGGCAGGTGTCGCCCCGGGTGAGCCCCTCACCGGTCACCTCCGGCTCGCCCGGCACCGGCGACGCCGGAGGCTGGGCGACGGTCGGCTCACCGACCCCCATCGGGCTGAACCCCGGCTCCTCGGAGAGCACCACGTGCGCGTGCGCGCTGAGCCGGGGCGGACGTCCGCCGGGGCTGCCGGGCCGTAGTCCGTACGCCGCCTTGTCGCCGACGAGTGCGCGGCGCCCGGCGTTGTAGTCGTCCGACAGCAGCTCGGTCAGCGGGACCTCGGCCGCGTCGCCGTACCAGGCCTCACGGTCGGCCATGGCGAGCTTGCAGCCCTCGACCAGCAGATGGACGTACTCCGCGGAGCCGTACGCGGGCAGTTCGGGCGGGAGCAGGGCGAGCTGCTGGAGGAGGGCCGGGCCCTGGCTCCAGGGGCCGGCCTTGCACAGGGTCCAGCCGTTCCAGTCGTACGTCGCCGGAGGCTCGTAGGTCGCGGACCAGGCGGCGAGGTCGGCGGCGGTGAGGGTGCCCGTGTGGTGCTCGCCGCTGGTGTCCAGGGTGGGGCGGGCCGCCTGCCGGACGAGCGCCTCGGCGATGAAACCGGTCCGCCACACCTCCCGCGCCGCCTCGATCCGCGCCTCGCGGTCCCGGGCCCCGGCGGTCTCGGCGAGGAGCCGCTTCCAGGTGGCGGCGAGGGCGGGGTTGCGGAAGAGGGCGCCGGGCCGGGGCGCCTCGCCGCCGGGCAGGTACACCTCGGCCGACGAGGTCCACTCCGTCTCGAACAGTTCCCGTACGGTCTCGACGGTCGCGCCGACGTTCTCCACGGGCGCGTGCCCGTGCTCGGCGTATCCGACGGCGTACTTGAGGACGTCGGCGAGGTCCTTGGTGCCGTGGTCGCGCAGCAGGACCATCCAGGCGTCGAACGCGCCGGGCACGGCGGCGGCCAGCGGACCGGTGCCGGGGACGAGGTCCCGGCCGAGGCCCCGGTAGTGGGCGACCGTCGCGCCCGCCGGTGCCACGCCCTGTCCGCACAGCACCCGCACCTCGCCGCCCGCAGGAGCGAGCAGGACGGGCACCTCGCCGGCCGGGCCGTTGAGGTGCGGTTCGACGACGTGCAGGACGAACGCCCCGGCGACGGCGGCGTCGTAGGCGTTGCCGCCGTCCTCCAGGACGGCCATCGCGGACTGCGAGGCCAGCCAGTGCGTGGAGGACACCATGCCGAAGGTGCCCTGAAGGGTGGGCCGGGTGGTGAACACGGAGGGGCTCCTCACTGCGCTACAGCCGATCTTGTGATCGTACGGCTGCCATCAGTGGTCACTCATGGCAAGAAATGACCGTTTCCTCTTGTTTGCTTGGCGTTTCCGCGCAATGAATCGACCGCTCCCCAATGGGCCGACGATGTCCCAGAAGGGGCGCACCCCTTCGTCACCAGCCGTGCACACTGCGCGTTTTCGCTTTCGCCCCACAGGGAGTCGTGTGACACTGGCGTCCTTGTCCGCACTGCGGACTGCTGTCCGCGCCGTCCCCCACGAAAGTGCGCCGTGCGTTCTCTTCCACTGCCGCTCGCCCTCACCGCGCGTCTCACCCCGGTGGCCGTGCTCGCCTGCGCGGGCTGGGTGCTTTCGTCAGGTCCGGACAACGACGCCCCGGACACCACGGCCAAGCAGACCCAGAAGAGCCAGTCCGAGAAGAAGACGGCCGACGGCGGCTCGTCCGACACCGCCGCGTCCAAGACGTACGACGCCGCGCTCGCGCCGTGCACGAGCGTGGCCGCCAAGACGATCACCTCGCTGGTGCCGGGCGCCAAGACGGCCGGCAAGGAGATCCCCTCCACGGACACCACACTGCGCCGCACCTGCTCCTGGAACGCGCTCAAGGGGTTCGACTACCGCTGGCTCGACATCTCCTTCGAGATCACGGACTCCGACGACGAGGCACAGTCCACGTTCACGGACCGGCTGAAGGAGAAGAGCGGCGGCGGTGACGTACCGGGGCTCGGCGACGCGGGCTACTCGGTGGTGAACCTGACCACGGAGGACAAGCAGCAGACCCGGGAGGGCACCGTCATCGCCCGGGTCTCCAACGCGCTGGTCGTCGTCACCTACAACGGCAGCGACTTCGAGACGAAGAAGGCCCCCAGCACGGACGTGATCAACAAGGGGGCGATCAAGGCCGCGAAGGAGGCCGTGGCCGCGCTGCAGAAGAGCGCCGGCTGAGCGACCCGTACACACGGCCACGGCCGGAGGGTCCAGGACCCTCCGGCCGTTCCTCGTCGGCCGTGCGTCAGGCGGCGCTCCGCTCCCGGCGTCCGGTCAGCGTCATCAGGACCAGGTACACCAGCATGGAGGTGCCGAGGCCGACCGCCCAGCCGTAGTCGGCGAGGGACTCGAGGGCCGGGATGGGCCTGCCGTCGATGATCGGCTTGAAGCTGGCGCCGCCGATCGCGAGGACACCGCCCGTCAGGAAGGCCACCACGGCGGGCCAGTTCCAGCCGCCGTCGTACCAGTAGCGGCCGCCCGCGCGGTACAGGTCGGTCAGGTCCAGTCTGCCGCGGCGCAGGATCCAGTAGTCGGCGATGAGGATGCCGGCGACCGTGCCGAGCAGACCGCCGACCAGGCCTAGCCACGTGAAGATGTAACCCTGCGGGTCGGAGTACAGCTTCCACGGGAAGATCAGCACCCCGATGACACAGGTGGCGAGGGCGCCCGTGCGGAAGCTGATCCTGCGCGGCGCCACGTTGGAGAAGTCGAACGCGGGCGAGACCAGGTTGGCCGCGATGTTCACGGACAGGGTCGCCACCAGCACGGTCACCAACGCGAACAGCAGCCCGAAGACGTTGTCCGTCTTGGCGGCCAGCTCGACCGGGTTCCAGATCGTCTCCCCGTACACGGCTTGCGAGCCGGAGGTCACAAGCACCGACAGCAGCGCGAACAGGGTCATGGTCGTGGGAAGACCGAGCGCCTGCCCCCAGGTCTGCGCCTTCTGGGACTTGCCGTAGCGGGTGAAGTCCGGGATGTTCAGCGACAGCGTCGACCAGAAGCCGATCATGCCCATCAGGGAGGGCCAGAACAGCTTCCAGAAGTCGCCGCCCCAGCCGAGCTTGGAGGGCTGGTCGAGCAGCGGGCCGAAACCGCCCGCCTTGTTGCTCATCCAGATCAGCATGACCAGCGCGCCGACGATGACGAAGGGCGCCGCCCAGTTCTCGAAGCGGCGGATGGTCTCCATGCCCCGGTAGATGATCGCGACCTGGATCGCCCAGAAGATCGCGAACGACAGCCACATGGTCCAGGGGTGGCCGCCGATCGCCCCGGCCTCGCTCCAGCCGTTGCCGATCAGCTTCCCGGCGAGGAAGTAGATCGCCTCGCCGCCGATCCAGGTCTGGATGCCGAACCAGCCGCAGGCCACCAACGCCCGTACGACAGCGGGGAGGTTGGCGCCGCGGATGCCGAAGGAGGCGCGGGCGAAGACCGGGAAGGGGATGCCGTACTTCGGTCCCGCGTGCCCGGTGAGCAGCATCGGGACCAGCACGATCACATTGGCCAGGGCGATGGTGAACACCGCCTGCTTCCAGTCCATGCCGACGGCGATCAGACCGGAGGCGAGCGTCCACGACGCCGTGTTGTGGGCCATGCCGACCCACAGCGCGGAGAAGTTGTAGGTGTTCCAGGTGCGCTTCTCGACGGGAACCGGCAGCAGGTCCTCGTTGGCGTACGGGCCACTGGGCGGCGGGGACCCCGGGGCGAACTCCACGCGCCCGTCGGGGAGGGTCACTTGGTCGGACACGGGTATGGCCGTGGGAGCGGTGTCGGTCATGGGCAGGCCAATCAAACGAGGGGCGGATCCGGAAAGGCCGTGCGGGGTCTCCGGCCCCCTCCTCCGGACAGTGGAGGAGGGGAGAACTGGAGTGGGGGGACGGGGAGTTGGTTTTCGGGGCTGTGTCAGCCGTTGACGGCGGGGATCACCGTCGTGCCGTACGCGTCGATGACCCTCTCGCGCGCGTCGTGCATGTCGTAGACGGCGAACTGGTCGACGCCCAGGGCGCGCAGGGCGTTCAGCTTCTCGATGTGCTTCTCGACCGGTCCGATGACGCAGAACCGGTCGACGATCTCGTCGGGCACGAACGCGGTGTCGGGGTTGTCGCTGCGGCCGTGGTGGGAGTAGTCGTACCCCTCGCGGGCCTTGATGTAGTCGGTGAGTTCCTCGGGGACCTGGGAGGAGTGCTCGCCGTACTTCGACACCAGGTCGGCGACATGGTTGCCGACCATCCCGCCGAACCAGCGGCACTGGTCGCGGGCGTGGGCGAGCGCCTCGGGCGAGTCGTCCTCGGTGACGTAGGCGGGGGCGGCGACACAGATCCTCACGTCGCCGGGGTCACGGCCGGCCGCGACCGCCGCGTCCTTGACCGCCTTCACCATGAACTCGGTGAGGTACAGGTCGGACAGCTGCAGGATGAACCCGTCGGCCTCCTCGCCGGTCATCTTCAGCGCCTTCGGCCCGTACGCGGCCATCCAGACGGGGAGCTTCGCGTCCTCCTTGATCCAGGGGAACCGGATCACCGTGCCGCCGAGGTCGGCCTCCTGCCCCGAGCCGAGGGCCCGGATGACCTTCATGGCGGCGCTGATCCGGGCGAGGGTGTTCGGGGCGCGGCCGGCCACGCGCATCGCGGAGTCGCCGCGGCCGATGCCGCAGACCGTGCGGTTGCCGAACATGTCGTTGAGGGTGGCGAAGGTGGAGGCGGTGACCTCCCAGGTGCGGGTGCCAGGGTTGGTCACCATCGGTCCGACGGTCAACTTGCTGGTGGCGGACAGGATCTGACTGTAGATCACGAACGGTTCCTGCCAGAGCACGGCGGAGTCGAAGGTCCAGCCGTAGGTGAAGCCGTTGTCCTCCGCGCGTTTCATCAGCTCGACGACCTTCGAGGCCGGCGGATCGGTCTGCAGGACGAGTCCGAAGTCCATGGGCGCCCTTCCTAGTTGAGGTACTGACAGGTGGAGCGCGGGGTGTAGACGCCGTGACCCGCGCGTCCCGTGTACTCCCGCTCGGTGATGACGAGTTCGCCGCGCGACAGGACCGACTCGACGCGGCCGGTGAGACGCTTGCCCTCGTACGCCGAGTAGTCGACGTTCATGTGGTGCGTCTCGGCGGAGACGGTCTGCTCGGCGTGCGGGTCGTAGATGACGACGTCCGCGTCGGCACCGGGGGCGATGGTGCCCTTCTTCGGGTACATGCCGAACATCCGGGCCGGGGTGGCGCAGGCGATCTCGATCCAGCGGCGGCGCGAGATGTGCCCGTCGACGACGGCCTGGTGGAGCAGGTCCATCCGGTTCTCGACGCCCGGCAGACCGTTGGGGATCTTGGAGAAGTCGCCCCGGCCGAGCTCCTTCTGGCCCGCGAAGCAGAACGGGCAGTGGTCCGTCGACACCACCTGGAGGTCGTTCGTGCGCAGGCCCTGCCACAGCTTGGCCTGGTGCTCCTTGGGCCTCAGGGGCGTCGAGCACACGTACTTCGAGCCCTCGAAGTCGGGCTCGGCGAGGTTGTCGGTGGACAGGAACAGATACTGCGGGCAGGTCTCACCGAAGACGTTCAGCCCCTCGTCGCGCGCCCGGGCCAGCTCGGCGACCGCCTCCATGGCGGAGACGTGCACGACGTACAGGGGCGCGCCGGCGACCTGCGCGAGCTTGATCGCACGGTGGGTGGCCTCGGCTTCGAGGAGGGCCTTGCGGACCTCGCCGTGGTAGCGGGGGTCGGTCTCGCCGCGGGCCAGCGCCTGCTCCACCAGCACGTCGATCGCGATGCCGTTCTCGGCGTGCATCATGATCAGACCGCCGTTGTCGGCGGAGCGCTGCATGGCGCGCAGGATCTGGCCGTCGTCGGAGTAGAAGACACCCGGGTAGGCCATGAACTGCTTGAAGGAGGTGACGCCCTCCTCGACGAGGTGGTCCATCTCCTTGAGCGTGTCCTGGTTCACGTCGGAAACGATCATGTGGAAGGCGTAGTCGATGGCGCAGTTGCCCTCGGCCTTGGCGTGCCAGGCGTCCAGGCCGTCGCGCAGGGTGTGGCCGACGCTCTGCACCGCGAAGTCGACGATCGTGGTCGTACCGCCCCAGGCGGCGGCGCGGGTGCCGGTCTCGAAGGTGTCGGAGGCGAAGGTGCCGCCGAAGGGCAGCTCCATGTGGGTGTGGGCGTCGACCCCGCCCGGGATGACGTACTTCCCGGTGGCGTCGATGACCTGCCCGTCGGTCCAGGCCTCGGCGGCGGGGGTGCCGGAGGCGGCGAGGGCGGCGATACGGCCGTCCTCGATCAGGACGTCGGCGTGGATCTCGTCGGACGCGGTGATGACGAGACCGCCGCGGATGATTTTACGGCTGCTCATATTCCGTCTCCGGAGCGGTAGTTGATCGTCTGCGGGTCGTCTGTGGTTGATCGCGCTCACGCGGCGGAGCCGCATATGTCAGGGCCCCGCGCCCCCAAAAAAAACCTGGTGCGCGGGGAACTGCCATGGTCACGGGGTCGTCAGCGGGCCGTACGCCTCCGGGCGGCGGTCGCGGTAGAACTGCCAGCGGTCGCGGACCTCGCGGAGTTTGGCCATGTCCAGGTCGCGGACGACGAGTTCGGTCTCCTTGTCGCTGGCGACCTCGCCGACGAACTGGGCCTCCGGGTCCACGAAGTAGGAGGTCCCGTAGAAGTCGTTGTCGCCGAGTTCCTCGGTGCCGACCCGGTTGATCGCGCCGACGAAGTACTCGTTGGCGACGGCCGCCGCCGGCTGCTCCAGCTGCCACAGGTAGGCGGACAGGCCGCGCGAGGTGGCCGAGGGGTTGAAGACGATCTCGGCGCCCTCCAGGCCGAGTGCCCGCCAGCCCTCGGGGAAGTGGCGGTCGTAGCAGATGTAGACGCCGATCTTCCCGACGGCCGTGTCGAAGATCGGCCAGCCGACGTTGCCGGGACGGAAGTAGAACTTCTCCCAGAAGCCCTTGACCTGCGGGATGTGGTGCTTGCGGTACTTGCCGAGGTAGGAGCCGTCGGCGTCGATCACGGCGGCGGTGTTGTAGAGGACGCCCGGCTGCTCCTCCTCGTACATCGGGAGCACCAGGACGATGCCCAGTTCCCGGGCGAGGGCCTGGAAGCGCTGGACGATCGGGCCGTCCGGGATCTGCTCGGCGTACTCGTAGAACTGCGGGTCCTGGACCTGGCAGAAGTACGGTCCGTAGAACAGCTCCTGGAAGCACAGGACCTGAGCACCCTGCGCGGCCGCGTCGCGGACCGCCTGCTCGTGTACCTGGATCATCGATTCCTTGTCGCCGGTCCAGGCCGTCTGGAACACGGCGGCGCGGATCACTCTGCTCATCGGGACCTCCGGTCGCTCGGTGTGAGAGGACCTTAGAAAGCCGACGAGCCCGCTTTGAGTTGCACGGTGTCACGTCTGGGGGAGCTGGGCGTGCCACCGTGTCACGTCCGCCAAGTCCCATGTTTCACCGCCGTTTTCGCAGGTCGATCCATGTTTCGAGGGTGTTGCCCCGGGGCTGCCCGGACCGGTGGGTCAGGCTTGCTGGGCGTCGTGCGCGAGGAGCGCGATATGCACGGAGGCGGCCTGTTCGAAGTCGTCCAGGTCCACCCCGAGCCGGGCCTGTATCGCCTCCAGGCGGCGGTAGAGGGCGGGCCGGGAGACATGGTGGAGCTGGGCGGTGCGGGACTTGTTGCGGCCGGTGGCGAGATAGGTGCGCAGGACGGCGAGGAGGTCGTCGCCGGCCGCGCACAACAGGCCGTCCAGCTCGCGCTCGGCGAAGGACTGCACGTGCGGGTCGTCGCGCAGCAGCCGGATCAGGCCGCGCAGATGGACGTCCTTGAGGCGGACGACGGGCGGCAGGTCGAGGGCGGCCGAGGAGTCGGCGACGGCGTCGGCGACGTGCTGGGCCTCGCGCAGCCCGGCCGGGACCTCGTCCCACAGGGTGCGCGGTCCGGCCGAGGCGACGACCGTGCGGGCCTCCCCTGACTCGGTGCGCAGCCGGGCCGCGAAGTGCGCGGCGAGCGCCTCGGCGTCCTGGTCGCGGGCGAGGCTCAGCAGCACGGCGGTGGCCCCGTCGGCGAGTTCCGCGACCAGTCCGGGCAGGCCCAACAGGCGGAGCATGCGGTCGAGTTGGGCGGGATCGCCGTCCCTGACGACCAGGGGGACGAAGGTGCGCCGGTTGACGGGCAGTCCGGCCGCCCGGGCCCGCGGCAGCAACTGGCGGGCCGGTACGACGCCGGAGGCGAGGTCGGTGAGGAGGCTCTGCGCGGACTGCTCCTCCCAGGTGTGGGCGGAGGTGCCGCCGAGCATGCGGTGCAGGACGAGGGCCTCGGCGGCCCGGTCGGCGAGGAGGCGGCCGCCGGCGGTGGCGCCGCGGTAGCCGCACAGCATGATCTCGCCCCATCGCTCGCCGCGTCCGCCGAGTTCGGCGCGGATCCAGCCGTCGCCCTCGGTGCCGCCGGCCTGCCGGGCGATGCGCTCCCAGTCCCGCAGCACGTCGTCGACAGCCGAGCGTTCTCCGCCGGTGGCCAGTACCCGGTGGGCGAGGTTGGTGACGACGACGGGGCAGCCGGTGTGGTGGGCGATCTCGTCGAGCAGCCGCTGCAACGGGGCCCCGGCGGTGATCAGCCCGGTCAGGGCGGTCCGTACGGCCTCCGAGAGGCTGACGGCGGCGAACTTGCGGCGTACGAGCCGGGACTGGACCTCCTCGGTCAGCTCGGCGAACGGGAACGGCCGGTGCAGGACGACCAGGGGCAGCCCGCACCGCTCGGCGGCGCGTCGCATCGCGTCGGGCGGGGCGGGGAAGGCGCGCCCGAGGCCCAGGACGACGGCTGCGGCCTCGGCGCGGTGCAGGGAGCGGATGTACTCGGCCTGGGCGTTCTCGTCCCCGGCGAGCAGCACGCCGGTGGTGAGGACCATCTCGCCGCCGGTGAGCATCACGCCGACGTCCGGGGCCTCGGCGACGTGCACCCAGCGCACCGGCCGGTCGAGCCGGTCCGCGCCGGCCACCACCTCGGGGTCCCCGGCCAGGACGCGTTCCAGGGACAGGACCTGACGGACCGACAGGGCGGGTTCCAGGGGCTCGACGGGCCCCCAGGTCTCCAGGGTGGTGGTCATGGCGGTGTTCCCTTGCTCGACCGGCGCGGTGCCGGGACTGCGCGGCGGGCGCCGCTGCTACTGCGTGCTCCTCAGCGCGCTTTCGAGGATCGCGGCGCCCTCCTCGGCCTCCGCGACGGTCAGGGACAGCGGCGGGGCGATGCGCAGGGCACTGGTGTCGTGCCCGCCGCCCTTGCCGAGCAGCAGGCCGCCCGCACGGGCCGCCTCCAGCACGGCGGACGCCCGCTCCGGGTCGGCCCTGTCGGTGCCGGGTTTCGTCAGTTCGACGCCGATCATCAGGCCGCGTCCGCGTACCTCCCGTACGCCGGGGTCCTGGGCGGCGACGGACCGCAGCCGCTCGATGAGCAGGCCGCCGACGCGCCGGGCGTTGCCCTGGAGGTCGTGTTCCAGGAGGTAGGTGAGGTTGGCGAGGCCCGCGGCCATGGTGAGCTGGGTGCCGCCGAAGGTGGAGATGCTGTTGGCGTCCAGGCAGTTCATGATCTCGGCGCGGGCGACGACACCGCCGATGGAGGAGCCGTTGCCGATGCCCTTGGCGAAGGTGACGATGTCGGGCGGGCCGCTCTGGCCGTGCGCCTGCCAGCCCCAGAAGTGGTCGCCGGTGCGGCCCCAGCCGGTCTGCACCTCGTCGGCGATCCACAGGATGCCCCGCTCGTGCAGCACGTCCCGGAAGGCCGCGTACAGGCCGTCGGGGGGCGAGGTGAAACCGCCGACGCCCTGGATGGGCTCGGCGATCAGGGCGGCGGGCGGGCGGGTGTGGCCGAGGAGGTCCTTGAGGTCGTCGACGCAGGCCGCGATGTACTCCTCGTCGCTCAGCCCCGCGAACGGGCCGCGCCCGCGTACCCCGCCGTGCACGTACAGCGTCTGCAGCGGGGACAGCGAGGTCGGGGACCAGCCGCGGTTGCCGGTGATGCCGACGGCGCTGAAGGAGCGGCCGTGGTAGCTGTTGCGCATCGCCAGGACCGTGTTGCTGCGCCGGTAGGCGGTGGCGAGCAGCAGGGCCGTGTCGTTGGCCTCGGTGCCGGAGGTGGTGAAGAAGACGCGGGCGTCCGGGATGCCGCTGAGCTGGGCGATCCGCTCGGCGAGCTCGACCATCGGCCGGTTGAGGTACAGCGTGGAGGAATGGACGATCCGTCCGGCCTGCTCGCTGACCGCCTTGGTCACCTCGGGCAGGGCGTGGGCGGTCATCGTGGTGAGGATCCCGCCGAAGAAGTCCAGGTACCTGGTGCCGTCGGCGCCCCAGACGTGCCGCCCCTCCCCGTGGGTGATCTCCAGCGGCTCCTCGTAGTAGAGCGCCAGCCAGTCCGGCATGACGCTCCGGTGACGCGCGTACAGGTCGCTCACGGCTGTACCAGCCCTTCATAGGCGTCGGGGCGGCGGTCGCGGTAGAAGGCCCACTGCTGCCGCACCTGTTCGATCAGGTCGAAGTCCAGGTCGCGGACGACGAGTTCCTCGCTCCTGTCGCTCGCGACCTCGCCCACGAACTGGCCTCGCGGGTCGACGAAGTACGACGTCCCGTAGAAATCGTTGTCCCCGTACTCCTCTACTCCCACACGGTTGATCGCCGCGACGAAGTACTCGTTGGCGACGGCCGCGGCGGGCTGCTCCAGCCGCCACAGGTGGCTGGACAGGCCGCGGTGGGTGGCGGAGGGGTTGTAGACGAGCTGGGCGCCGTTGATGCCGAGCTGCCGCCAGCCCTCGGGGAAGTGGCGGTCGTAGCAGATGTACACGCCGATCTTCCCGACGGCCGTGTCGAAGACGGGCCAGCCGAGGTTCCCCGGCCGGAAGTAGTACTTCTCCCAGAAGCCCTTGACCTGCGGGATGTGGTGCTTGCGGTACTTGCCGAGGTAGGAGCCGTCGGCGTCGATCACGGCGGCGGTGTTGTAGTAGAAGCCGCTCTGCTCGACCTCGAAGACCGGGACGACGATCACCATGCCCGTCTCGCGCGCGAGGTCCTGCATACGACGTACGGTCGGCCCGTCCGGCACCGGCTCGGCCCAGCGGTAGTGCTCGGGCTCCTGCACCTGGCAGAAGTAGGGGGCGTTGAAGACCTCCTGGAACCCGATCACCTTCGCGCCCTGCCGGGCCGCCTCGCGGGCGTGCTCCTCGTGTTTCGCCACCATGGACCCGGTGTCGCCGGTCCAGGTGGCCTGGACCAGTGCGGCACGTACGACGTCGGTCATGAGCTGCTCCTTCGACGGGACGTCAGAGCCTCTACGCCCGTAGACGAAGGTCGTAGAGGGACGAACGTAAGCCTCCGGGAGGGGCTTGCCAAGACCATCGTCGTTAACCCGCGGAGTCGATCGCGTTTCACACTCACGTGGGTGAGCCGGGGGTCGGACGGCGTAGCACGGACGCCCTGCCCGCACCAACAGTAGCCCCGCCCCCGGCCCTCGTCCCGGGCCTTCCGGGCGGGTGCCGCCACACCGTCGAGGACGGTACGGGCGGCGTCCGGGTCGGTGCCGTGGGAGGACGAAGTCCTCGTAGCCGTCGTTCTGCGGGGGTGCGGCCGTGCGTGGCGTACGGGACTCCCGGCCCGGCCTCGGAGCGGGAAACCGTCTGCGGGAGAACGGTCAGGCGGTGAAGCCGGCGACCCTCAGGGCGTGGATCAGGTCCCAGTGGCGTTGTTCGGAGATGCCGCGGGCGGACTCCAGGAGGAGCGGGATGAGGGTCTGGGGGTCGGGGGCGGCGCTGCGGGCCGTCTCCTCCGGGGTGCGGACGCGGACGTAGGCGTCGAGCAGGGCGCGGGCCTCGCGGCGGCGGCCGTCGGTGTGCAGCCGGAGGACGGCCTGTCCGATCTCCTCGGCCGGGCGGGCGACGCCCTGCCGCAGGATCTGCTCGCCGTCGGCCGTGCGCCCGACCGCGACCAGGGCGTCCGCGGCCTCCACCAGCCGGTCGGCGGGCAGGGAGGCGGCCTCCCAGAGCAGGGTCGTCCAGTCTGCGCTCAGCCCGGCGCGCTGCAGCTCGGCGGCGAGCAGCGGGATCCGGCCGGCCGGCCAGTACGCCAGCTCCACGAGCAGGGCGTGCGCCTCGCCGCTGCGGCCTTCCCCCCGCAGCCCCACCAGCCGCTCCACCGCCCGCACGGTCTCCCGCCGTGCCTCGGCGTCCAGCGGCTCCCGCTGCGGCTCCTCCCGCTCCGCCCGCTCGGCCGCCCCCGCGAACCGCGCGCCCCGGAGCGTACGCCGGGCGGCGGGAGCGGGCTCGGACAGCACGGGCCCGGCCGCCGGCGGTACGACGACTGCGGCGTCCTCCTCCTCGGCCATCCCGGCGAACCGCGCACTGCCCCGCCGCCGCTTGCGCTGCTTGGGGAGGGGGCCCTTCTCGGGGGCGGGGACGGGGACGGAGGGCTCGGCGGTGGCTGAAGCGGGGGTGGGCGTGGGGTTCGGGCCCGGGGCCGGGTCGTATCCGGGAGCGGAACGCGGAGCCGGGTCGAACACGGAGGCCGTGTCGAACACCGAGGTCGAGTCGAAGCCGGAGGCAGAGGCCGGGCCGAAGCCCGCGGCGGAACCCGGAGCGGGGTCGAAGGCGGGGGCCGCGGCCTGCGCGGGGGCCGGGCGCTGGGGTGCGGCCGAGTCGGCGGCGCTCCGGCTGCCCGCCGAGGGCTCCGCGCGGTAGGCGAAAGCCGTGGGACCGGTCGCCGCCTCCGCGGCTCGCCTGGAACCACCGGGAGCCGATGCCGCTTCGGCACCGCGCGCAGACCCACCGCGCGCCGAACCACCGTAGGCCGACCCGACCTCGGCACCATGCCCCGCACCACCCTGGTCCGACGTGACCTCGCTACCACGCGCCGAACGGCCGCGGGCGGATGCGGCGTCGCCGTCCTGCCGCGCGGCCGGGCGGCCCGCGTCGGAGTCCGCCCCGTACGCGGCGGCGGCAGGACCGCCCGCCGTCCCGTGCGCCGCGGAGCCACCCCCCGTCCCGTGCGCGTACGCCGACCCGGTCCCGTTCGCGTAAGCCGGCCCCGACCCGTGCGCCGGTGCCGGCCGGTGTATCGCGTGGTCGCCGGCCAGGTGCTGCCTCTCCCCCGCCCTCCGGTCCGACTCGGCCATCCGGTAGCGGAGTTCGGCGCAGCGGGCGACGGCGCGTTCATGGTCGTCGTGGGCCCAGGCGAGGTCGAGGCGGATGGCCTCGGCGTCCTCCTGGGTGGCCGCGGCGGCGAGCAGGCGCCCCAGTTCGGCCTGGCGTTCGGCGGCATAGCGCTGTTCGCGGAGCATCACGTCGAGCCGGTCGCCGAGGGCCGCACGGCCGCCGGGACGCGCGTCGTACGCGGCGAGCGCGGCGGCGTGCAGGGACCGTGCGCGGTCGGCCTCCTGGGCGGCGGCCGGAGTGCCGTACTCGGCGGCGAGGTCCTGGAGCACGGCTTCCACGACGTCCCAGGGCGGCACCTCACGCCCGTCGAGGCAGGCCTGCATACCGTCGGGGTCGCGCTGCCAGAACACCGCGCACCAACCGGCGCCCTGGTCGAGGCGCGCCAGCAGCCCGCTCAGGTAGTTCGCGAACTCCCGCACCTGGCCCGGGAGTTGATCCACACCCATCGCACAGCTCCCGCCCGACCGGAACACTCCGGTCCGTAGAAAACACCAGCCGTGTTACAGCCGGGCTACGCGGAGTTTTCAAAGCGGACGCGGAGGCCGCCTTGCGCGGCCTTGGCCGGAAAGAGCCCCTGCCGCCACCGACTTCACCCCGGCCTCACGCTCCAGCCACACGACGGCCTCACACGGCGGCCGGCACACATCGCCCGGCCAACTCGTCCATGGACAGTCCCAGCGCGGCGGCGAGCGCGGCGACGGTGAAGAACGCCGGGGTCGGCGCCCGCCCGGTCTCGATCTTGCGGAGGGTCTCGGCGGAGATGCCCGCGCTCGCCGCGATCTCGGCCATGCTCCGGCCGCCGCGCGCCTCACGGAGCAACTGCCCGAGCCGCTCGCCGCGCTCACGCTCTTCCGGTGTCAACGGGTTACGCACCATGCCACCATTGTAATACCGGTATAGTAATTGGCATGGTGGAACTCAAGACCCGGGCGTCGATCGACGCCATGTACGAGGCGGGCCAGGTCGTCGCACGCGCCCTGACCGCGGTACGCAAGGCCGCCGACGTGGGCGTCTCCCTGCTGGAGCTGGACGAGGTGGCGCGGGACGTCCTGCGGGAGGCGGGCGCGGACTCCCCCTTCCTCGGCTACCGGCCGGCCTTCGCGCCGACCCCGTTCCCGGCGGTGATCTGCGCGTCGGTGAACGACGCGATCGTGCACGGCATCCCCACCCGCTACCGGCTGCGCGACGGCGACCTCGTCTCGATCGACTGCGGGGCACACCTGGACGGCTGGGCCGGCGACTCGGCGATCAGCTTCACCGTCGGCAGGGCGCGCCCGGCCGACCTCCGGCTGATCGAGACGGCGGAGCGCGCCCTCGACGCCGCCATCGCGGCGGCGGTCCCCGGCAACCGCATCGGCGACATCGCACACGCGATCGGCACGGTCTGCCGCGCGGGCGGCTACGGCATCCCCGACGGCTTCGGCGGCCACGGCATCGGCCGCCACATGCACGAGGACCCCGGGGTCCCCAACGAGGGCCGTCCCGGCCGGGGCATGCGCCTGCGCGCCGGCATGGCGATCGCCATCGAGCCCATGCTCATCGCGAGCGGCCGCGACGACTGGCACACCACAACGGACGGCTGGACCCTCCGCACGAACGACGGCTCAAGGGCAGCCCACGTGGAACACACGGTGGCAATAACGGACGAGGGCCCAAGGGTCCTGACCGAGAGACGGTAGAGCAGCCAACCCAAAAGGGGTGCGGGGCTGTATCGACATGCGGCTCCGCCGCGATGGGGGTCCCCCCGCTCGAGCGAAGCCGAGAGTGGGGGAGCGACCAGCCACAAACCACCCGCACCCGCCCCACAACCGCCCCCGCAGGACATGCCGCCCCCCACGGAACGTGCAATCGTGGTGTAGCCCGGCACGGCCGGGGCACCCGTCCGCCCGGCCACGCACGTCGATCGAACGGAACGCCATGACCAGCGGCTACACCGGCCCGGAGGGCTACGGCGACCCCTTCGGTGAATTCCTGGCCCGCTTCTTCGGCGGGCCGCGCCCCGGCCCCCGCCAGATCAACATCGGCCAGCTCCTCAGCCAGCCCGCCCGGGAACTGGTCCGGGGCGCGGCGCAGTACGCCGCCGAGCACGGCAGCCGCGACCTGGACACCGAGCATCTGCTGCGCGCGGCGCTCGCGGCGGAGCCGACCCGGAGTCTGCTGAGCCGGGTCGGCGCGGATCCCGACTCCTTGGCGGCGGAGATCGACAAACGGTCGGGGCCGGTGCAGCACCCGCCGGGTGAGACGCCCCCGCCGACCTCCCTGTCCCTCACCCCGGCCGCCAAACGGGCCCTGCTGGACGCGCACGACCTGGCCCGTTCCCGCGGGGCGGGGTACATCGGGCCCGAGCATGTGCTCAGCGCCCTCGCCGCGAACCCGGACTCGGCGGCCGGGCACATCCTCAACGCGGCCCGGTTCGCCCCCACCGGCCTCCCGCCCGAGGCAACGGAGACCGCGCAGGCGCACCCCGAGCGGCAGCGCCCCACCGGCACCCCCACCCTGGACAAGTACGGCCGCGATCTCACGGAGCTGGCCGGCCAGGGCCGGATCGACCCGGTGATCGGGCGGGACGACGAGATCGAACAGACCATCGAGGTGCTGTCCCGGCGCGGGAAGAACAACCCGGTGCTGATCGGTGACGCGGGCGTCGGCAAGACGGCGGTCGTGGAGGGGCTGGCGCAGCGCATCGCCGACGGGGACGTGCCGGACGTGCTGGACGGCCGCCGGGTGGTCGCCCTGGACCTGGCCGGGGTGGTCGCGGGCACCCGCTACCGGGGCGACTTCGAGGAGCGTCTGAACACCATCGTGGGTGAGATCCGCGCCCACTCCGACCAGCTGATCGTGTTCATCGACGAGCTGCACACGGTGGTCGGCGCGGGCGGGGGCGGCGAGGGCGGCTCGATGGACGCGGGCAACATCCTCAAGCCGGCGCTGGCGCGCGGCGAGCTGCACGTCGTGGGGGCGACGACGCTGGAGGAGTTCCGGCGGATCGAGAAGGACGCGGCGCTCGCCCGGCGCTTCCAGCCGATCCTGGTGCCCGAGCCGACCGTCCCCGACACGATCGAGATCCTGCGCGGGCTCCGCGACCGCTACGAGGCCCATCACCAGGTCCGCTACACCGACGAGGCGCTGGTGGCGGCCGTGCAGCTGTCGGACCGCTATCTCACCGACCGCCGGCTGCCCGACAAGGCGATCGACCTGATCGACCAGGCCGGGGCGCGGGTGCGCCTGGGCGCCCGGACGAAGGGCACGGACGTACGGGCCATGGAGCGCGAGGCCGAGCAGCTCGCCCGCGACAAGGACCAGGCGGTCGCCGACGAGCAGTACGAACTGGCCACGCAGCTGCGCGACCGGATCACCGACCTGAAGCAGCGCATCGCGGCCACCTCCGGTGAGGAGGAGGTCGACGAGGGCCAGCATCTGGAGGTCACCGCGGAGGCCGTCGCCGAGGTGGTGTCGCGGCAGACCGGTATCCCGGTCGCGAGCCTCACCCAGGAGGAGAAGGACCGGCTGCTGGGGCTGGAGGAGCATCTGCACGAGCGGGTGGTGGGCCAGGAGGAGGCCGTACGGGTCGTCTCGGACGCGGTGCTGCGCTCGCGCGCCGGGCTGTCGAGCCCGGACCGGCCGATCGGCAGCTTCCTCTTCCTCGGCCCGACGGGCGTCGGCAAGACCGAGCTGGCCCGGGCGCTCGCCGAGGCGTTGTTCAGCAGCGAGGAGCGGATGGTCCGGCTCGACATGAGCGAGTACCAGGAGCGGCACACCGTCAGCCGGCTGGTGGGCGCCCCGCCCGGGTACGTCGGCCACGAGGAGGCGGGCCAGCTCACCGAGGTGGTGCGCCGGCACCCGTACTCGCTGCTGCTGCTCGACGAGGTGGAGAAGGCGCACCCGGACGTCTTCAACATCCTGCTGCAGGTCCTCGACGACGGCCGGCTGACCGACTCCCAGGGCCGTACGGTCGACTTCACCAACACGGTGATCGTGATGACCAGCAACCTGGGCTCGGAGGCGATCAGCCGGCGCGGCGCGGGCATCGGCTTCGGGTCGGGCGGGGCGCGGGCCGACGAGGAGGCGCGGCGCGAGCAGATCCTGCGGCCGCTGCGGGACCACTTCCGGCCGGAGTTCCTCAACCGCGTGGACGAGATCGTCGTGTTCCACCAGCTCACCGGCGACCAACTGCGGCAGATCACCGACCTGTTGCTGGAGAAGACACGGCGGCTGCTGCAGGCGCAGGGCATCGGCGTGGAGTTCGCGGCGGAGGCGGTGGACTGGCTGGCCGAGCGCGGCTACCAACCCGAGTACGGGGCACGCCCGTTGCGCCGCACGATCCAGCGCGAGGTCGACAACCAGCTGTCGCGGCTGCTGCTCGACGGCCGGGTCAGGGACGGCGACCGGGTGCACGTGGAGGTCGAGGAGGGGCGGCTCGCGTTCCGCACCGAGCCGCCCGCCCCCGTCGCGGAGCTATGACGCGGGGTACACCACCTGCGCCGAGCCGCCGCCGCGCCGTACGGTCTCGGCGGCGGCCAGCCACTTCCCGCCCGGCAGCCGCTGCACGCCGGTCGCCGCGCCGATCTCGGCGTTCAGTCTGAACGAGTGCCCGATGGCCTCCAGTCGGGACCTGACACTGTCCGGGCCGGTGTTGTTGTAGAGGGCGGGTTCCATGTCCGTCTGGGCCGTGTTGCGCTGGCTGACGCGCGGCGTGGCGATCGCGTCGACCAGCGGCAGGTCCCGGTCGAGGAACTCGGTGAGGATCTGCAGCACGGTGGTGATGATGGTGGAGCCGCCGGGGGAACCGACCGCCACGACCGGCTTGTCGTGCCGGTCCAGGACGATGGTCGGGGAGATGGACGAGCGCGGGCGCTTGCCCGGGCCCGGCAGGTTCGGGTCGGGCACGGACGGGTTGGCGGGGGCGAAGGAGAAGTCCGTCAGCTCGTTGTTGAGGAGGAAGCCACGGCCGGGGACGGTGATGGCGCTGCCGCCGGTCTGTTCGATGGTGAGCGTGTAGGAGACGACGTTCCCCCACTTGTCGGCCACCGTCAGATGGGTGGTGTTCTCTCCCTCGTACGTCGTCGGCGCCGCCGTGCCCCCGGTGGTGCAGGCCGCCGGGTGGCGCGGGTCGCCGGGCGCGACGGGGCTGGTGAGCACCGCGTCGTCCTTGATGAGGCAGGCGCGTGAGTCGGCGTACCGCTGCGACAGCAGCTGCTTGGTCGGTACGTCCTCGAAGGCGGGGTCGCCGACCCAGCGCCCCCGGTCGGCGAACGAGATCCGGCTCGCCTCGATGAAGTGGTGCAGGTACTGGACCTCGCTCGCCTTCGAAAGGTCCGTGTTCTCCAGGATGTTGAGGGCCTCGCCGACGGTGGTGCCGCCGGAGGAGGAGGGGGCGATGGAGTAGACGCCGAGGCCGCGGTACGTCGTCCTCGTGGGCGCCTGTAGCTTGGCGCGGTAGGCGGCGAGGTCGTTGGCGGACAGCTCGCCCGGGCGCGCCTTCCAGCCCGAACCCGGGTCCACGGGCGGGTTGTTGACGGTGTCGACGATCTCCTCGCCGAGGTCGCCCTTGTAGATCGCGGAGACGCCCTCGCGACCCAGTTCCTCGTACGTCCGCGCGAGGTCGGGGTTCTTGAACGTGGAGCCCACGACGGGGAGTTGGCCGCCCGGCAGGAACAACTCGGCGGTGTCCGGGAAGTAGCGGAAGCGGGTCTCGTTGGAGGCGGTCTGGGAGCGGAAGGTTTCGTCGACGGTGAAGCCCTCGCGGGCGATGCGCTCGGCGGGCTTCAGGACCGAACCGAGCTGTCGGCTGCCCCACTTGTCGAGCGCGGTGGCCCAGGTGGCGGGGGTGCCGGGGGTGCCGACGCCCAGGCCGCTGCTGACGGCGTCGGCGAAGGGGATCGGGGTGCCGTTCTCCAGGAAGAGGCCCGAGTCGGCGGTCAGCGGTGCGGTCTCGCGGCCGTCGATGGTGTGCACCGTACGGGACTTGGCGTCGTAGTAGACGAAGTAGCCTCCTCCGCCGATGCCGGAGGAGTAGGGCTCGGTGACACCGAGGGCGGCGGCGGTGGCGACGGCCGCGTCGACGGCGTTGCCGCCCTTCCTGAGCACCTCGATCCCGGCGGCCGAGGCGTCCGCGTCGACGCTGGCCACGGCACCGCCGTGGCCGACGGCGACCGGGACCTTCTCGACGGCCGTTCTCCCGGCGGTGGGTGGCGCCGCGGTGGGTGGCGCCGCGGCCCCCACCGTGACCACGGCGGCCGAGACCGCCAGGACCGACAGTTTCCGCGCGACAGGGCGACGCATCCATACCTCCAGTCCAGAACCGTCAGCGCAGCGTAACCACATCGCGACGCACCCGACAGACGCCTTCCGGGCACTGTCATACGACTGCCACACCTCGAACACGGGTACGTCAAAGCCATGCCCGACCGCTACCATGCGCGCCCATGAACGACGACGTGCGCAACATCGTCCTGGGGATCATCGCGACCGGCCTGAGCGCCGCGCTCGGCTGGCTCGCCCGGACCTATCTGTGGCGCCGGAAACTCCGGCGCAAGCAGGCGTTCTTCGGGCTGCCCGAGAACTCCGAGTGCCTGCTCGTCGTCAACCGCGACGCGGGGAGCCCCGATCTCGCGGTGCACCGCCACGACGTGTTCGCGCTGCTGGAGCTCGCCGCGCTCATCAAGGACTGCGGGGCGGGCGCGGAGGTGGTCACGCAGGACGCGGCCCGGCAGGGGTTCGGGGAGCGGACGGAGTTCTGCGTCGGCGGCCCTGGGTCGAACCGGCGGATGGCGGCCCATCTCCAGGCCATGCTGCCCGGGGTGCACGTCAACACCGACCGCGAACCGGGCCCGGACCGGCTGGCGTTCCGGATCGGCACCGAGCAGTACCGGATGGACGCGGGCATCACCGAGTACGTGCTGCTGGCCCGGCTGACGGTGGGCCGACGGCGGGGTGAGGGGCGGCCGGTGTTCCTGTTCTGCGGGCAGCGCGCCATCAACAACCAGGCCGCCACCCGCTATCTGGTCCGCCACCACGAGCGGCTGGCCCGCAAGCACGGGAACAACTCCTTCGTGCTGCTCCTGAAGGTCGTCAACTCGCAGGCGTACGGACCCGACGTGGTCGAGCTGGTGGAGGACGTGACACGGGCGGCCCAGGCGCCGCTGCCCGCCGAACCCATCGCTACTCCGACGTAACGCAGCGGACCGAGCACAACCCGTCCGGCGCGCGGCTGACCTTCTCCTCGCCGGCGACCGACCCGTCGTACGGGCCGGTCCCGCTGCGCGAGCAGTGATCTGCGACCGGCGCCGGCCGGGCAGGGCTCTGTGACTTCCGCCCCCTACGGCCGGATTGCCGCGGAGAGTCCCCCACCACCTGGCAGCAGCGTCCCCGGTTCTGCCGCCGCGGCGGTCGCGACCCCGGTTCTGGGGGATGAACGGCCCATCCTAGTCGCCCCCTTCGGTGCTTGAGAATCTTGGACGGAAACTATCCAGCGCGACCCCGCCCCGGCACCCGACACGCACCCGTGGGACATAAGCCGTATTTACGTCGAGCTCATATCGGCGGCGGGGGCGGTTTCAGGCCTCGGCCACCTCGCCGTACAGCTGGGACAGTTCGGGGACCCCGCTGGTCGCCCACTCGTGCCCCGAGGTCACGACGTCGAACTCCCGCCCCGACGCGAGCCGTACGACGGGCTGCCCGTCCGCCCGGAAACCCCAGGCGGCGCCGGGCACGGTGCGCACGATGACCGTGCCCAGATAGAGCCCGGCGTCGTTGCCGAGCCAGGGCAGGATCTCCTCGTCGTCGCGCCAGCGCGGCACCAGCTGGTCGAGCGCCTCCAACGAGGCGGCGGTGTCGTCGAGTCGGATCCCCGCCCGGGCCGCCTGGGAGCGCAGCAGCTCGCATTCGGAAAGGAGTTCCGCGACCCCCTCGGGGTCGGCGGCCAGGACCGCTTCACCGTGCTTCTTGCGCTTGTTGCCCAGGAAAGGGATGTGCATACGTCCAGCGTGTCATTCGCACCGACGTGCGCACCACAGGCGCGCTGGCACGCACGTACGGTCGAATGCACGGTCCGGGCGCGCATGGCGCGTTGACCGGGTCCCGTTCGCTGCCTAGCGTCGCGAGCCGCTGCCGGCTGACGGGTGCCGGGTGTGCGGAGGGATCGGATCGTGCGCCGACGTGTGTGGGGGGTCGCCCTGGCCCTCGTCGTGTCCGGGTTGTTCCTCGCGCCCGCGCAGGGGGCGGCCCCGCCGCTGCCGCCTTCGCTTCCGCTTCCCCTTCCGCTGCCGCTTCCGCTTCCGCTTCCGCTGGAGAGGTGGTACGACAACACGTCCACGGTGGATCTCGACGGCGCCGGCAACCACCTGCCGGCGTCCGACCTGGCCGCCGCGGGCTGGATCCCGGGGCGCGCACCGACCGTGCGGGGCGCCCGGCTGACCTGGCCGCTCCGCCCGCCGGGCGCTCCCGACAACGTCCGCGCCGCCGGACAGACCGTAGGGGCCGACGGGCACGGCGACGCCCTCGCCTTCCTCGTCACGAGCACGGGCGGCGGGGAGGCGGGCGGCACGGGCAGTGTCGTGTACGCCGACGGCTCGCGCTCCCCCTACCTGCTGACCGCCCCCGACTGGCGCACCGGCCCGCTCGCCACCAAGGCCCTCGCCCTGCCGCACATCGGCACCCCCGACGGTCCGCTCGCCGAACGGGCCCGGCTGTACGTGGTGACGGTCCCGTTGGTGCGGGGGCGCGAGGTGGTCGCGGTGCGGCTGCCCGTCGCACCGCGGCTCCATGTGTTCGCGCTGGCCGTGCGGACCGGCTCGGCGGGCTGGACCGGCACCTGGGCGGCCTCCCCCTCCGCGCTCGCGGCGGTGGGCCCGTGGACCGACCGCACCCTGCGGCTGGTGGTGCACACGTCGGTGGGCGGGCCCCGGGTGCGGCTTCGCTTCGACAACGCGTTCGCCTCGGCGCCGGTGCGGATCGGGGCGGCGTCGGTGGCGGTGCGGTCGGCGGGCGCGGCGGCGCAGTCCGTGCCGGTGCCGCTGTCCTTCGGGGGCGCGCGGGGCGTCGAGGTGCCCGCGGGCGCGCAGGCGGTCAGCGATCCGCTGCCCTTCGCCGTGCCCGCGGACGTGGATCTGCTGGTGAGCTTCCACCTTCCGGGCACGGTGACCTCGGTGCCCTGGCACGGGCTCGCGGTGCAGCGGTCGTATCTGAGCGGGCCGGGCGACCACACGGCGGACGCGGACGGGACGCCGTACTCCGCCACGATCGGTTCCTGGCCGCTGCTGACCGGGGTGGACGTGGGCGGCGGGCCCGGTGCGGTGGTGCTGCTCGGGGACTCGATCACCGACGGCGACCGGTCGACGGTGGGCGCGAACCGGCGCTGGCCGGACGCCCTCGCGGCCCGGCTGCGCCGCCAGGACTCGGTGCCGCGCTACGGGGTGCTCAACGCGGGGATCGCGTCGAACCGCGTCGTAAGCGACCGCTACCCGGGCGACGGACTCGCCCTGGTCGGCGGTGGGGTCAGTGCCGTGCACCGGCTGGACCGGGACGTCCTCGCGCAGACCTCGGTGCGGACGCTGGTCGTGTTCGAGGGCATCAACGATCTGCGGGACGGGACGACGGCCGTCGAGGTGGCCGCCGGGCTGCGGGAGCTCGCCGGGCGGGCGCGGGCGCGCGGGGTGCGGGTGCTGGGCGCGACGCTGCCGCCCTGCGGTGGCTCCGCGCGGTGCACGGCGCCCGTGGAGGGCGAGCGGGCCGCGCTGAACGCGTGGATCCGGCACAGCGGCGTGTTCGACGGCGTCCTCGACTTCGACCGCGCGCTGCGGGACCCCGCCGTCCCGACGCGGATGCTGCCCGCGTACGACAGCGGGGACCATCTGCATCCCGGGGACGCGGGGTACGCGGCACTGGCGGAGGCGGTGGACCTGCGGCTGCTGTGAGGGTCAGATGTCCAGGTCGACGACGACCGGGGCGTGGTCGGAGGCGCCCTTGCCCTTGCGTTCCTCGCGGTCGACGTAGGAGTCCTTGACGGCCTTCGCGAACGGTTCGTTGCCGTAGACCAGGTCGATGCGCATGCCGCGGTTCTTGGGGAAGCAGAGCTGGCGGTAGTCCCAGTACGTGAACGGGTGGTCGTACTTCAGGGGCCGCGGGACCACGTCGGCGAGGCCTGCCTCACGCAGGGAGGTGAGGGCCGCGCGCTCGGCCGGGGTGACATGGGTGAGGCCCTCGAAGGCGGCCACGTCGTAGACGTCGTCGTCCGTCGGCGCCACGTTGTAGTCGCCCATGACCGCGAACGGGCGGCTGCCCGCCGCGTCGCCAGCGACGGCCGCCTTCAGGGCCTCGAACCACTGGAGCTTGTAGGCGTAGTGCGGGTGGTCCACCTCGCGGCCGTTCGGCACGTACACCGACCAGACGCGGACCGGGCCGCAGGTCGCCGAGATCGCCCGGGGCTCCACCGAGCCCTCGTAGCCCGGGTCGCCGGGCAGGCCCTTGACGACGTCCTCGATGCCCACCCGGGAGATCACCGCCACGCCGTTCCACCGGCCCGTGGCGTTGACCGTCGCCTCGTAGCCCAGCTCGCGCAGCTGGTCGAACGGGAACTGGTCCTCGGCCAGCTTGGCCTCCTGGAGGCACAGCACGTCCGTGCCGCTGCTCTCCAGCCAGGCCAGCAGCCTCGGCAGGCGGGCGGTGATCGAGTTGACGTTCCACGTCGCGATGCGCATGTCTCACAACCTACCGGGCGCCACTGACACTCACAGTGCCGTGCTCTCCCCGGACGCCAGCCGCAGGTGCGGCGCGCCGCCGAGGGCGCCGATCTGGTTGTCGTAGATCGGGCGGGCGAGGTCGGTGAGGAGGGCGTCGTGGATGTCGTAGGCGCGCTGCGGCTTGACCTCGCGGACGTAGTCGATGACCTCGGAGATCTTGCTCCAGGGGGCCATGACGGGGAGCATCAGCGTCTCGACGGCCCGGTCGGGGACGGTGAGGGCGTCGCCGGGGTGGAAGACACGGCCGCCGTCGATCAGGTAGCCGACGTTGGTGATGCGTGGGATGTCCGGGTGGATGACGGCGTGCAGCTCGCCGTGGACCTGGACGTCGAAGCCCGCGGCGGTGAAGGTGTCGCCGTGGCCGACGGTGTGGACGCGGCCGGGGAAGGCGGCCGAGATCTTCTCCGCGACCGAGCGCAGGGTCCAGATCTCGGCGGCCGGGTTCGCGTCCAGGGCCGCCCGCAGCCGCTCCTCGTTGAAGTGGTCCGGGTGCTCGTGCGTGACCAGGATCGCCTCGGCGCCGACGGCCGCGTCCGCCTCGCTGAACCCGCCCGGGTCGACGACGAGCGTGCGCCCGTCCTTCTCCAGACGGACGCAGGAGTGCGACTTCTTCGTCAGCTTCACGGCCGTCATGCTCGTCATGCTCGTCATGGGGTCCATCCTCCCCCGGTGCGGGCGGCGTGGCTCAGTCGACCGGCGTGGTCTCCTCACGGATGATCTGCTGCGCCACCCGGAAGGCGCTGTTGGCCGCCGGTACTCCGCAGTAGACCGCCGCCATCAGCAGCACCTCCTTGATCTCGTCGGGGGTGAGGCCGTTGCGCAGGGCGGCCCGGGTGTGGAAGGCGAGCTCGTCGAGGTGCCCGCCGGCGACCAGGGCGGTGAGCGTGACGCAGGAGCGGGAGCGCCGGTCAAGGCCGGGGCGGTCCCAGATCTCGCCCCAGGCGTAGCGGGTGATGAACTCCTGGAAGTCGCCGGAGAAGTCGTCGGCCTGGGACAGCGCCCGGTCCACGTGCGCGTCCCCGAGGACCTCGCGGCGCACCTTCAGCCCCGCGTCGTAGGGATCGGGACGGCCCATGACCTGCACCGGCTCCTCGACAGGGGCGGGTGCGATCTCGGCGATGGCCAGCGGCTGCGGCGGCGGGGTCGAGTTCTGGATCTGGGTCTGGGTCTGGGTCGTCACCGCGCGGACGGGGATGCCCGGGACGGCCGTCTGTCCGGTCGTGGACTCGTAGGCGGGCTGCCAGGCGGTGGAGAAGTGCCGTAGGAGGAGATCGGTGACGGCCGCCGGCTGCTCCACCGGGACCAGGTGCGAGGCGGCGGGTACGACGGCGAGGCGGGCGTCGGGGATGCCGGCGACGAGGGTGCGCGCCTCGGCGGGGCCCGTCACCTGGTCGTCGGAGCCGACGAGCACGAGGGTGGGGGCACCGATCCTGCCGAGTTCGGCGCGGACGTCGAACGCGGCGAGCGCCTCGCAGGCCGCGATGTAGCAGCCGGGGTCGGTGGTGCGGACCATCTGCACGGCCCACTCGGTGATCGCCGGCTGTGCCGCGGCGAACCCGGCGGTGAACCAGCGGTCGGGCGAGGTGCGGGCGATGGGGTCGAGGCCGTTGGTGCGGACGATCACCCCGCGCTGGCGGAACTCGTCCGCCGTGCCGAACCTCGGCGAGGCGGCGATCAGCGCGAGCGAGGCGACGCGCTCCGGGTGACGCAGGGCCAGTTCCACGCCGACCGCGCCGCCGAACGCGCAGCCCGCGTAGCCGAAGCGCTGCACCCCGAGCCCGTCGAGCGTGGCGAGCAGCCGCTCGGCGAGGTCGGACACGGAGCCCGCCGGGTAGGCCGGGGCGCCCCCGTGCCCGGGCAGGTCGTACCGGAAGATCCGCCAGTGCTGGGCCAGTTCCGGGACCTGACGGTCCCACATGTGCCATGTAGCACCGAGGGAGCATCCCATGACCAGGACCGGAGCCTGTTCTGGCCCGTCAAAGCGGTATTGCAGGGTTTCGACGTTCTTCTCACTCACCCGCTCACGCTCCCACATCTCACACTCTCTGCGGGATCGGGGGTGGAGACGCTCGCCAGACCTCCCCAGGTATCCGCGGCCGGACGAAGATCCTCCACGTCCGGCTTCACATACCAGTGCTTCGTGGTCTGGACGTTGGTGTGCCCAGCCCACCGGGCAAGGAGGTGGTCCGGCACCCCGTTGTTGGCCAGGTATGTGAAGCAACTCGCGCGAGCATCGTACAAACGGACCCGCCGCAGCCCGTTCTCGTCCATGACCTTGTACGCCCGCTCACGCAGCTGCCGCCCGTTGAGCGCCCTGCCGAGTCCGTCCACGAGCACGTACCCGCTGTCCTCATACCTCTCCCCCGCCGCCTGCTTCTCGGCCACCTGGATGGCCCTGAAACACGTCAGCACCTCCCTGACCAGATCGGGCAGAGGAAGCTGCCGCTTTCCGGTGAGAGACTTCGGTGTGAGCTGTACTGAGATTTGTGGAGTCCCTGATGCCAGGGCTACGGTCCTGGCGAAGGAGAACCACCACAATTCGGTATACCGATCGGCTGTCCGACATCGGGGCTTCGGCCTCGGTCGGCTCGGTCGCGGACAGCTATGACAACGCGATGGCCGAGGCCCT